>JBDTQF010000018.1:0-27118 GCA_039932275.1 Burkholderiales bacterium
GCTCGCCGGCGTTGTCGCCGCCCAGGATCACGTAGTTGACCTTGCGGATGTCGGCCAGCGCTCGCCCGCCGGCGTAGCTGATCGAGCTCTGCAGGTCTTCCTGCATCTCGCGCAGGGTGTCGGCCAGGCGGCCCTTGACCGGCTCGAGGATGCGCTTACCCTCGACATGCTTGTACTCGCCCTTGTTGAAGTCCGAGGCCGAGCCGTAGTACTCCTTGTAGAGCTTGCCGTCGACCTCGACAGTCTGGCCGGGTGATTCCTCGTGGCCTGCGAACAGCGAGCCGATCATCACCATCGCGGCACCGAAGCGCACGCTCTTGGCGATATCGCCATGGTGGCGGATGCCCCCATCGGCCACGATGGGTTTGGTGGCCACGCGTGCACACCATTTCAGCGCGCTGAGCTGCCAGCCACCCGTGCCGAAGCCCGTCTTCAAACGCGTGATGCAGACCTTGCCCGGGCCGATGCCGACCTTGGTGGCGTCGGCGCCCCAGTTCTCCAGGTCGATCACCGCCTCGGGCGTGCCGACATTGCCGGCGATCACGAAGGCCTGGGGCAGGCGCTGCTTGATGTGATCGATCATGCGCCGCACGCTCTCGGCATGGCCGTGGGCAATGTCGATGGTGATGTAGTCGGCCCCCAGCCCGTCAGCGGCCAGGCGGTCGATCACCGCATGGTCGGCCGGCTTGACGCCGGAGCTGATGGAGACGATCAGGCCGCGCTCACGCATTGCGCGCGCGAACACGATGTTGTCCAGATCGAAGCGGTGCATCACGTAGAAGTAACCCTGGCTGGCCAGCCAGACGGCGATGCGGTCGTCCAGCACCGTCTTCATGTTGGCCGGCACCACCGGCAGCTTGAAGCGGTGCGGGCCGAAGGCCACCGAGGTGTCGCACTCGCTGCGGCTGGCGACGCGGCATTGGCGCGGCAGCAGCAGAACGTTGTCGTAGTCGAAGATGTCCATGGCGATTCCAGAGCGCCCCCAGGCCGAGCTGCGCCCAGCCGCCCGCCCCGCGGGGGTCAAGGAAACTTGGGGCGGCCCGGCGTTTCCTCGAGGGGCAAGGCAGCCATCCTACTGCCCATGCCTCCACCGCGCCTGCACGCGGCGGCATCCGCTCCTCAACCGGGGACGATCAGCTGCTCGTTGTGGTCGATCACGGCCAGGCGGGTGGGATGGCTTTCCCAGCGGTCCAGGAAGTCGGCCACCGCTGTGCTAGCCATCGGACGTGCCAGGAAGAAGCCCTGGATGGCCTTGCAGCCCAGCGCATGCAGGGCATGCAGCTCCTCCAGCGTCTCGACGCCCTCGGCCACCGTTTCCATGCGCAGCGCCGCGGCCACGTCGAGCATGGCCTTGACGATGGCACGGGCGTCCTGCCCCGACACCAGCTCGCGCACGAAGGCGCGGTCGATCTTGAGCTTGTCGAACGGGAAGCGGCGTAGGTAGGCCATCGACGAGTAGCCGGTGCCAAAGTCGTCAAGCGCGATGCACGCGCCCAGTTGGTGAAGCGCATGCAGCTGCGACAGCGCGGTGGAGGTTTCGTTCAGCAGCACCGACTCGGTCACCTCCACTTCCAGCCGGCGCGGCGACAGGCCGGAGCGCTGCAGGGCGTCGCGCACCGCGCCGATCAGGTCCTGCGCCATGATCTGCAGCGGCGACAGGTTCACCGCCACGCGCAGCGGCCGGCTCCAGGTGCAGGCGTCCAGGCAGGCGCGGTGCAGCACCCAGTCGCCGATCTGGCCGATCAGGCCGGCATCCTCGGCCACCGGTACGAAATCGGCGGGTGACACCTGGCCCAGGTCGGGATGGTTCCAGCGCAGCAGGGCTTCGAAACCCAGCAGCTCGCCGGTGAACAGGTCGAGCTGCGGCTGGTACACCAGCGACAGCTGGTCGCCCTGCAGCGCCTCGCGCAAGGCCCGTTCGATCGACAGACGGTGCAGCACCCGCGCGCCCATCTGCGGCAGGAAGAAGCGGTACTGGCCACGGCCCCCGGCCTTGGCGGCATACAGCGCCAGGTCGGCGCTCTTGAGCACCACCTCGGCGCTGGTGCCGTCCTGCGGCACCATCGCAATGCCCAGACTGGCGCCGATGGGCACGCTGGCACCGCACACCTCCAGCGGTGTGCGCAGGGCGTCGAGCAACTGCGCCGCGCGCGCACCGGCTTCGTCGGCCGTGCTGACGCCGTCGAAGATGAAGCCGAACTCGTCGCCACCCAGCCGGGCGAACAGATCCTGCGGCAGCAGCAGGGCCGACAGGCGCTCGGCCACGCTGCGCAGCAGGCCATCGCCGATGTCGTGGCCCAGTGCATCGTTGACGGTCTTGAAGCCGTCCAGGTCCATGCACACCAGCGCGCAGCTCCGCCCCGCGCCCGGCTGCGCGGCGCTGGCCTGCTCGACGATCTGGCCGAGCCGGATCTGGAAGCTGTAGCGGTTGTGCAGGCCCGTGACCATGTCGCGGAAGGCCAGCTTGGTGATGTGCAGCTGCGCCTCATGCTCACGCGTGACGTTCGACGCCACACCGCGCCAGCCAACATGTCTTGCCTTGGTATCGAGCAGCGGCTTGGCGGCCAGCTGCACCCAGCCCGACTGCTCCAGGCCCCCGGAATCCACCGTGCGGAACAGGTAGACCTGGTCATGAAACGGCTGCTGCTGGCTCAGGCGCCGCTGCAGACTGTGGCTGGCCGCATCGTCGTTGAGTTCGACCCGGTCGTCGGCCATCTCCGGGCTGATCTGGAACACCTCGCCGGCCGGGCGGCCGATCAGTTGCTCAGACGGCCTGCCCAGCATGGCCGACAGGCGCGGCGAGACGTGGCTCAGCCGGCCGTCCGCATCGGTTTCCCACAGGGCATCGCTGGCGTGTTCCTCGAAATCATGCAGCAGCAGCCCGACCAGGTCGCGCTGCCGCTCGGCCGCACCTTCGGCCACCAGCCGGGCCAGGAACGAGGCCGCCGTCCAACGCACGCTGAGCACCACCGTTGCCACGTACAGCCCCAGCATGAACAGCAGCAGACCGGCTGGCAAGTCACCGCAGCGCAGCACGCCAACGGCGGTGCCGACGCCCACCAGCAGCGGGAACACCGTGCCGGCGCGCGGAATGCTCGATAGCGCAAAGCCGCCCGCGCAGATCATGCCGACGCTGATGCAGCCGATCAGGCCCTGCTCGGCCGGCGAGGCCAGCGGCAGCACCACGGCGGGCATCGATCCCCATAGCAGCGACAGCAGCGCTGCGTGCCGCACGGCCCGATCCTCGGCGCGCGGGGAACAACGCGCCGGTGCCCCGCCGACACGGCTGCGTAACCAGCCGCGCAGCGCCAGGCCGAGCAGCGTGGCCAGCAGCAGGCCCCATGCGGCCAGCAGCCACGCATTCACGACGGCCTGGAACAGCACCCCCACCACGGCCGCGTTGACGAGATTGATCAGTGTGGTCAGCGGCGCCAGCTGCAGCACGGTGTGGATCTGCCGCGCACGGAAACGTGACAGCTGGTCTTCGTCGAGCGGCAGGGCCGCTGCAGCCGGCAAGGTGCCGCCTGCCTGCGCCGACACACTCGCCATGCTGAACCGGTACTCGCTGGTGATCACACCACACTCCCTGTGGATGCAGTCGGTCGGCCCATCCCGCCACACCACCGGCGACCGGCTTGGTGCGAACGGGGCGTACCGCCTACCGTTGTCTCATGTACTACTTCAGCGCCCTCCGCTGGCCATCGGGCGGGGCCACGGCCCTGCGAGCCGGCTGAACACGCGCTGTGGGGAGTCTGGTGGCATGCCAAGCCAGCAATCGCTGGAAAAGCACCCTGGAGGCGGCGCAGTACCTGCCAGCCGCACACCCGCACACCCGCACACCCGCATGCCCTGCGCCCAGGGCAACGGGCCGTACCGGGCCGGTGCCTAGAATCCCCCGCATGCCCTTCTTCCCCGCTGCCGACGACACCGCGCACACTGCCTCGCCGAGCCTGGACGCTGGTGCCCCGCTGCTCAGGAACCTCAACCCCGAACAGCTTGCCGCGGTGACGCTGCCGGCACGCTCGGCCCTCATCCTGGCCGGCGCCGGCTCGGGCAAGACCCGCGTGCTGACCACCCGCATCGCCTGGCTGCTGACCACCGGACAGTTGTCGCCCGGCGGGGTGATGGCGGTGACCTTCACCAACAAGGCCGCCAAGGAAATGCTCACCCGGCTGCAGAGCATGCTGCCGGTGAATGTGCGCGGCATGTGGATCGGCACCTTCCACGGGCTGTGCAACCGCTTCCTGCGCGCGCACTGGAAGCAGGCCATCCTGCCGCAGAGCTTCCAGATCCTCGACACCAGCGATTCGCTGTCGGCCGTCAAACGCATCATCAAGGCGATGAACCTGGACGAAGAACGCTTCGTGCCCAAGCAGGTAAGTCGGTTCATCGCCGGCTGCAAGGAAGACGGCCTGCGCCCGCCCGACGTGGAGCTGCGCGACGCCCACACGCAGAAGCTGGCCGAGGTGTACCAGGCCTATGAAGACCAGTGCCAGCGCGAAGGCGTGGTCGACTTCGCCGAGCTGATGCTGCGCACCTTCGAGCTGCTGCGCGACGACCCCGCGTTGCGCGCGCATTACCAGCGGCGCTTCCGGCACATCCTGGTCGACGAGTTCCAGGACACCAACAAACTGCAGTACGCCTGGCTGAAGATGTTCGCGGGGCCTGAGACGGCCGTGCTGGCGGTGGGCGACGACGACCAGAGCATCTACGCCTTCCGCGGCGCGCAGGTGGGCAACATGGCCGACTTCGAACGCGAGTTCAAGGTCGATCGCATCATCAAGCTGGAGCGCAACTACCGCAGCTTCGGCAACATCCTCGACGCCGCCAATGCGCTGATCAGCCACAACACCCGGCGCCTGGGCAAGGAGCTGCGCACCGAGGCCGGCCCGGGCGAGCCAGTGCGGGTTTTCGAGGCCACCAGCGACTATGCCGAGGCCCAGTGGCTGCTCGAAGAAGCCCAGCAGCTGCACCGCGCCGGCACCCCGCGCATGGAGATCGCGGTGCTCTACCGCAGCAACGCGCAGTCGCGCGTCATCGAGTCAGCGCTGTTCAACGCCGGCGTGCCGTACCGGGTGTACGGCGGGCTGCGCTTCTTCGAGCGCGCCGAGGTCAAGCATGCGCTGGCCTACCTGCGCCTGATCGAAAACGCCAACGACGACACCAGCTTCCTGCGCGTGGTGAACTTCCCGGCACGTGGCATCGGCAGCCGCACGGTCGAACAGCTGCAGGATGCCGCCCGCGCCTCCGGCCGCAGCCTGTGGCAGAGCGTTGGCGCACTCGGGGGCGCCGCCGGCACCAAGCTCGCCGGCTTCACCGCCTTGGTGGACGGCATGCGCAACGCCACGCAAGGGCTGACGCTGCGCGAGATCATCGAACACATGCTGCATGCCAGCGGGCTGCTCGACTTCTACCGCACCGACAAGGAAGGCGCCGACCGCATCGAGAATCTGGAGGAACTGGTCAACGCAGCGGAGGCCTTCGTCACGCAAGAGGGCTTCGGCAAGGACGCCGTGGCGCTGCCGGTAGACGAGCTGTCACCCGGCACCATCGCCGAGGGCCTGCCCGCAGCCGTGGCCAAGGTGGACCTCACGCCCGACGCCGAGACCGGCGAGATCCTCTCCCCGCTGATCGCCTTCCTGACGCATGCCTCGCTCGAAGCCGGCGACAACCAGGCCCAGGCCGGGCAGGACGCGGTGCAGCTGATGACGGTGCACTCGGCCAAGGGACTGGAGTTCGACTGCGTATTCATCACCGGCCTCGAAGAAGCCCTGTTCCCGCACGAGAACTCGATGAACGACAGCGACGGGCTCGAAGAAGAACGCCGCCTGATGTATGTAGCCATCACCCGCGCCCGCCAGCGCCTGTACCTGAGCTTCAGCCAGACCCGCATGCTGCACGGCCAGACCCGCTACAACATCAAGAGCCGCTTCTTCGACGAGTTGCCCGAGGCCGGGTTGAAGTGGCTCAGCCCGAAGCAGCAGGGCTTTGGCTCCGGCTACGCCAGCGCCTACCAGCAGGCCTGGCAACGCGGCAGCGGCCCGGGCGGCATGGTCGGCGCCGGGCGCAACCAGGGCTGGCAACCGCCCGCCGCACCGAACATTCCGAAGGCCGACAAAGCCCCCAAGATCACCCACGGCCTGCGCCAGGGCCAGAGCGTGTTCCACAGCAAGTTCGGCGAAGGCGTGGTGCTCACGCTCGAAGGCAATGGCGACGACGCCCGGGCGCAGGTCAACTTCGGCCGACACGGCAGCAAGTGGCTGGCGCTGAGCGTGGCCAAGCTGACACCGATCGAGTGACACCGCCACGACCGCGGCAGGTGCTTTGACCTTCAGCCTGGCAAGCAGCGGCATCGCCGCAGGCGAATAGTTCGACGCCCCGGTGCGACCGCCTTCGAAGACTGGGCGCTGAAAACGGGCCTCCGGGATGTCCCTGGTCAGCCCTGCCCGCGCACGTAGGGCTCGACCGGCACCACCGGTACGCCGGCGCTGGTGGCCAGTTCCTCGCCGTAGGACGACTGCAGCACCGTGGTCTCCAGGTTCAGCCAATCGCGCGCATAAGCCGGCAGCACCGGCACTTGAACGGTCTCGCCATACAGCTTCTGGAACTGCTCCCAAATGCGTGGCGAGGTCAGCAGGCCTTGGCCGCGGCGCACGGCGCCGCCCTTGAGCAAGCCCTTCGCAGCGATGGCGCCGTTGCGGCTCAGGAACACGAAGCCGAAGACGTGCCAATGAGGATTGCAGCCCAGGTATTGCAATTGCAGCCGGTACTTGGCGAATGGTGTCAGTTGCTGGCGAAAGGTGATGAGCGACCCTCCCACCACGATATGCCCGCCCAGACTGCGCACCACGCTCATGAAACCGGTACGCATCAACAACTCGACGATGGCCAGGTCAACGATGGACATGAAGCGGCCATTGTTCATGTGGCGGTTCACGTCGAGGTCATTGGGCCAGACGCGCAGCTCCAGCGTCGTTGCCTCGTGCACCGAACGCCTGGCCCGGAACAACGACCGCAGGATCACCCAGCACAGCCGCAGGTACAGGTTCACGCCCGCTGCCCCCGCTGGGCGGCGGTCAGGTTCTCGCCGAGCACGTCCCACGCCAGGCCCAAGCGGGCCATCACCCAGATGGTCCACCAGCCCGGGTCGGGCTGCAGCCAGCTGTGGCCGAAGCGTGCATGCGTGGGCGCGTGGTGGTGGTTGTTGTGCCAGCACTCGCCGAAGGTGATCCAGGCCAGCCAGGGGTTGTTGGTGCTGAAGTCGCCGGTGTTGAAGGGCCGCGAGCCGAAGCTGTGGCAGACCGAGTTGATCGACATGATGGTCTGCGTCGACACCACCATCCGCACCACCGCGCCGAAGTAGAAGCCGACGATGGCGCCAGCTACCGTGCCTGTCCACGCCCAGCCCATCAACGTGGGCAGCGCGTACGAAGCCAGCATGCACGGGTAGTACAGGCTGTTGATGCGCCTAATCAAAGGGTCGGCCAACAGGTCAGGCACATAGCGCCCCGGCATCGGCACCGCATGATGCGTGGGCCAGGTGAACTGGCTGTGGCGGAAGGCCTGCCAGCGCGTGACGCCGGCGCTGTGCGCGCGCAGCGCCGGTGAGTGCGGATCGCCCGGTTGGTCGGAGAACGCATGGTGGCGCCGATGCAGCGCCGCCCAGTACAGCACCGGCCCCTGGCCGGCCATCTGCCCGGCCACCGCCATCAGCGCGCGCACCCAGGGCGCTGCGCGGAAGGCCCGGTGCGCAAAGTGCCGGTGAAAACCCACCGAGATGCCCAGACAGCCCACGAAGGCCGTCACCAGCATGAACGACACCACCGCCAGGCCGACGTCGATCTGCTTGGGCAGGTACAGCGGCCCAAGCACCAGCAGCAGCAGCGGCAGCCACACGGTGAGCAGCACATGCAGGCGCTGCGCGCGCTGCAGGCCCGGCGTGCGCAGCATGTGCCGGTCGGGGTCGGCCAGATGTGCCGGCGCCGGCAACGGCGCAGCAGACAACGGGCCGGCCGTCGGCAACCCTGCAACAACCTGGTCAGTCATGGGCGCCCTCCAGCACCAGCGCGACGTTGACGCCACCGAACGCGAACGAATTGCTCATGCCCAGCCGGGGCGCATCCGGCGCCAGGCGGATCGGGGCCGCGAAGACATTGAGCGCGCCCACCTGCTCGTCGAGCGGCGCACTGTGTGGGTTGCCCGGCAGCAGGCCGGCACGCAGCGACGCCAGCGTGACGATGGCCTCCAGCGCGCCCGAGGCGCCGATCAGATGGCCATGCATCGCCTTGGTCGAGCTCACCGGCAGCCCGGGGTTGTCCTGCCCGAACAGCGCCAGGATGGCCTGCGCCTCGCTGATGTCGCCGGCCGGGGTGGCGGTGCCATGCGCGTTGAGGTAGGCCACCTCGGCCGCCCGCACGCCGGCATGCGCCAGCGCCTGGCGCATGGCCTGCGCCTGCGCCGCGGTGTCGGGCCGGGAAATGTGCAGCGCGTCGGTGGTGTGGCCCCAGCCGCGCACCCAGCCCAGCACCTGGGCGCCGCGCTCACGCGCGCTGGCTTCGGATTCCAGCACCAGGCTGGCAGCGCCCTCGCCCATCGCGAAGCCGTGGCGCGCACTGCTGAAGGGCCGGCAGCTCTGCTCGGGATGGTCTTCTTCGGCATCGCAGACGGTCTGGCTCATCTGCCAGGCGCGCAGGATCACCGGCTTGAGCATGCTTTCGACGCCGCCGACCAGCACTGCCGATGCCTCGCCGCTGGCAATGAGCCGGGCACCCTGTGCAATGGCCAGCGCCGACGAGGCGCATGCCACAGTCAGCGTGCTGGACGGCCCGCGCACGCCCAGGTGATGCGCCACGTGAAAGGCCGGCGCGCTGGGCATGGCGTAGGGCACGGTGGTGGGCCGCAGCCGCTGTTTGTGATGCGTCAGCAGGTCGTGATAACCCTGATCCAGGGTACCCAGCCCGCCCATACCGCAACCCCACACCAGCGGCATTTCGGCGCGCTGCAGCGCGCCGCTGGCCTCGGCCTGGTGCAACGCCTGCCGGGCACTGACCAGGCTGAGCAGACTGACCCGGTCGATGCCTCGCACGAGATGCGGCGCAAGGCCGTCCGGCACGATGTCCTCGGCGCAAAGCCCGCAGGCCATGCGCTCACCACCGTGATCGACAGGACCCGAGACAGCGCGGATGGCCGACCGTTGATTCCACAACTGATCCAGTGCCGTCGGCACGTCGGCCCCGCTGGGGCAGATCACCCCGTAGCCGGTAACGCAGACCCGCATCAAACCGGAACCGCCGACTTTTTGGTCACGATGAAACGCGCCAGGTCGTTCACCGTTCGCAGGCCTTCGAAGACCTTGTCCTTGTCACTCAACTTGACTTCGAACATCTCCTCGACTTCGAAGATGAATTCGGCAAATCCGAGCGAATCGACCCCCTGGCTGTCCAGCCGCTTGTTGAGGTCAATGGCGGAGGGTTCCTGGCCGGTCGCTTGACCAGCAATGATGGCGATCTCGCGCGCTACGCTTTCGATTGACGGTACAGCCATGAACAGTTCCCTGTGTGAAATTATTCACGGCGTTTATACCCAAATCTGAACCGCAGTTGCGAAATTACTTTGAATCGCTCCCGATCACGCAAATCGACTCACCCACGGAGGCCACCACGCGGGCTCGGCCTGGCGCGATGTGACGGTCATCGGCAGGGGTTGGGTCGCCGGCAGGCAGCGGTCCATCACGGCACAGCGCCGCGACGACGACCGGGCACGCCTGCCGCCTTCAGTACTGGGTGTGAGACAGCTCGGGCGACCGCGGGACGTAGCGGCCGTCGGCCGCGTCCAGCGGCATCGGCAGGGTGTCGTGCTCGGCAAAGCCGGAGGTCGGCGTCGTTTCGAGCAGCCCGACCCAGAACGGCTGCAGGGGCTGCAGCCTTGGCACGTCATGCGGACGGCCAAACAGGAAGCCCTGGAACGAATCAACGCCCATGGCCAGCAGGTGGCTGGCCTGATCGCGGGTCTCGATGCCTTCGGCGATCACCTGGAGGCCGAAACGGCGCGCCATCAGGATGGTGCCTTCGATGATGGCGCAGGAGGGGCCATCAAGCACCTGGACGAAGCTGCGGTCGATCTTGACCGCGTCGAGCGGGAACTCACGCAGGCGCGACAGTGAGGAGTACCCGGTACCGAAGTCATCCACGTCGATCTGCACACCCATTTCATGCAGTTGCACCAGCGTGCTCAAGGCGACGGCCGAATTCTGCTCGGCAAACACCGACTCGGTCACCTCCAGCGCCAGCCGATCGGCCGAGAGGCCCGATTCATGCAGCGCCGCCGCCACCACCGACGGGAAATCGGTCCGCAGCAATTGCCGCACCGAGACGTTGACGGCCACCTTCGGCGGCACCGCCTGGCCGCGCCACTGCGCGGCATCGCGGCAGGCGCGCCGCAGCACCCAGGCACCGATCGCGACGATGCGGTCGGTCTCCTCGGCAATCGGAATGAACTCATCCGGCCGCACTTCGCCCACGGTGGGTGAACGCCAGCGCAGCAGCGCCTCCAGCGCGCTGACGCGCCCGGTGCGCGCGTCGATGATGGGCTGGTACACCAGCCGCAGGCTGTCGTCGCGGGTGGCCAGGCGCAGCGCCAGCACGATCTCCAGGCGGCGGCGCTGCGTGGCCGACATGGCTTCGTGGAACTCGACCACGCGGTCCCGCCCCTGACGCTTCGCTTCGGCCGCGGCCAGATCGGCGGCGCGGATCAACTCGGCCGGCGAATTGGCATGCGATGGGAACAGGGCCACGCCGATGCTGACGCCCAAGTTCAGCCGCTCGCCGTGCACCTCAATGCTGTCCTCAAGACTGGCCTGAAGCCGGGCCGCCACCGCCAACGCCGTGTCCCGCACCTGCGGGCCGCCAAGCACGACGATGAACTCGTCCCCGCCCCAGCGGCCGAACACCGCCTGTGCCGGCACGCAGGCTTTGAACCGCCGGGCCACCTGCACCAACACCAGGTCGCCCACGTCGTGGCCGATGCCGTCGTTGATCTGCTTGAAGCGGTCGAGGTCGAGGAACAGCACCCCGAGCACATCGGCATCGCCCTGCGGTGGGCTGTGCGCCTGCAACCGATCCAACCCCTGCACGATGCCGCGCCGGTTCAGCAAGCCGGTCAACGCATCATGATGGGCCATGGACTGCAGGTCTTGGGTGCGCTGCTCGACACGGTCCTCCAGCAGATGGTTCATGGCCTGGACCTCGGCGTTCTTGCCCTTGAGGTTGCGGACCAGGTCCAGGTTGTCTTCCTGCAGGTCCAGCGAGTGCAGGATCAGCGTGTGGTTGTTACGCAGACCGATCAGCATCACGGCAAAGAACACGCCGCCCAGCAGGGCCAGCACGGCATCGCCGATAGGCGGCAGGGCCAGCTTCACACACAGTGGGATGAGTAGCGCAACGATGTACAGGCGCCCGGTCCAGCGCAGCGAGGCCAGCGTGCCGGTCGCCCCACCCACCATCGCGCACAAGATGATGATGATCTTGAACCGACCATCCATGTCCTGGTCGATCAGACCGAACCAGCCCACGTACGACCACAGCAGCGCACCCGCCATCACGCTGACCGACTGCACGGCGGTGAGCCTGCGAACCCGTCGGGCCGTCGGGCGAGCTGGCACCAGCAACCGGCGCACGGCAATATCGACCACCAGCCGAAGCACCGAGACCGTCACCACCGCCAGCAACCATTGCCAAGCCCACGTCTCGCCCGGGTCGCTGAGGTTGTAGGCCAGCCCGGCCGATGCCACCAGGCTGACAAACATGTTCGCGCGTGTGTTGGCCAGCGCATGACGCAGCAGCGCCAGATCCCTCGCAGTCGCCGAGCCGCCCGACGCGGGGCGTTCTGGAGCGTGTAGCTCCGTGGGATGTCGGCGACGAGGCGAGGAAAGCATCACAAATGAACGGGTTCGGCGAAACAGCCATAAGCCGGGGACCGGCAGTCGACGCGATGAATTGGGCGTGATTGACAGGCCCTCGGTGAGACCTTTTCCTCTCCAGGCCATCTATCGGCAGGCGGGGCGCAATCTGAAGGTTTTGCAAGCCGGGACGGCCGGGCCAGCGGCCTCCCGGCCCGCCCGTGATCCCCACACCGTGCAGTCAGCCGGTGGGGCTGTGACCGTGCGTTATTGCGCGATGCGCCGGTACAGGGCGATCAGCGCCTGCGCCACCCCATCGAGCCGGCCGACGCTCACGTGGCGACGGCTGCCGAAGATGGCCGGCCCGGAGCGGGCCGCCTCACCGCCCGGCACGTGCAGCCCGCACACGGTGACGCGGCCGGCGGCCGCCTCCTGCACCGCGCGGCGCGCATCCGCGACCAGGTAGCGCGGGTCGTGGATGTCGATGTCATGCGGTTCGCCGTCCGTCAGCACCAGCACGAGCCGGTGCGCTGCGCGCTCGGCGCTGATGCGCCCGGTGGCATGCCGCAACGCTGCGCCGAGCCGGGTGGAACAGGCGCCCTGCAGGCCGTCGAGCCGCGCCTGTACCTGGGCGTCAAGCGGCTCGTCGAAGGCCTTCAATTGCAGGTAGTTCACCCGCTGACGGCCGTCTGAACAGAAGCCGTCGATGGCGCAGCGGTCGCCCGCCTGTTCGATCGCCTGCGCCGCCAGCCCCGCCGCCGCACGGATCAACGGCAACACGCCCTGCGGGTGCCCCGACAGCGGCTGCAAGACCGACCGCGAGAGGTCGAGCAGCAGCAGCACCGCCAAGTCGTGGCGGCGCTGCTCGCGGCGCGCGTACAGGCCACGGTCACGGCCGTGACGACCGGCCCGCTGGTCGATGGTGCGCTCGATCGCCGCGTCCAGGTCCAGCAGGTCGCCCTCGCGCAGGCCGCGGCGGCGCAGCAGCGGCTCGATCGGGCTGACGCGCAGCAGGCGCTGCAGCCGGGCATCGCCGGGCGGCAGCGGGGTCGCGGCAACCTGGGGTGAGGCCCCCACCGGCTGTTCGATCACCGTCACCCAGGCCTCGCGGTACCGGCCGATCAGGTCGTCCCATTCGCGGTAAACGCAGGACGATGCTGCGGGTGACGCCGCAACCGGCGCAGACGCCCCATCGGGCCGCTCAGTCGGTGCCGGCGCGGCTTCGGCCGCGGCCTCCGGGTCGAGATGCAGCCGTGCCGGTGCATCGCCGGTCACAGCGCGTGCCCCTTCGCTGCGGGCCCCGGCCTGCACAGCCGGGGGCTGCTCGGGCGGGGGCTGCTCGGGCAGCCACAGGTGCGCGTTGTCGTCACGGTAGGCCGGTGTGGCCACCCAGCAGCGGACGTCGAACTGCAGGCGCATCTGACCGATGTCGTGACCCAGCAGCGATGCCGCCGCACGCAGCCGCAGGGGCTCGGTCAGCGCGCCGGCCTCAACCAACTGGCGGGCCTTGCGGATCCAGGGATGGGGGTCGGCGTGCGCCGGGTCGATCAGCGCACGGGCCAGCCGCGCCAGCAGCGCGGGCACCGCCCCGCCATGGTCCGGCGTGGCGTCGTGCAGCGGCAGCCACAGGCGGCGCAGACCCGGCAGCGCGCGCAGCGCGAGCTGCTCCACCCGGGTATCTTCCAGCAGGCCCATCAGCACCTGCTGCAGCGGCTTGAATGAACCCACCGGCGCCGCCGGCCCGCCGTACACCAGGTGGGCTGCTGCATGGGCGACCGCCGCGAAATACAGCTGCTCGGCCTGCGGCGCGGGTGTGTCGGCCCACTGCGCCGGCAGATGCAGACCCAGATCGGACAGGAATGGGCGCAGCGGCAGCGCGCCGTCGGGTGCATCCGGCGAATCGATCAAAGGCGCCGCCGCCTCGTGCAGCGCTGGCGTCAGGTTCCACAGTGCCCGCAGGTAGTGGGCCAACGGCGCACGGGCCCGGTTCAGGGTGGCCCGCACCATGGCGCTGTCGCCTGCGGCGATTCAGGGAAAGACCGCATCCACCGCCTGCGTCAGCGCCAGGCGCAGATCGTCGCCATCGGCCAGCGGCAGCGCCACCGCCGTGCGGCAGGCCCGCGGCGGGGCGATGCCGCGGGCGATCAGTGCGCCGGCATGCACCAGCATGCGGGTCGAGGCGCCCTCCTCCAGCCCCTGGCCGCGCAGGTGGCGGGTGCGCGCGCCCAGGGCCACCAGGCGCTGGGCGGTGGCGGCATCGACGCCACTTTCACGCGCCACCACCTCGGCCTCGTCGGCCGGGTCGAGGTAATCGAAGTCGAGTGCGGCAAAACGTTGCCGGGTCGAGGTCTTGAGGTCCTTCGACAGGCTCTGGTAGCCGGGGTTGTACGACACCACCAGCATGAAGTCGGGGTGAGCCGTCAGCACCTCGCCACAGCGGTCGAGCACCAGCTGGCGCCGCGTATCGGCCAGCGGGTGGATCAGCACGGTAGTGTCCTGCCGCGCCTCGACCACCTCGTCGAGGTAGCAGAGGGCGCCGTGGCGCGCCGCCAGCGTCAGCGGACCGTCCTGCCAGCGGGTGCCGTCGGCATCGAGCAACCAGCGTCCGGCCAGGTCACCGGCCGTCAGATCCTCGTGGCAGGCCACGGTGACCAGCGGGCGGCCCAGGCGCCAGGCCATGTGCTCGACGAAGCGCGTCTTGCCGCAGCCGGTGGGGCCCTTGAGCATCATCGGCAAGCGGCCCTGCCAGGCGGCCTCGAACAGCGCCACCTCGTCGCCGCGGGGGCGGTAGTACGGTGCGCTGTCGATGCGGTAGCTGGCCAGCGCCGCAGGCCCATCGGCCGGCGTGGTGGTGGGGAGCGCCGACACCGCCTCAGCGATGCGCCAGGTCGCTGGCCGAGGGGATGCCCGGCACCGGGCATTCTTCGACACCGGGCGCGCTGCGGGTGAAGCTCTCCACCTGCTCGCGCATGGCCTGCGGGTCGTTGACCCACTGGCTGTAGAAGTCGTACGGGCAGGCGGCCACGCCATGCGGGTCTTCGCGCGAATTGATCTTGCCGGTGTAACCGCGGTGCAGCAGTTTGTAGAGATGGTTCTCCGACTGCGCGTTCTTGCGGAAGTCGCGGATCAGGCTCTTGCTCAGGGCAGCAAACTGCACGCCGTAATCTTCCTCACCGCATTCACCCAGCGTGCGGCCGTCGAAGCCGATGATGGCGCTGTGGCCGAAGTAGCTGTAGACGCCGTCCCAGCCCGAGGCGTTGGCCACGGCCACGTAGGTGTTGTTGGCCCAGGCCATGGCCTTGGCCATCAACACCTGCTGGTCCTTGGCCGGGTACATGTAACCCTGGCAGCGGATGATCAGTTCGGCCCCCTTCATCGCGCAGTCGCGCCAGATCTCGGGGTAGTTGCCGTCGTCGCAGATGATCAGGCTGACCTTCAGGCCTTTCGGGCCGTCGCTGACGTAGGTGCAGTTGCCCGGGTACCAGCCTTCGATCGGCACCCAGGGCATGATCTTGCGGTACTTCTGGACGATCTCGCCCTGGTCGTTCATCAGGATGAGCGTGTTGTACGGCGCCTTGTTGGGGTGCTCCTCATGCCGCTCGCCGGTGAGCGAGAACACACCCCACACCTTGGCCTTGCGGCAGGCCGCGGCGAAGACCTCGGTCTCGGCGCCAGGCACGCTGGCGGCGGTCTCATACATCTCCTTGGCGTCGTACATGATGCCGTGCGTGCTGTACTCGGGAAAGATCACCAGGTCGAGCCCGGGCAGGCCGAGCTTCATGCCCTCGATCATCGTGGCGATCTTGCGTGCGTTGTCCAGCACCTCGGCCTTGCTGTGCAGGCGCGGCATCTTGTAGTTGACGACGGCCACGCCGACCGTGTCCTTGCTGCTGGAAATATCGCCGTGGTGCATGCCCGCTCTCCTTCGCCGTGATGGCGCCATTTCAGGGCAGGCGGGGGCGGGCTTGAATACGTCGATTGACGTAGCGGCGCCGCCGGCGGTGGCGTCAGAGGTAAAGCGCTAGCACCTCGTTGACCTCGCCCTCGCGCAGCACCGGAATGGCCACCAGCGCCATTGCACCGCAGGCTGCGGCCGCCGCGGCCGGTGCGCCCCGCTCGTCGCGCGGATGCGGGTTGATCACCGGCAGCCCGCTGATCCAGGCCTGCACGATGGCGCTGTGCGCTGCCGACCCCGCGGCCGTGGCCGCGGATGGCAAAGGCAGTTCGGCCGACAACGCGGTGTGGCCGCCATGCAGTTCGCTGAAGGCGTACAGCCGCTGCAGATTGGCGCCGGTAGCATCCAGCGCCCAGCGTTCGATGCGATGCGCCAGCGGCAGCGCCGGCCCGGCCAGGAAGGTGACGACATGGCAGTCCTCACGCTGCGATCCCAGCGGCAGTGCCAGCCCGCGCAGCATGCCAGTCTCGGTCGCCTGCTCGGCCCGCAGGAACCGCGTCGGCTCGGCGCCCAGGTCCTCGACGAACACTGCCTCGCCGCGCTGCCAGGCCCGGCCCGGCAGCCCCACGCCGCGCGGCAGGTAGGTCTCGCGCGAGACGGCCTCGAAGCCGGGGTGCGTGGGGCCGTAGGCGCCATCGACCAGCGTCATGTCCGAGCTGACGCGCGCATCCTGGTGCCACAGCTCCAGCGCCGCGGCGTGTTCGGTGTCATGGCCACAGAACAGCACCAGCACCGCACGCAGTGCATCCTGCCGGTACAGCGGCATGGCAATGGCGCAGCCCAGGCCGGCTGCCTGCGCGGCCGCGGTGCGCTGAAAGTAGCCGCTGTCGAGGCTGCGCAACAGCAGCGGCCGGCCTTCGTCCCAGGCATGCCCAGGCAGGCCCTCGCCGCGGCCGAAACACATCGAGCGGCTCAGTGACGCGAAGGCCCGCGCAGCGCCGAATGCACCGGCCGAGAATTCGAGCAACGAGCCGTCCTCGCCGGGCACCCACAGTTCGACCGCTTTGATGAAGGTGGCGGGCATGGCAGCTCCTAGGATGGGGGCCCCAGGCGGCGGAAAAAGCCCGCCGCCGCCCCCCGCGGGGGTTGAATCAACTTGGGGCAGCCCGGCGTTGACTCAAGAGGTTGGTCAGCGATTCGCAAGTTGCAGGCCAGGCCCGTAAGATCGGCCGCTCACCAGCCTCCCAGGCACCGCATGATGCGCCAGCGCACCGCCCTGCTCACCTTGCTGGCCATGGTGGCATTTGCGGCCAATTCGCTGCTGTGTCGCCTGGCCCTGCGGCATACCGGCATCGATGCCGCCAGCTTCACGCTGATCCGCATCGTTTCGGGTGCGCTCACCTTGGCAATCATCGTCCGCCTGCGCGATGGCCAGCCATCGGCCGTCGGCAACTGGGGCTCAGCGGCGGCGCTGTTCATCTACGCGGCCGCGTTCTCGCTGGCCTATGTGAACCTCACGGCGGCGACCGGTGCACTGCTGCTGTTCGGCGCTGTGCAGGTCACGATGATCGGCCACGGCCTCGTGCGCGGCGAGCGGCTGCGCGGCTGGCAGCAGCCGCTCGGCTTCTGCCTCGCGTTGGCCGGCCTGGTGGCGCTGCTGCTGCCGGGGCTGCAGGCGCCACCGCTGCTGGGCTCGGTGCTGATGATCGCTGCGGGCGTGGCCTGGGGGCTGTACAGCCTGCGCGGCAAACGCGGCGGTGATCCGCTGCAGGTCACGGCCGGCAATTTCCTGCGGGCCGTCGTGCCGGCGGCGGCGCTGTCGCTGGCGCTGCTGCCGTGGCTGGCCCTTGACCGTGCCGGCGTGCTGTATGCCGTCGCCTCGGGCGCACTGGCCTCGGGTGTCGGCTACGCGGTCTGGTACACCGCGCTGCCGGGCCTGGCAGTCACCAGCGCCGCCACGGTGCAGCTCAGCGTGCCGGTGATCGCGGCCGTGGTCGGCATCGTGCTGCTGGACGAAGCGGTGACGCTGCGGCTGCTGCTGGCCTCGGTGGCCATCCTGGGCGGCATTGCCTGGGTGGTGCTCGCGCCGCGCCAGGTCGACGCCACTTGACGCAGGACCCGGCCCGTTCCGTTCCTCGACCCCCACCACAAGGAGATCCGCCCCATGACCATCCCGTGCAACGTCCCGCGTCCCACGCCCTCACGCTGGCGCGCGCTGCTGGCCACCGGCGCCCTGGTGGGGCTGACCGCCTGTGCCGGACCGCAGGGGATGACACCGGCCCCGCTCTCGGCCGACCAGATCGCCGGCATGCTCGCCCAGCCTGACCGCAGCGACGCCGACCGCGTCAACGACCGGCGGCGCAAGCCGCTGGAGATGCTGGGCTTCATCGGCGTGCGGCCCGGCATGGTGGCGCTCGACCTGAGCGCCGGCGGCGGCTACACCACCGAGCTGCTGGCGCGCAGCGTCGGCCCCACCGGCCGGGTGTACGGCCAGAGCGCACCGCGCGTGGTGCGCACGCCACCGGCGCAGCCGGAGGGCATGGCCAGCCCCGGCTCGGCCCCCGCACCGGCTGCCACTGCGCCGCGGCCGTCGCCGGTGGCGCTGGCCGCGCGGGCGCAGAACCCGGCGGCGGGCAACATCGTCGCGGTGGTGCAGCCGTTCGAGGCCCCGGTGCCCGCCGAGGTGGCGCAGGGCAGGCTCGACCTGGTCACGCTGATGTTCAACTACCACGACCTCGGCCATCTCGGCGTGGACCGCGACGCCATGAACCACGCCGTGTTCGCAGCGCTCAAGCCCGGCGGGCTGTACGTCATCGCCGACCATGCCGGGCGTGCCGGCACGGGCATCAGCGAAGCAGGCACGCTGCACCGCATCGACGAAGCCTTCCTGCGCGCCGAGGTGGCGCGTGCCGGCTTCCGGCTGGCCGGCGAAGGCAGCTTCCTGCGCAACCCGGCCGACCCGCGTGACCGCAACACGCCCGAGCCGCCGCAGCCCAAGGACGAGTTCGTGCTGAAGTTCGTCAAGCCCTGAAGACCTTTGGCGACCTGGCATGCACCCGAACCTGAACCACGCGGCCATCCCGCCCGCCGTTACCGCCGCGCTGATCGAGGCGCAGGACATCGCCTACGCGCTGCCCGGTATCGAGCTGCTGAGCGGCCTGTCGTTCACCCTGCGCCCTGGCCTGACGTTGGTGCGCGGCGGCGACGGGCGCGGCAAGACCACGCTGCTGCGGCTGATCGCCGGCGTGCTGCAGCCCAGCCGCGGCACGCTGCGGTCGCGGGCCGCCACCCTGTCGTTCGAACAACCGGCCGAGCCCATGCACGATGCGGTCATCACCCGTGCCTGGCTGACAGCGCGGCAACGCCACCATGCGCATTGGCAGGCCGGTCTGGCGGCGGAGCTGATCGACGCCTTCGACCTCACCCCGCACCTCGACAAGCCGCTGTACATGCTGTCCACCGGCAGCCGGCGCAAGGTCGGCTGGGTGGCCGCAGCGGCCAGCGGGGCGCAGCTCACGCTGCTCGACATGCCGTTCGCTGCGCTCGACCGGCCCTCCTGCAACGTACTGACCGCACGGCTGGCCAAGGCCGCAGCGCAGGCTGACCGCGCCTGGGTGATCGCCGACTACGAACGGCCCGAGGGCCTGGCCGGCGTGGCGCTGGCCGGTCTGATCGACCTGGGTGATTGAGGAGCTGCCGATGACCCCGACCGCTACTCGCCGCAACGTTGCGCGGCTGATGATGGCCACCACCCTCGCGCTCGCCGCGAGCTGGGCCCCCTCCCCCGTCCACGCGCAACCGACCGCACCCTACGCCGGCCCACTGTTCGACGCCCACCTGCACTACAACGTCGAGGCCGCCGAGGCCTATCCCGTCACCGACGTGCTGGGCCGCCTGCAGCGCAGCGGCGTGCGGGCGGTCATTGCCAACAGCCGGCCCAACGACGGCACCAAGGCCTTGGCCGCCGCACGCGAGCCAGCCCGTCGGGCCGGCGTCACGGTGGTGCCGTTCGTGCGGCTGTACCGCAACCGGGCCGACTACAGCGGCTGGCCTACCGACCCCAGCATCGTCGAGATGGTGCTGCGCGAGCTGGCCACCGGCACTGAGGCCGGGCCGTACCGCGGGCTGGGCGAATTCCACCTTTACGAGAGCGCCCACGCCGACGGCCCCACGGTACGGCGGCTGATGCAGCTGGCCGAGGAGCGTGGCCTGGTGGTGCTGGCGCATGTGGACGACGTGGCCATCGAAAAGCTGTTCGCCCACGCGCCCAGGGCCCGGCTGATCTGGGCCCACAGCGGCATCGGCGGCGCACCCATCGAACGCGTGCGGGCGTTGCTGCAGCGCCATCCCACGCTGCTGGGCGAGCTGTCGTACCGGCCCGGCCTGACCGAGGCCGACGGTCGCCTGAACCCGGCCTGGCGCGCCTTGTTTACCGAGATGCCCGATCGATTCCTCATCGGCTCGGACACCTGGATCAACCAGCGCTGGGGCGACTACGAGGTATTGATGCAGCAGGCCCGCCGCTGGCTCGGCGATCTGCCGCCGGCGGTGGCCCGGCGCATTGCCTGGGACAACGGTGCCACCCTGTTCGGGCTGCCTGCGCCCTGACCTCTCAGACCGATGCCGGCGGCATCACCGGCGGCGACGGCAACGCGTCGGCGTCGTCTGTCCAATCCCGCGCTCCAAGCGCAGCCATGCGCCCGCGCCTTCCCCCCTGGCACCGGTGCTGGTGTAATGAGCTGTCCCACAGGCCCTTCGTTCGCGCGGACGCCATCGCATGGGCCCGCAGCCGTTCACCCAGGAGGCGCCATGTCGATCGAATCCCGTTCCACCGCATCCCACGCGCAGCAGCGCATTGATCTGCTCGACGGCGCCGATGTCGCCTACTGGTGCCGTGTGCTGGCCGTGGACATGCACGAGCTACGCCGCGCCGTGCAGCAGGCCGGCCCGCAGGCCGCCGCGGTGCGCACTGTGCTGGAGAAGTGGCGCAGCGCCGGGCCGTCCGCCGTGCTCTCCTGACGCTGCCAGAGGCCCACCGCCGTCACATTGGCATGTCCGCCTGGATGTCGGCCAGCGAGCGCTGCATCGCGGCCCGGTATTCCGTCCGCGTGGCCTCGATCAACTGCGCCACCGGCAGCACAGCCTGCACGCCGCTGACCGAGTGGCCGGCACTGCGGATGTCGCGCCAGCGGCGCGGGCCCGCGGGCGCGGCGTTGGGCTGCTCGAAGGTGGCGCGTGAGGCGCTGAACAAGGTGCGGGCCTGCTCAGGCGTGACGGTCTCGTCCAGCGCATCGGGGTCGAGCCCGGCAGCAATGATCGACGGCCGCAGCATGCTGGTTCGCAAGCCGGTGAAGGCGCGGGTCAGCTGCACGTCGTCGAGGCTGCTGTCCACCAGCATCTGCTTGTAGTCGGGCGCCGCCAGCGACTCGTCGGTGGCGATGAAGCGGGTGCCCATGTAGGCCAGGTCGGCACCGGCGGCACGCGCCGCCCACAGCGCCGCGCCATCGGCGATGCCGCCGGCCAGCACCACCGGGCCATCGAAGAAGCTGCGCACCGCGCGGATGAAGGCCAGGCCGTTGAGCCAGCCGGTCTGCCCGCCGGCACCGGCACTGAGCAGCACCAGGCCATCGGCGCCGCTGTGCACCGCCTTGCGCGCATGCGCCAGCGTGCCCACATCGGCCAGCACGCGGCAGCCGGCGTCATGCAGCGGGCCGATCACCGGGCCGGGCGAGCCGACGCTGGTGATGACCCACTCGATGCCGTGCCGCTTGACGGCGGCCACATCGGCGGCCAATTGCTCAGGCGGGCGGTGGATGATGAGATTGGGGCAGCACGGCGCATCGGTGGGGCCGAGCGCCGCCTGGATCTGGCCGAACCAGGCGTCGACGCCGTCGACCCCGCCGGCGTTGGCGGTGGGGAACGCACCCATCACGCCGGCACGGCAGGCCGCAATCACCAGGTCCGGCCCCGAGACTTTCAGCATCGGCGCGGCAATCAGCGGCAGCTTCAGGCGTCGTACCAGGTCGTCGGGCAGGCTCATGCATCACTCCTCAGGGTGTCGACTGTCTCGCCTGCCACGACCTCGTCGCAGTGCCAGACGGCCATCGGGTCGACACTGTAGCCGTGCGCATGCAGCACAACGTCGGTATGCCCGCCCGAACAGGCTCACTGACAACCGCAGCGGCGGACCGTGCGTCATCTTGTAAGGTTCTACCATTTCATCCTAAACTGCCGCCGCCCACAACGCATCGGAGCGCAGCCGCAGCCAGGCGCAGTCGATGCGGCTGCTCCGCAAGGCCCGTATGCTCAACCACACCGGCCAGTCCTCAACGCATCTGACGAGACCCCACATGAGCCAAGACGTCACCCCCTTCCGCATCGCAGTGCCCGAAGCGGTGCTCGACGACCTCCGCCAGCGCCTGCAGCGCACTCGCTGGCCCGAGGCCGAGCTGGTGGACGACTGGAGCCAGGGCGCGCCGCTGGCCTGGATCCAGGACATCTGCCGCTACTGGGCCGAGGGCTACGACTGGCGGGCCCGTGAAGCCCAGCTCAATCGCTTCACCCAGTTCACCACGCCGATCGACGGGCTGGACGTGCACTTCATCCATGTGCGCTCGCCGCATGCCGAGGCGATGCCGCTGATCATCACGCATGGTTGGCCGGGCTCGGTGGTGGAGTTCCACAAGGTGATCGAGCCGCTGACCAACCCCACCGCGTTCGGCGGCAAGGCGGCCGATGCGTTCCACGTGGTGTGCCCGTCGTTGCCGGGCTTCGGTTTCTCGGGCAAGCCCACCACCACAGGCTGGGGCCTCGACCGCATTGCCGCCGCTTGGGCCACGCTGATGGCCCGCCTGGGCTACCACCGCTACATGGCGCAGGGCGGCGACTGGGGCTCGTCGGTGACCACCTCGCTGGGCGTTCTAGACGGCGCGCACTGCGCCGGCATCCACATCACGCTGGCGTCCGGCATCAGGCCACTGCCCACCGACCAGCCGACGCCCGAAGAGACCCGCACGCTGGAAAGCATCGCGACCTACCAGCGCTGGGGCGCGGGCTATGCGAAGCAGCAGTCGACCCGGCCGCAGACACTGGGCTATGCCCTCACGGACTCACCGGCCGGGCAGGCGGCCTGGATCCTGGAGAAGTTCCACGCCTGGACCGACTGCGACGGCCATCTGGAGAACCTGCTGACACGCGACGAACTGCTCGACAACGTGATGCTGTACTGGGTGACCGCGAGTGCCACCTCGTCGGCCCGGCTGTATTGGGAAAGCTTCGGCACGCACCGCATCAAGTACCCGGTCACGCTGCCGACCGGCGTGGCCGTGTACCCGAAGGACATCACCCCGCCGGTGCGCCGCTGGATGGAGGGCAAGTTCCCCAATCTGCAGCACTGGGCCGAGATGCCCAAAGGCGGCCACTTCGGCGCCATGGAGCAGCCAGCGCTGTTCGTCGATGACGTGCGCGCGTTTGCTCGTCTGCTGCGCTGAGACCTCAAGCCGGGGCCAGCACCTCGCGCTTCGACCGGCCGACGTTGAACGCGTTCGCGATCAGCAGCAACTGCAGCAACGCCAGGCCCAGCAGCACGTCCTGGTAGCGGTGCAGGTCCATCAGCCGGCCGAATACCAGGGGCGCCAGCGCCTGGCCAATGTCGAGCCCCGCGTACACCACGCCATAGACCCGGCCGGTGGCCCCCACGGGCGTGGCCCGCTTGACCAGTAGGTCGCGCGACGGGCCGGAGGAGCCGGTCACCAGGCCCATCGCGCCGAACAACACTGGCACCGCCATCCCGGGCAGCGGTGCCAGCGCGGCCAGCAGTGACAGGCCCATCGCCAGCCCGAAGCCGGCAGCAACGATGCGTTCGCAGCGTGAGGGGTCGGCCGCCAGGAAGCCGCCGCCGACCATGCCGATGGCGCTGCAGACCATGTACACCGAGACGCAGGCCGCAGCGAACTGCACCGGTACGCCATGCAGCTGCCGCGCGGCTTCGGGTGCGTAGGTCTGCACCACGCTGAGCACCGCGGCCGAGAACAGGAAGAAGGCAAAACACATCCACACCGTGGGCAGCCGCAGGAAAGCAAAGGCGCCCTCCCCACCACCGTCCACAACAGCCACTGCCGCGTGGACCGGCGCCAGCTGCAGGCGAGCACGCTGCCACCACAGCAACAGCAGCACCACCGCGATCGGCACCGCCGCCACCAGCAGCGCCACGCGCCAGCCGTGCAGCAGCGCCACCGGCACCAGCAATGCCGGCGCCAGCGCCCAGCCGAGGTTGCCACTGATGCCATGCACGCTGTAGGCATGGCCGAGCCTGGAGGCCCGCACCTTGCGGTTGAGCAGCGAGAAGTCGACGGGGTGGAACACGCCGTTGCCCAGCCCGGCGACGATCACCCACAGCGCCAGCGCTTCATAGCTGGGCGCCGTGGCAAAGCCCACTGCGGCCACCACCAGCAGCGACAGCCCGCTGAGCAGTACCGGACGCGGGCCGTGGCGGTCCACCAGGAAGCCCGAGACGGCCTGCACCGCGCACGAGACCACGAAGAAGATCGTCAGCAGCAGCCCGAGCTGGGTGTAGCTGACACCGAACGCTTCCTTCAGCCAGGGGAACAGCGGCGGCAGCAGCAATTGGCTGTAATGGCTGATGCCATGGGCCAGCCCCACCAGGCCGATGAATTGGGCATCCTCCTTCAAGGAGGTCTGCGGGGCCGACGGGTTGCTCGTCATGAGGGACATTCCGGCGTGGTGGGCGACGCTTGGCGCACGTTCGGCGCAAGTTTGGGCGCCTGCGGCCGGCCAGTCTACGACGCACCCTGCATCACCGCCGGCAACAGGGTTCCTGGCGCGCGCGCCCGTCGGTGGATCAACCGCGCCGACGTCCCGACCAGGCCGCCGCCACCTCGCCCACGATGCCGCGGCGGAACAGCAGCACGCAGACCACGAACATGCCGCCCAGAATGACGGTGACCCAGGAGCCGACCTTGTCGGCCAGCAGGTCCTGCAGGCCGACGATGGTGGCCGCGCCCACCGCCGGGCCGAGGATGGTGCCCATGCCGCCCAGCAGCGTCATCAGCACCACCTCGCCCGACATGTGCCAGTGCGCATCGGTCAGCGAGGCCAGTTGGAACACCAGGGCCTTGGTCGCCCCCGCCACGCCGGCCAGCGCGGCCGACAGCACGAAGGCCAGCAGCTTGTAGCGCGCCACGTCATAGCCCAACGAGGTGGCGCGCGGCTCGTTCTCGCGGATGGCTTTCAGGATCTGGCCGAACGGCGAATGCACCGCCCGCTGCACGATCCAGAAGCCGGCCAGGAACACCGCCAGCACGAAGTAGTACATCACCAGGTTGTCCGACAGGTCGATCAGCCCCAGCAGCCGGCCGCGGGGAATGCCCTGCAGGCCATCTTCGCCACCGATGGCCTTGACCTGCAGGCAGACGAAGTACACCAGCTGCGCCAGCGCCAGCGTGATCATCGCGAAGTAGATGCCGGCGCGGCGAATGGCCAGCAACCCGAACAGCGCACCCAGCACCGCGCCCAGCGCCGCACCCGCCAGGATGCCGACCTCGGGCGTGACACCCATGTCGCGCACCAGCCAGCCGCACAGGTAGGCCGCGCCGCCGAAGAAGGCCGCATGGCCGAAGCTCAGCAACCCGGCAAAGCCCAGCAGCAGGTTGAAGGCCGAGGCGAACAAGGCGAAGCACAGCACCTTCATCAGGAAGGTCGGGTAGGCCAGGAACGGCGCCACCGCGCCCAGGACGATCAGCACCGCGAACAGCTTGAACGTGCCGCTCGCCGTGGGCGCAGAAGACGGCACCACGGTCGGATGCGAAGGGCTTGCAGAAGACATCCGGGTTCCTTCAGCGACTCAAGCCTGTTTGCCGAACAAGCCGGCCGGGCGCAGCAGCAACACGATCACCATGACCAGGAAGATCACCACCGCCGAGGCCTCGGGGTAGAACACCTTGGTCAACCCTTCCACCACCCCCAGCCCCAGGCCGGTGACGATGGCCCCCAGGATGGAGCCCATGCCGCCGATCACCACCACCGCGAACACCACGATGATGAGGTTCGAGCCCATCAGCGGGTTGACCTGCATGATGGGCGCGGCCAGCACGCCAGCAAAACCCGCCAGCGCCGCGCCGGCGGCGTAGGTGAGCGTCACCATCAGCGGCACGTTGATGCCCAGCGCCTGCACCAGATCGGGCCGTTGGGTCGCGGCGCGCAGCGTGGCGCCGAGCCGGGTGCGCTCGATCAGGTACCAGACCAGCCCGCACACCGCCAGCGCCGCCACCACCACCCAGCCGCGGTACAGCGGCAGGAACATGAAGCCCAGGTTCACGCCACCTTGCAGCACCTCGGGCGCCTCGTAGCTCTCGCCCGAGATGCCGAAGTAGTTGCGGAACAGCCCCTCGGCCACCAGCGCCAGGCCGAAGGTGAGCAGCAGCCCGTACAGGTGGTCGAGCTGGTACAGGTGCCGCAGCATCAGCCGCTCGATCAGCACCGCCAGCAGACCCACGCACAGCGGCGCCAGCACCAGGGCGGCCCAATAGTTGATGCCGAAGTGGGTGAGCCCGATCCAGGCCAGGAACGCCCCGATCATGTACTGCGCGCCATGCGCGAAGTTGATGATGTTGAGCAGGCCGAAGATCACCGCCAGCCCGAGGCTGAGCACGGCGTAGAACGAGCCGTTGATCAGCCCGAGCAGAAGCTGCCCGAACAGGGCCTGGGAGGGGACGCCGAAGATCTCCATCGGGTGGCTTTCGGTGGGCGCGTGGCGTGGCGGCCTACTTCTTCACCAGCGGGCAGGTGGAAGCCGACAGCGGCTGGAACGCCTCGGCCGCCGGGATGGTGGCGCGCACGTGGTAGTAGTCCCAGGGCGTGGTCGACTCGGCCGGCTTCTTGACCTGCAGCAGGTACATGTCATGCACCATGCGGCCGTCGACGCGGATGGTGCCGTTCTTGGCAAAGAAGTCGTTCACCGGCGTCTTTTTCATCATCGCCATCACCTTGGTGGTGTCGTCGGTGCCGGCCGCCTTGACGGCCTTCAGGTAGTGCATGGTCGAGGAATACTGGCCGGCCTGCACCATCGACGGCATGCGCTTGTGCTCGGCAAAGAAGCGCTTGGACCAGGCCCGCGTCTCGTCGTTGAGGTTCCAGTAGAAGCCCTCGGTCAGGTACATGTTCTGCGTTGTCTTCAGGCCCAGCGCATGGATGTCGGTGATGAACATCAGCAGCCCGGCCAGCGACTGCTTGGGCGTGATGCCGAACTCGGCCGCCTGCTTGATGGAGTTGATGGTGTCGCCGCCGGCATTGGCCAGCCCGATGACCTG
>JBDTQF010000019.1:0-26957 GCA_039932275.1 Burkholderiales bacterium
TGGCGAAGTTGCACTCCTTGGTGCGCTCGAACTCGGCCGCCTGCTTGTCGTTCATCACCGAGCGCGCCAGTGCCAGCGTGTGCTGGCCCGACAGCGGCTGCGGCGATACCTTGGTCACCTTGCCATCCACCTTGATGGCGGGCGGAAAGTCTGAGGTGAGGAACAGATCCGACCCCTTGCGCGACACCAGCAAGCGCAGCAGATCGTTGATGAACTTAGAGGCCTGGTCGCGTTCCATATCTCAGCCCGGGAAATTTTCAGGGGTCCGCGCCTTGGCTCGGGCCTCGCTCACCAGGATGGTGTTCTTGCGCACCAGCTCGGTCAGGTTCTGGTCCAGCGTCTGCATGCCCAGCGACTGCCCGGTCTGGATGATGGAGTACATCTGCGCGATCTTGTTCTCGCGGATCAGGTTGCGGATGGCCGAGGTGCCCAGCATGATCTCGTGCGCCGCCACGCGGCCCGAGCCATCGCGCACCTTGCACAGCGTCTGCGCGATCACCGCCACCAGCGACTCCGACAGCATCGCCCGCACCATCTCCTTCTCGGCCGCGGGGAACACATCGACGATCCGGTCGACGGTCTTGGCGGCACTTGACGTGTGCAATGTGCCAAACACCAGGTGGCCGGTTTCAGCCGCAGTGAGCGCCAGGCGGATGGTTTCCAGGTCGCGTAACTCGCCCACAAGAATGGCGTCCGGGTCTTCGCGCAGCGCCGAGCGCAGCGCATTGGCGAACGACAGCGTCTGCGGTCCCACCTCGCGCTGGTTGACCAGGCACTTCTTCGATTCGTGCACGAACTCGATCGGATCCTCGACCGTCAGGATGTGACCATACTCGTTCTCGTTCAGGTGGTTGACCATCGCCGCCAGCGTGGTGCTCTTGCCCGAACCCGTGGGCCCGGTCACCAGCACCAGCCCGCGCGGCTTGAGCGCCAGCTCCGCGAATATCTTCGGCGTGTTGAGCTGCTCCAGCGTGATGATCTTGCTCGGGATGGTGCGGAACACCGCTCCCGCGCCGCGGTTCTGGTTGAAAGCGTTGACCCGGAAACGCGCCAGTCCCTGGATCTCGAACGAGAAGTCGCATTCGAGCATCTCTTCAAACATCTTGCGCTGCGAGTCGTTCATGACGTCGTAGACCATGCTGTGCACCTGCTTGTGCTCCAGCGGGTCGACGTTGATGCGGCGCACGTCGCCATGCACCCGGATCATCGGCGGCAAGCCGGCCGACAGATGCAGGTCCGAGGCCTGGTTGCGCACTGAAAACGCCAGCAATTGGGTGATGTCCATGCGGTCCTTGTACAGCGCCCGCCGCGGCCCCGGGCCAAACGCCCCATCCCCGGCTTCCTTGAACGCTGCAGTGGTCGATTCAAGCTAAGCTGATCGATTATGACCACGATCGAAACCCGACTCGAAGAAGTCCGGGCCCGCATCGCCCGGGCCTGCGCGATAGCCGCGCGGCCCGTGGACAGCGTCACGCTGCTGGCCGTCAGCAAGACCCAGCCGGCCGATGCGGTGCGCCGGGCCTTTGCTGCCGGGCAGCGCGCCTTCGGCGAAAACTACGTGCAGGAAGCGCTGGACAAGATCGCCGCACTGGGCGATTTGCGTTCGACCGCGGCCACGGCATCTATCGAGTGGCACCTCATTGGCCCGCTGCAGGCCAACAAGACCCGCGCGGTGGCCGAACACTTCGACTGGGTGCACAGCATCGACCGCCTGAAGCTGGCCGAGCGCCTCAGCGCCCAACGGCCGACGCACCTTGCGCCGCTGCAGGTCTGCCTGCAGATCAACATCAGCGGCGAAGCCAGCAAGAGCGGTGTCGCCCCTGCGCTGGCGCTGCCACTGGCTCAGGCCGTGGCCAAATTGCCTGGCCTGCGCCTGCGCGGCCTGATGGCCATCCCGGAACCCGCCGAGACGATGGCACGGCAGCGCGCACCGCACCGCGCATTGCGCGAACTGCTTCAACAAGTGCGCGAGTCGGGCCTGGCGCTCGACACCCTCTCGATGGGCATGAGCGCCGACCTGGAAGCGGCCGTGCTGGAAGGCGCCAGCCTCGTGCGCATCGGCACGGCACTGTTCGGGGCGCGAACGCCGCGGTCAGTGCCGTGATGCCGCAGGATCAGAAGCGGTACTTGGCCGTCAGGCTCAAGGCGTTGAGATCGTAGCTGTCGGCACGGACCAAGCTGGCCCATTCAACACCGATCGAGGTGGTCTTGCTGAGCCCGAAATCTGCTCCAACACCAAACGAAAAACTGCCGTCGGAACCCGTCGCGGAAGCGCCCCCGACGCTGGCCTTGAACTTGGCGCTGGTGTAGCCAATCAGGCCATACACCGACGCAACGCTGGACAACGGCAGGCTGCCCTTGCCATACACGCCCACGTAGCTCGTCACTTCAAGCTTGGTGTTCAAACCAGACACCGTCTTGGAGGCCGAACTCACGCCGGTACCGAGCCGCACCTCGGCCGCGAGATTGGGTGTGAACTCAGTACCCAGCGACACGGCCAAGGCCGAGGGGTTGTAGGTCGGGAAACCACTTTCCTTGTAGTCGAGGCGCGACAACACACCCCCCACATACAGGCCCTGCTGGGCAAATGCGGCACCGCAGGCGGCGAACGCCGCGGCAGCCAGCGTGGCACGAACGAGAGTCTTGTTCAACATGATGATGATCTTGTAGGTGGAGCAATGGTGGAAGCGCGCGCCCTCGGGCGACGCGTGACCCACAGTGGAGTCAGCTGTGGATGCTAGCCATGCCCGTCGGCCCCGGGCTCCACCATCAGGGGGATTGAACAACACCTCGACGGAATCCGCGGCAACGCCTCATACACTGCCGCTATGACCCTCCCCTCCCTGGCATTCATCGGCGGCGGCAACATGGCCAGCGCCGTCATCGGCGGTCTGGTCCGCAGCGGCACACCGGGCAACAGCGTGCTGGTGATCGAGCCGTTCGAGGCGCAGCGCGAGAAGCTCAGCGCCGAGTTCGGCGTGCAAGCGCAGCCCGCCGCGGACGGTGCACTGGCGCATGCCTCGCTGGTGGTGTGGGCCGTCAAGCCGCAGAGCTTTCGCGAGGCAGCGCAGGCGGTGGCGCCGCACGGCCGCCAGGCGCTGCAGCTGTCGGTGATGGCCGGCATCCGCAGCGATGCCATCGCGCAGGTGATGGGCACCGACCGCGTGGTGCGAGCCATGCCCAACACGCCGGCACTGATCGGCCAGGGCATCACCGGCCTGTTCGGCCGCGCTGCCGTCAACGAGATCGAGCGCCTGCAGGTCGAACGGGTGCTGGCGCCCACCGGCAGCATCCTGTGGGTAACGCAGGAGAGTGATCTGGATGCAGTCACCGCGCTGTCGGGCTCCGGCCCTGCCTATGTCTTCTACTTCATCGAGGCCATGGTGGCCGCGGCCGAACGCATGGGCCTGAGCGCCGAGCAGGGCAAGACGCTGGCGCTGGCCACCTTTGCCGGTGCCACCGAGCTGGCGCGCCGTTCCGATGAATCGCCCGCAGTGTTGCGCGAGCGGGTCACCTCGAAGGGCGGCACCACCTACGCGGCGCTGAGCGCACTGGATCAGGCCGGAGTGCAGGCCACCTTCATTGCTGCGCTGCAGGCCGCGCAGCACCGTGCCAAGGAACTCGGCGACGAGTACGGCACGGCTTGAATCGCGGCATGCACAGCCGGCATGACCCGGCGGTGCCACGCGAGCGACGCGCTCCCTACAGTGCAGTGTCAAGAATGAACCGCCCGGAGGATCCACCATGTCGATCAGCGACCCCGCCAGCCAGCCCCTGTCGTACGTCCGAGCGCCCGCGGGCAGCCCGTGGCACACCTACCTCACGCAGGTCGACCGGGTCACGCCCTACCTGGGCGACCTGGCCCGCTGGGTCGAGACCCTCAAGCACCCCAAGCGCAGCCTGATCGTCGATGTGCCCATCGAGCTGGACGACGGCCGCGTGGCGCACTTCGAGGGCTACCGGGTGCAGCACAACCTCTCGCGCGGGCCCGGCAAGGGCGGCGTGCGCTACCACCCGGCCGTCACGCTGGAAGAGGTGATGGCGCTGGCCGCCTGGATGACAGTCAAGAACGCCGCCGTGAACCTGCCTTTTGGTGGTGCCAAGGGCGGCATCCGCGTCGACCCCAAGCAGCTCTCGCTGAAGGAGCTGGAGCGGCTGACGCGCCGCTACACCAGCGAGATCGGCATCGTCATCGGCCCGTACCAGGACATCCCGGCGCCAGACGTCAACACCAACGCCCAGATCATGGCGTGGATGATGGACACCTACTCGATGAACACCGGCGTCACCGCCACCGGCGTGGTCACCGGCAAACCGGTGCACCTTGGCGGCTCGCTTGGGCGCGTCAAGGCCACCGGCCGCGGCGTCTTCATCACCGGGCGTGAAGCGGCGCAGCGCCTGAAGCTCGACCTGCAGGGGGCCCGTGTTGCCGTGCAGGGTTTCGGCAACGTCGGCAGCACCGCGGCCGAGCTGTTCGCGGCGGCCGGCGCACGCATCGTCGCCATCCAGGACCAGGCCGGCACCATTGCCAATGCCAACGGGCTGGATGTCGCCGGCTTGCAGGCCCATCTGGCCAGCGGCGGCACCCTCACTGGCTGGCGCGAGGCCGAGGTCATCGACGGCGAAGCCTTCTGGGATGTCGGTTGCGACATCCTCGTGCCCGCTGCGCTGGAGGGCCAGATCACCGTCGAGCGGGCCCAGCGATTGAAGGCCAAGCTGGTGCTTGAAGGCGCCAACGGCCCCACCCTGCCGCCGGCCGACGACGTGCTGGCCGACCGCGGCGTGCTGGTAGTGCCGGACGTGATCTGCAACGCTGGCGGCGTGACCGTCTCTTACTTCGAGTGGGTGCAGGACTTCTCCAGCTTCTTCTGGACCGAGGACGAGATCAACCAGCGCCTGGACAAGATCATCGTTGAGGCCCTGCGGCGCATCTGGGACACCGCCGACCACCACCGCATCACGCTTCGCACCGCCACCTTCGCGGTGGCCTGCGAGCGAATCCTGACCGCGCGCAAGGAACGCGGCCTCTATCCCTGAGCGCAAGACGTCGCGCTTGCGCTGCCGCAAGCCCGGCGGGGGCAAGCTGAACTAGGCTGGCGCCTTCTCAGCTGCCCACGCCACCTACCATGCCTGTGCTCGTCTGGTCCGAAGCGCTTGCGCTTGAGCATGCCCGCATGGACGCCACCCACCGCGAGTTCATCGACCGGCTGGTGGCGGTCGAGGCTGCGCAAGACGCCGATCTGCCCATCCTGCTGGGCGCTTACGACGCGCTGATCGAACACTGCGTGGCCCATTTCGGCCAGGAGGACCGCTGGATGGCCGCCACCGGTTTCGCCCCGGAGAACTGCCACAGCCGCCAGCACAGTCAGGTGCTGGACACGCTGCGCGACGTGCGCCGGTTCGCAGTGGATCAAGGCAAACCCGATCTGATCGGGCAACTGCTGGCCGAACTGGCGCATTGGTTCGAACAGCATGCCCACGCAGCCGATGCGGCCCTGGCGGCCCACCTGCGTGATGTCGGCTTCGATGCCGACTCCGGCCACGTCGAGGGCACGGTCGGCGCCATCGCGATCAGCACCTGCGGCTCCAAGCGCTGCGCAGCCTGAACTTGCATGATGCGCCGCGCTGCGGCTGCGCTCTTCGCAACTGAGGGCGTTTACGCCCTGTTTTCGGCCGGACGATTGCGGCCCCGGTTCCTAGCATGCCTCGATCCCCCCGAGGCAGCCATGAACCTGCAGCAGCTCCACGATCTCAAGCTCTGGCACGACGCGCACGGCAATGACCAGCCGCTCGAACACGCGCTGTACAACGGCGTGCTCGCTGCCTGGGTGTGTGGATGGCTGATGCTGCCGCTGCTGCTGGCGCTCGACGCCTGGCTGCTCACGCCGGCGTCGCTGGTGCTGACGCTGTTGCCCGAGAGCTACCACCATCTGCGCGCTCAGCTGCACCGCCGCGGGCTGCTGCGCTGCGACTGGCTGGTGGCGGTGCGCGACTACTGACCCTGGCGCAAGCAACGCAAGCGGCGCTGGCCAACGGCCGGCCGCAGACCGCCGGGTGCGCTCACAACCTTTTGGCCAAACGTAAGGCGCAACGAGGCTACCGCCATCCCGGCGTCCAGCCTGGGCCGCCTCTAAGGCCGGCCCCTGCGCCCCTTACCAGGTCCGCAGCTTGGCCCGCAGCCGGGCGATGGACTGGCTGTGCAGCTGGCACACTCGCGACTCGGTCACGCCCAGCACCGCGGCGATTTCCTTGAGGTTCATGTCCTGCTCGTAGTACATGCTCATCACGAACTGCTCGCGCTCGGGCAGCACCTTGATGGCCTCGACCAGCGCTTCGCGCATGCGCCGGTCCGACAGCTGCGCCAGCGGGTCGCTGCCCTCCTCGGCCACGTGGCGGTCGAGGTAGTCGTTGTCGCCTTCGTCGCCACCCATGTCTTCCAGGTACACCAGCTGGGTGCCGCGCACTTTGCCGAGCAGCTCCTGGTAGTCGGTGAGCTTGAGGCCCATCTCCTGGGCAATCTCACTCTCCACCGGCACGCGGCCCAGCCGCTGCTCCAGGCGGTGCACTGCCGACTCGATGTCGCGCTGGTGCTTGCGGTTGCCACGGCTCATCCAGTCGGCGCCGCGCAGCTCGTCGAGCATGGCGCCGCGGATGCGTTGGGTCGCGAAGGTTTCGAACTGCACGCCCTGAGCCGCATCGAAACGCGACAACGCATCGGTGAGGCCGATCATGCCGACCTGGATCAGGTCGTCCAGCTCCACATTGGCCGGCAGCTTGGCGATCATCTGGTGCGCCAGGCGACGCACCAGGGAGCTGTACTGCTTGAGCAGTGCGTCGACATTGAGTCGGCCCTTGGCGGTGTACATCGAGGACTCCGGGGCAGTTTTCATCAGAAGGGGGCCGAAGCGTGGGCGGTGGGCAGCGCGGCGCGCGCGGGGGCTCGGCCCTGGGCCGGGACGGTGTAGACCGCGGCATCGTCGAGCAGGCCTTTGACCAAAGCGATCAATGCATCGGCCGGCCGGTCGGTCGGCAATTCGGCAGGGTCGACGCTGGCGCAGTTGCGCTGCACACCGCCGAGGAACAGGTCGGCGCAGTGGGCCAGCCGGTCGGCCACCACGCGTGCCTGCTTTGATTCGGGCGGCGCGCAAAGCAGCAGGTCGTGGGCCAGCCAGTCGGCCCGCTGGGCCAAGATCTTCAGCGCCGCGTAGGCATGTGTCATGGCTTCCGGGCGGTCGTCGCACAGCAGCAGCGGGCAGGGGCGCGACAGCCCGTCGCCGCCGCGACCGAACAGGCGCGCCATCTCGATCGCGCTGCCATGCACCAACACCACCTGCGAGGTGGGCGAGGCCTCGGCCACGGCGTCCAGAAAACTGCGGGTCGACCCGCGGCTGTCGACCCAGCGCACCGGCAGGCCGCGTGCGGCCATGTAGGCCACCCGCGTCGACAACTGTTCGATGCCCTCGGCGAGGTCGAAGCCAGTCAGCTCCTTGGGTGGGCCGCCACGCTCCGAGGCGTCGATCAGCAGCGTGTCCATGCCCAGTTCGTCCAGCACGCTGCACAGGCGCTCGATCAGCACACCACCGAAGGCGATGAAGGGGTTCGAGATCACCGGCACGAAACGCACGGTGTGCGAGGCGAAGAGGCGGCGCAGGCCATCGGCCTGGTCGGAGAGCGGAACACGCTGAGCGGGCATCATCATTGTCTGGACCGGGGTTCGAAATCGTTGCGGCGGGCTGAAAGGTTTCAGGCCGTATCGGCTCAGGCGCTGCGCACGGCAGCGGTGGTGCGGCTGCTGCGTCGGGGGCTGCCGGCCTGCCGCGGCTGGGCGGCGAACATCAGGTTGATCTCGCTGGCATCCATGCGCCAGGCCTGCGCCCCGCCGCAGCGCAAGGCGCGATGCATCAGCGCCTGGGCGGTCAGGCGGTGCCAGTCCTCCGGCACGCGCTGGCCGTTGGCCACGGCCACCACCTTCAGGCGGTGGCGGATCACCGCATCCAGCGCCGGGCCGAGCTTGACGGCCTCGTCCAGCTTGGACAGCACCACGCCCTTGGCCGAAGACGCCTTGTAGGCCACCAGCACGTCTTCGGTGGTCTCGCCCTGCGCCGCGGCGTTGACCACCAGCAGGCGCTGCACGGCCGGGTGCGACAGCATCTCCAGCAGCTCACGGGTGCGGGTATCGCGCTGGGCCAGGCCGGCGGTATCGATCAGCACCATCTTCTTGGACGACAGCAGGTCCAGCAGGTCCTCCAGCGCCACGCGGTCATGGGCCGTGTGCACCGGCACGCCGAGGATGCGACCGTAAGCACGCAACTGCTCGTGCGCACCCAGCCGGTAGGCATCCAGCGTGATCAGGCCCAGGTTCGACGCGCCGTGGCGGGCCGCAAAAGCCGCCGCCAGCTTGGCCGTGGAAGTGGTCTTGCCGACGCCGGTGGAGCCCACCAGCGCGTAGACGCCGCCCTGGTCTTCGAGGGCGGGTTCGGCCTCGCCGGTCATCAGGTTGCGCTGCAGCACGCCGCCGGCCCAGGCGATCTCGTCGCCCACGTCGTCGCCCATGCTTTCGACCAGCTTGCGGATCAGCGCCGGCGAGAAGCCGCACTCGATCAGCCGGCCCGTCAGCTGCGCCCGCTTCGGGCTCATCTGCAGCCGCTCCATGAAGGCCATGGCACCGAAGCGCTCTTCGATCATGCCCTTCATCGCGCGCAGCTCGCGCATCATGTCGCCCTGCTCCTGGGCCGCCTGGGTGGCCTGCGCCACCCGGCCGGCGCGCACCGGCTCGTCTGCCACCGGAGCCGCACTGCGGCTGGCGCGGGGCTGCGGCGCCACGGCCGCCGGGGCGTGTGCGGCAGGTTCATCGTCCATCATCGGCTCGGCCAGACGCAGGTTCTTGCGCGGCGCGCGGCGCTCGGCCAGGGCCGGCGGAGCCTCGACCACCTGGGTCAGCAGCGGCGCCTGAGTAGCAGCCGGCTGCGACAGCAGATCGGCCAGCCCCAGCCCAGCGCCAGGCGCCTGCAAAGATTGTTCGCGCGCGGCCAAGCGCTGCTCCATGGCATCGGGCAGGCTGGCTTCGGTGGCCTTGGCGCGCAGTTCAGCCTCGCGCTTCTTGAGCATGCGCTCGCGCACGTAGTCCTGGAACGACAGCGTACTCATCGACAGGGTGCGCACGTCGTCGTGCACTTGGTCTGGCGGGGATTCGGCGGCCGGCGCGGCACGGCTTTGCAAGGCGTGGCGCAGCGCCGCCAGCGGCGAGGCCTTGGCGGCTTTCGGCGGCGCGGGCTCGGCTCGCTCGGCCACCGGCTCAAAGCGGGGCTCGGCTGGCGTGGCCCGGAAGCGTTCCAGCGCGGCCACGCTTTCGGGCGCCATCGCCAACACCTCGACGCCACCGGCGCTGGGCTGGGTTGACAGCACCACGGCGTTGTCGCCGAAGGCCTGCCGCACCTTCTGCATGGCCTCGCGCGAAGTGCGTCCGCTGAAGCGCTTGACGTTCATGCTGTTTGCGGGGGTCATGCGGTCGCTCCGATGATCGAGCCGATGCGGATCGAATGGGTGTCAGGAATTTCACTGTGGCCGAGCACACGCAGGCGCGGCGCGGCGCGGCGCAGCAGCCGGGCCACCTGCACGCGGATCGAGTCCGGCACCAGCAGGCAGGCCGGATGGCCGAGGTCTTCCTGGCGCCTGGCCGCGTCGGCGGCGCCACGGGTCAGGTGATCGGCCACACCCGGGTCGAGCGCCGCGCCGTTGATCGAATTGAGCGCCTGCGACAGCAACCGCTCCAGGTCGGGTTCGATGGCAATGACGTCGAGCTCGCGCTGGCTGCCGTAGATCTGCTGCACGATGGCCGGTGCCAGCGCCACGCGCAGGCGCTTGGCCAGTTCGCCCGGGTCGGTGATGCCCGCGCCGGCATGCTCGGCCAGTGCTTCGACGATGGAGCGCAGGTCGCGGATGTGCACACCTTCTTCCAGCAGCAGCTGGAGGACTTTTTGCAGTGTTGCGATTCCGACCATCTTGGGGACCACGTCTTCGATGAGTTTGGGTGCCAACTTCGTCACATGCTCGACCAGTGCCTGGGTCTCGGTGCGACCGAGCAGGCGGGCGGCTTGCATCTGCATCAAGTGTGAAAGGTGAGTGGCGACCACGGTCGAGCAATCAACCACGGTGTACCCGGCCATTTGGGCGCTTTCGCGCTGCTTCTCGTCGATCCAGATGGCGGGCAGCCCGAAAGCCGGGTCGATGGTGCTCTGGCCCTGCAGCTTGACGCTGGCATGGCCGGGGTTGATGGCCAGGTACATGCCCGGAAAGGCCTCGCCCTCGCCCACCACCGCGCCGCGCAGCGTGATGCGGTACATGCTGGGCTTGAGCTCGAGGTTGTCGCGGATGTGCACCGGCGGCGGCAGGAAGCCCACCTCCTGCGCGAATTTCTTGCGCACGCCCTTGATGCGGGCGAGCAGGTCGCCGCCGCGGTCCTTGTCCACCAGCGCGATCAAGCGGTAGCCCACCTCCATGCCCAGCGTGTCCACCGGCTGCAGGTCGTCCCAGCTGGCTTCGGCGTTGGGATTGGGCTTCATCGCCTCGGCCACCGGGTCGGCCGGCGCGGGTGCCTGGGCCTTGCGGTGCATCCAGCGCGCCAGCGCGGCCATGCCGCCGGCAATCAACAGAAACACGAAATGCGGCATGCCCGGCACGATGCCCAGCAGCGCCACACAGCCGGCCGCGATGCCCACCGAACGCGCCGACTTGAACATCTGGCCCAGGATCTGGGTGCCAACGTCCTCGCTCTTGCCCACCCGCGAGACCACCATCGCCGAGGCCACCGAGATCAGCAGCGCCGGCACCTGGGCCACCAGCGCATCACCCACGGCCAGCACGATGTACGAGTTGGCCGCATCCGCCGCGCTGAGGTCGTGCTGCGCCACGCCGATGACGAAGCCGCCGACGATGTTGATGAACAGGATCAGCAGCCCGGCGATCGCATCGCCGCGCACGAACTTGCTGGCACCGTCCATCGAGCCGAAGAACTCCGCCTCGTCCTGCACCTCGGCGCGGCGGCGCTTGGCCTCCTTCTCGTCGATCAGGCCGGCGTTCAAGTCGGCGTCGATGGCCATCTGCTTGCCGGGCATCGCGTCCAGCGTGAAGCGCGCGCCGACCTCGGCGATGCGCTCGGCACCCTTGGTGATGACGATGAAGTTGATCACCACCAGGATGGCGAAGACGATCAGGCCGACGGCGAAGTTGCCGCCGATCAGGAAGTGCCCGAAGGCCTCGATCACTTGGCCAGCCGCACCCGGGCCGGTGTGGCCGCTGATCAACACCACGCGGGCCGAGGCCACGTTGAGCGACAGCCGCAGCAGCGTGGTCAGCAGCAGCACCGACGGGAAGGCCGCGAAGTCCAGCGGCCGGATCATGTAGGCCGCCACCAGCATCACCATCAGCGCGACGGCGATGTTGACGGTGAAGAAGAAGTCCAGCGCGAAGGCCGGCAGCGGCAGCACCATCATTGCCAGCACGGCAAGGATCAGGATGGGCGCGGCCAGTGCCTTGAAGGCCTTGCCGTTGGGACCACCCAGCACGGACTGCAAGTTTTTCAACAACGGGTTCATACGGGTTCAGCGGCGGCGTCGTTGTCGGCGTTCAAAGGGTCCAGCTCAGGCGGCACCTGCAGGGGCGGCAGGTCGCCCGGCATCGGGCCGCGCCCGGCCATGGCGTTGCGGAGCTGGAACACATAGGCCAGCACCTGTGCCACGGCGCTGTACAGCGCCAGCGGCACCTCGCGGTCCAGCTCTACATGGGCATACAGCGCCCGCGCCAGCGGCGGCGCCTGCAGCACCGGCACCTTGTGCTCCTTGGCCAGGTCGCGGATCTTGAAGGCCAGCAAATCGGCACCCTTGGCCACCACGCGCGGCGCACCGGCCTTGTCTTCGTCGTACTTGAGCGCGACGGCAAAGTGGGTCGGGTTCATCACCACCAGGTCGGCCTTGGGAACGGCCGCCAGCATGCGGCGCCGGCTGATCTCGCGCATGCGCTGCTTGATGCGGTTCTTGATCTCGGGGGAGCCTTCTTGCTCCTTGTTCTCATCCTTGATGTCCTGTTTGGACATCTTCAGGCGCGAGCGGTGCATGAAGCGTTGCAGCGGCACATCGACCAGCGCAAAGGCTGCCAGCACCAACACCAGCAGCCACAGACCCGACAGCACCTGCGAGCCGGCCGCGATGAACGCGGTGGGCAGCGGCTGGGCCTGCGTGAGCGCGAAGGCGTCGAGGTGGCTGCGCAGATAGGACGCCCCCACCACCCCCAGCAGCAGCGCCAGAACGCACGCTTTGAGCATGTCGCCCAGCTGTGCTTTTGAGACCAGCCGGCCGATGCCGGACAGCGGGTTGATGCGCCCGAAGTCGGGCGTCAGGGGCTTGAGGGTCCAGGTCCAGCCGCCGCTGATCACCGCCGCGGCCACCGAGACCGCCGCCATCGCCGCGCCCAGCGCCAGGATGATCAGCAGCGTCGGCAGGAACAGGTCGCCCAGCCGATGTTGCATCGACTGGCCATTGGCCAGGGCCGCATGGTCGAAGCGCAGGCCGCTTGCCAGCAGCTGGCGCAGCCAGGCCGTCAGCGATGGCGCGGCGGCCATCAGCAGGCCCAACCCACAGGTCAGCACCGCCAGGTGACCCAGGTCACGCGAACGCGCGACATTGCCCTCTTCGCGTGCCTTGCGCAGGCGGCGTTCGGTGGGCGGCAAATCGCGGTCTTGGGAGCTGCTGTCGGCCATGGGCGTCGATTGCACCGGCGCAATGCCGGCGAATGACGCCATTGTTCAAGTCAGTGGCTCCAAACTTGAGCCGGATAAGCAGCCGGAATGCCCACGTATTCAACCGCGAGGGGCTGGGCAGACCCACTCCTGGGTCTTGAACGCGAAAAGTCCCGCGCAGTCGCCGGAACAGCGGCGCAAGGACCGCGTTGTTCCGGCGCCCGCGGAGGTGCGCGCGGTTTTACGCCGCGGCTGGCGCCGGCGGGTAGCCTTCGTCGGTGAGCGCCTGGCGGAGCTTGCCTTCGTCCAGGATGGCATCGATCTGGGCTCGCTTGCTGGCCAGATCGACCACCACCTGGGCCTTCGGGTCGAGCGCATGCACCACGCGCTGCACGGTGGCGACGCAATGGCCACAGGTCATGTCAGGCAGGGTCAGTTCCATCATCCGGTCCTCGTCTTGATCAACGTCATGTTGGTACCTGCTTGCTCGTGCCAACGTCGGCCCCACCTGCAGGCATTGGGCATGATGCCTGCCCCTGCGGCATCCGCAGCTTGACACCGAGCAATGTTCATGAACACCACCAGCCTGGCCGCCAACCCCGCATCGCCACTCGACGAGCAGGAAGGTGCCATCTGCCAGTTGCCGATCGAGGGCATGACCTGCGCATCCTGCGCCACCCGCATCGAGCGCGCGGTGGCCAAGCTGCCCGAGGTGACGCAGGCCAGCGTGAACCTCGCCACCGAGACCCTGCAGTTCCGCACCCGCGGCGGCCCCACCGCCACATCGGCCGTCGTCAGCGCGGTCGAAAAGGCGGGCTACAAGGTACCGACCGAGGCCATCCGCCTCGACATCGGCGGCATGACCTGCGCCTCCTGCGTTGGGCGGGTGGAAAAAGCGCTGCTGCGCCTGCCGGGTGTGCAAAGCGCCGAGGTGAACCTGGCCACCGAGTCGGCCCAAGTCGTCTTGGCCCGCGGCGCCGTCCCGATGGCCGCCCTGCTGACGGCGGTCGAGAAGGCGGGCTACCAGGCGCGGCCGCACGACCAGGGCGGCGGCGAGGCGCCTGCCGGGCCAGACCGGGAACTGCTTGAAGTGCTGGCGGCCGTGGCGCTGTCGCTGCCGCTGGTGCTGCCGATGGTGGCCGAACTGTTCGGTCGCCACTGGATGCTGCCGGGCTGGCTGCAACTGACGCTGGCCACGCCGGTGCAGTTCTGGCTGGGTGCGCGCTTCTACCGGGCCGGCTGGGCGGCATTGCGGGCCGGCAGCGGCAACATGGACCTGCTGGTGGCGCTGGGCACCAGCGCAGCGTATGGCCTGTCGGTGGCCACTCTGCTGACCGACGACAGCGCCATGCCGGCGCTGTACTTCGAGAGCGCGGCCGTGGTGATCACGCTGGTGCGGCTGGGCAAGTGGCTGGAAGCGCGGGCCAAGCGGCGCACCGTCTCGGCCATCCGCGCCCTGCAGGCGCTGGCGCCGGACACGGTGCATGTGAAGCGCGACGACGGCACGCTGGAAGACCGGCCGCTGGCCACGCTGCGGGTCGGCGAGGTCTTCCTGGTGCGCCCCGGTGAACGCGTGCCGGTCGACGGCGAGATCCTCGACGGCGCCAGCCATCTGGACGAGTCGCTGCTCACCGGCGAGAGCCTGCCGGTGGCACGCCAGGCGGGCGAGCCGGTGACCGGCGGCGCCGTCAACGCCGAAGGCGTGCTGACGGTACGCACCACCGCGGTGGGCAGCACCAGCCTGCTGGGCCGCATCGTCCAGTTGGTAGAGAACGCGCAAGCCAAGAAGGCGCCGATCCAGCGCCTGGTGGACCAGGTGGCAGCGGTGTTCGTGCCGGTGGTGGTGGGCGTGGCCGTGCTGACGCTGCTGGCCTGGGGGCTGGCCGCCGGTGACTGGCGCGCCGCCCTGCTGCATGCGGTGGCGGTGCTGGTGATTGCCTGTCCCTGCGCGCTGGGCCTGGCGACCCCGGCCGCGCTGATGGTGGGCACCGGCGCGGCAGCGCGCCACGGCATCCTGATCAAGGACGCCGAGGCGTTGGAGCTGGCCCGCGAGGTGCGCGTGGTGGCGTTCGACAAAACCGGCACGCTCACCGAGGGCAAGCCCACGGTGGTGGCCTGCCTGGGCGCCGACGGCCGCGAAGCGGACGCCCAGGTGCTGGCACTGGCCGCCGCCCTGCAGGCCGGCAGCGAACACCCTCTGGCCCGTGCGGTGCGCACCGCAGCCGCACAAACAGCGCCGGCCGGCACGGCCAGCGCGCTGCAGGCTGTGCCCGGGCGGGGCATGCAGGGCACCGTGGGCTCGCAGCGGCTGGTTCTGGGCAGCAGTCGTTGGATGGACGAGCTGGGGGTCGATCACCGAAGCCTGGCGACCGCCGCCGAAGCGCAGGCAGCGCAGGGCCACTCGCTGGCGTGGCTGGCGCAGGCCGAGCCGCCCCGGTTGCTGGGCCTGCTGGCCTTCGGAGACACCATCAAGCCCGGCGCCGCCGCGGCAATCAGCCGCCTGCACGCGCTGGGAGTGCGCACGCTGCTGGTCAGCGGCGACCACCGGGCGGCAGCGGAACACATCGGCCACGCGCTGGGCATCGACGAGATCCGCGCTGAGGTGTTGCCGCAGGACAAGGCCGCGGTGATTGCCGAACTGCGCCACGGCGGCACGCGCGTGGCGATGGTGGGAGACGGCATGAACGACGGGCCGGCGCTGGCGGCCGCCGACGTGGGCATCGCCATCACCCACAGCGACGGCAGCGGCACCGACGTGGCCATGCAGGCTGCCGGCATCACCTTGCTGACGGGCGACCCGCAACGAGTGGCCGATGCGATCGAGATCTCGCGCCGCACGGCCGCCAAAATTCGTCAGAACCTGTTCTGGGCGTTCGCCTACAACGTGGTCGGCATCCCGCTGGCCGCGCTGGGCATGCTGGAGCCGATGTATGCCGGCGCCGCGATGGCCGCCAGCAGCGTCAGCGTGATCGGCAACGCCCTGCTGCTGGGGCGCTGGCGGCCGCAGCGCTGAGTTTCGAAAGGCCCGGCGGCCAGGAGTCGCTCAGGCCCCGACCTCTTCCATCCACAAACTGTCGAGATGGTCGAACTTCCAGGCCTCGGACGATTCGACACCGACCAGGCGGTCCTTGCATCCTGGCGACGCCAGGTCGATGACCTCAGGTTCAATCGGCAGCATCGACTTGGTTGAATAAAAGGCTTTCACGCGGGGCAGCAGCAGTGACTTCTCGTTCTGGTCGAGCACGACGGCGAGCCGCCCGGACTGCAGTTTCACCAATGTGCCGGTGGGATAGATGCCCACCGTCTTGACGAAGGCCTGAAAGATCGCCGGGTCGAAATGGCCCTTCCACTGCGCCATCTGCCGGATCGCTTCGCCGGGGTCCCAGGCGCCCTTGTACGGCCGCGCCGAGGTGACGGCGTCGTAGACATCGCACACCGAACCCATCTTGGCGTACCGGCTGATCTGCTCAGACTTGAGCCGCTTGGGGTAGCCGGAACCGTCCATCTTCTCGTGATGGTGCAGGCACACGTCCAACGCCATGGCCGACGCACCCGGGCTTTGAAGCAGCAGTTTGTGACCCTCGACCGGATGACGTTTCATCAGATCGAACTCGGCGTCGGTCAGCCGCCCCGGCTTGTTCAGCACCTCCAGCGGAATGCGTGCCTTGCCCATGTCGTGCAGCAGGCCTGCCAGACCCGCTTCGCGCACTTGATGCAGCGGCAACTGCAGGGTGCGCGCCAGCGACACCATCAACGTGCAGACGGCGACGGAGTGCAGGTAGGTGTATTCGTCGGCCGACTTCAGCCGCACCAGGCTGATCAGCGCGCCCCGGTTGCGCTCGACCGAACCGATGATGTCCTCGACGATGGGCACACAGCCCTCGGCATCGAGGCTCTGGCCCATGCGGGCCTCGCCGAACAGCGACTGCACCTTCAGGCGGGCCTGGTCGCACACCAGGGCCGCGCGCTTGTACTCATGCTCCGCGGAGACAAGCTCCAGCGGCGCCAGGGCCGCCAGTTCAAGCTCCAGCTCGACCTGAAGCTCGACTTCTTCCTGCGTCAGGCCCGCGCCCGCCGCCACGTCCAGACCCTTGCCGGTGTCGATCCACACTTCCTTGATGCCGCAGTCCTGCAGCCGGCGCAGATCCTGTGGATCGGCCAGCTTGAACTTGGCGCGCCAGAACGGATGGTCCATCCACGAGCCGCACAGTTCGTGCAAAAACATGCCCAAGCGCAGCTGGTCGGTCGGTATGCGTTTGAGCATCGTGGTCAGGTGGGGCAGGCAAGGGAGACGCAGAGCCTGTATCGACCGTAAGCCACGCCGCTTAACCGAAGCACCGCTACACGACGCAAAGAAAAACCGCCCGGCGAGCGGGCGGTTTTGTTCTGACGGGCGACAGCGCAGGCCGCCCTTGCCGGGCTTCAGCGCATTTTTGCGTTGGGCACCGTGGTCAGCTCGCCCGGCAGTGAGCCGATGTAGGCAGCCAGCTCCTTGAGCTCCGCATGCGAGAACGGCTTGGACTGGGCGGCCATGATGGCATTGCCGCGGCCCACGGTCGGATTCTTGTCGGTCTGGTAGGCCTTGAGCGCGAAGTACAGGTAGTCCTCGTGCTGGCCCGCCAGCTTGGGGTAGCTGCCGTCGATCGGCTTGTTCAACCCCTCGCCATGGCAGGACGCGCAGTTCCCCTTTTGCAGCAGCTGCGCCACTGCGGGGCTGGGCTGCGGCGCTGTGGCCACAGCAGCCGGCGTCTTCTGGCCGGCATAGAACGCCGACAGATCGGCGATGTCCTGGTCGCTCAGCGAACTGGCGATGGCGCGCATCGTCGGATGCTTGCGCTCGCCCTTCTTGTAGCCATTGAGCGCCGCAGCGATGTACTTGGCCCCCTGCCCGGAAATCATCGGGACCTGGTAGATCTCGGGGAAGCTGGCCCGGTAGTGCACGATGCCGTGGCAGCCAATGCACATGGCGGCTTTCTGATGGCCCGCGGTGGCGTCGCCAGCTGCATCCTGTGCCCGGGCGGCAGTGGCGCCGACCATCATCACCAGCGCTGCCGTCAGGCTGAGCGTTGTTTTCGCGAGGCAAAGCTTCTTGTTCATAGGAGGGATTGATGTCGATCAAACGAGGGTGGCCGCGATTATAGGGAGCGCATCGGCAGGCGTCGCGGCGCCTGCGTCCCGCGCCGGTCGTCCCGCGACGACGCCACGGACCCGCCTTTGTGCGCACAATGGGGCGACCCGCTGGCTGTGGCCCCATTCCGCTGCCGCCGTGCCAGGCGGGACATTCACGCCGGGGACGACATCGTCCTCGCCACGAGGACACATCGTGACGTTGACCGAGCTGCGATACATCGTCGCCGTCGCACGCGAACGACATTTCGGCCGTGCGGCAGAGGCTTGTTTCGTTTCGCAGCCGACCCTGTCGGTCGCAATCAAGAAGCTCGAAGAAGAACTGGAAGTGAAGATCTTCGAGCGCGGTGGCAACGAGGTCACCGTGACGCCGCTGGGCGAAGAGATCGTGCGCCAAGCCCAGTCGACGCTGGAAAGCGCCGCCTCGATCAAGGAGATCGCCCGGCGCGGCAAGGACCCGCTGGCCGGCCCACTGCGGCTGGGGGTTATCTACACCATCGCCCCGTACCTGCTGCCCGACCTGGTGCGCATGGCCATCGAGCGGGTGCCGCAGATGCCGCTGATGCTGCAGGAGAACTTCACCGTGCGGCTGCTTGAAATGCTGCGCACCGGTGAACTCGACTGCGCCATCATGGCCGAGCCGTTTGCGGACACCGGCCTGGCGATCGCGCCGTTGTACGACGAGCCGTTCGTGGTGGCCCTGCCGGCGCACCATGAACTGGCGACGCGCAGCAGCCTGTCGGCCACCGAGATCAAGCAGCAGACCATGTTGCTGCTCGGTACCGGACACTGTTTTCGCGATCATGTGCTGGAGGTCTGCCCGGAGTTCGCCCGCTTTTCCAGCGATGCTGACGGCATCCGCCGCAGCTTCGAAGGGTCGTCGCTGGAAACCATCAAGCACATGGTGGCCTCGGGCATGGGCATCACGGTAGTGCCGCAACTCTCGGTGCCCCGCGGCGAACGCGACATCGCCGGGCGCAGCAGCCCGGCGCCTGACCTAGCCAACGGCCGATCGCTGGTGCGTTACATCCCCTTCAGCGACCCCGTGCCCACCCGCCGCGTGGTGCTGGCATGGCGGCGGTCGTTCACCCGCTACGAGGCCATTGCGGCTTTGCGCAACCTGATCCACGCCTGCGATCTGCCGGGCGTGAACTTTCTCTCGACCTGAGCAGGTCGTCGCGAGTCTGCGCAGGCGCCGCTGCCTGCGGCGTTTGTGTGACATCGAGAACGGGATTCAACACCCCCCGGACAGGCGTCAAGAATCGGCGCCGGCTGCCGAAAGTGCAACAGGCGAGGTCCTCCGATCTCCATCGCTTGTTCATACCCTGCCCATGTCTGTCCTCGACCGCTCAAGCACTGCCGAACGACCTGCCGCCAAGCATCGATCGACCGGCAAGGCCTCAACCAAACGGACCATCGCCGCTGCCAAGGCGAGCCCGTCGAAATCAGCGCCGAAGCGACGGATCACGGAGCGCCGCGGTCTTGAACGTCGTCGCACGGCCCAAAGTTCCGACGAATCGCTGGCGGCACGCACGCGCACGCAAGCCTTCCGGGCGCTGATGCGCTCGATGCCACTGATGCTGGGCACGCTGCTGTTGAACACACTGATGGTCGGCGCCCTGTCGCCTGGTGTGCTGCCCGACGTCGTGCTGTTCGGTTGGGTGGTCATCGTGGTGGCCTTCGCCCTGTGGGGCGGCCGGGGCTGGTGGGCATGGAAGCACGCAGTGCAGCCGCTAAACATCACCGTCAAGCGCATGCGGGCCATCGTGCTGCAGTCCGGGGTGATGGGCCTGGTGGCTGGCATCGTGCCGGCGATGCTGATCGGCAAGGTACCCGCTCAGGACCAGACCGTGCTGGCCACCACCCTGATCGGCATGATGTGCGCGGGCAGCATCGGCCTGGCCGCGCTGCCGATGGCGGCCTATGCCTTTCTCGGCACCGTCACGCTGAGCGCGCTGGCCGCCTTCGTGGCCACCACCGGCACCCTGCAGATCTACGGCGTGCTGCAGTGGCTGCTGTACGGCTGCATCGCCGTGACAGGCGTGATGACGCTGTCGCGGGCCCTGCATGCCCGTGTCTCAGCCGAAGCCCGCGCCGAACACCAGCACCAGCTCATCGGGCTGCTGCTGCGCGATTTCGAGGAACAGGGCAGCGACGTGCTCTGGGAAATCGACGCCAAGGGCCGCCTGGTGCATGTGAACAGCCGGCTGGCCGACTCACTGTCGCGGTCGGCCGAGGAACTCACCGGACGGGCGTTCCTGTCGCTGCTGAATGAACTGCAAAAGCCGCTGTCGGACGTCGACCGTGATTCGGCGCACACGCTGCGCGAACGGCTGACGCAGGGCCTGCCGTTCCGCGACGTCCTGCTGCCGCTGGTGGTGGGGGGTGCGCCGCGCTGGTGGTCGGTGACCGCCAAGCCGCTGGAGGACGAACGCGGCGCAACGCTGGGCTGGCGCGGCGTGGCGCGCGATGTGACGCAGTCGCGCATGGCCGACCGGCGCCTGGCTTGGCTGGCCCACTACGACACGCTCACCAGCCTGACCAACCGGGCCCATTTCCGCGTGTTGCTGGAGAAGTCGCTGCAGAACGCCACCACCCGCACCGGGCACGGCGCCGTGATGTGCCTGGACCTGGACAACTTCAAGACCATCAACGACACCTTGGGCCACGCCACCGGCGACGCCCTGCTGGTCGAGGTCGGCCGGCGGCTCAAACTGGCCGTGGGCAAAGGCAATGTCGTGGCCCGCCTGGGCGGCGACGAGTTCGCGGTACTGCTGCGTGTGGCCATCGACGAGGCGCAGGTGCGCTCGGTGGCCCAGCACATCATCGAAACCATGCAAGAGCCCTGCGTCGCGCTGGGGGCCTCGGTGCCGGTGCGCGCCAGCATCGGCATTGCCCGCTTCCCGCAGGACGGCATCACGGTGGACGAAATGATGCAGCACGCCGACATGGCGCTGTACGACGCCAAGTCGCACGCGCCGGGCTCAGTGCGCTTCTTCGCCGCCCGCATGGGCGAGCAGGTGCGTCGGCGCCTGGTGCTGGAGCGTGACCTGCGTGAGGCGCTCGAAAAAGGCCAGCTGTCGCTGCACTTCCAGCCCAAGGCCGGGCTGCACCACTGGGAGATCGAAGGCTTCGAAGCGCTGCTGCGCTGGAAGCACCCGGAGCACGGCAACATCCCGCCGACCGAGTTCATCCCGGTGGCCGAGGAGTCCGGCCTGATCCTGCCGATGGGCGAATGGGCGCTGATGGAGGCCTGCCGCCAGGCCGCCGCCTGGCCGGTGCCGCTGCAGGTGGCGGTCAACATCTCGCCGGTGCAGGTGATGGCGCAGGACCTGCCGCTGGCCGTTCAACGCGCACTGGATGCAAGCGGCTTGACGGCCTCCCGGCTGGAGCTGGAGATCACCGAATCGGTGTTCATCAACGAGACGCGCGACACGGTCGAGCGGCTGCATGCGCTGCGCAAGCTGGGCGTGCAGATCGCGCTGGACGATTTCGGCACCGGCTATTCGTCGCTGGCCTACCTGCGGCGCTTCCCGTTCGACACGCTCAAGATCGACCGCGCCTTCGTACGCGAGCTGATGACCAGCCGCGACGCCCGGGCCATCGTGCGCAACATCCTGGCGCTGGCCAAGTCGCTGCGCATGGCCACGGTGGCCGAGGGCGTGGAAGAACCGGCCCAGGTGGCGGTGCTCGAAGCCGAGGGCTGCGACCTGGTGCAGGGCTACTTCGTCTCACGGCCGATGCCGGGCGAGCAGGTGGCCGACTTCGTCAACATGTGGGCCGGCCGCGACCGCCCGCAAATGCCGAAGGACTTCCAGCTCAGCAACACCAAGGTGGCCGGGCTCGATCCGCTGCCGGCCTGAGGCCCACAGGCTCACGTTGTTCGCTGCCCCCCGAGGGGGCGGCAGCGCCCTTGGGGCGGCCCGACGGGAGCTGCATTCCGCTTGGTAGCCGCCGCGATAATCCGCGGCTGTGAACAGCCTTGCCACCACCGGGCCGCTGCGGCGCCTGAACCTGTACCTCGATCTGATCCGCTGGGACCGCCCGGCCGGCTGGCTGCTGCTGCTGTGGCCCACGCTGGCGGCGCTGTGGCTAGCGGCCGGCGGTTTTCCGGGCTGGCACTTGCTGACGGTGTTCACGCTGGGCACGGTGCTGATGCGCAGCGCCGGTTGCTGCGTCAACGACGTCGCCGACCGCGAATTCGACCGCCATGTGGCGCGCACCGCGCAGCGCCCCGTCACCAGCGGGCGCCTTGCGGCCAGTGAAGCACTCGCAGTCGGCGCAGTGCTGGCGCTGCTGGCCTTCGCGCTGGTGCTCACCACCAACGGCCTGACCATCCTGTACTCGTTCGCCGCGCTGGCGGTGGCGGTGGCGTACCCGTATGCCAAGCGCTTTGTGGCAATGCCGCAGGCGGTGCTGGGCGTGGCCTTCAGCTTTGGCATCCCGATGGCCTATGCCGCGGTGCAGGCCAGCGTGCCGTGGCAGGCGGGGTTGCTGCTGCTGGGCAACCTTTGCTGGGTGCTGGCCTACGACACCGAGTACGCGATGGTGGACCGCGAGGACGACCTGAAGATCGGCATCAAGACCTCGGCCATCACGCTGGGCCGCTTCGACGTGCCGGCCATCGTCGGCTTCTACCTGGCGTTCCTCGGCCTGTGGAGCTGGCTGGCCTGGAGCGCTGGGCTGTCGGGCCTGTTCCTGCTCGGCATCGCGGCAGCGCTGGCACAGGTGGTGTGGCACTACCGCTTGATCCGCGACCGCAGCCGCGACGGCTGCTTCACCGCCTTCAAGCACAACCACTGGGTGGGTTTCGCCGTGTTCGCCGGCATTGCCCTTGATCAGGCGGTGCTGGCGCTGCGCGCCTGAGTCACTGGCCGGCCAGGCGCCGGGCCATGCGGATGGCGGCGACCAGGCTGCTGGCATCGGCCCGGCCGGTGCCAGCCAGGTCGAAGGCTGTGCCGTGGTCGGGGCTGGTGCGGATGAACGGCAGGCCCAGGGTCACGTTGACGCCCTCTTCCATGCCGAGGTACTTCACCGGGATCAGGCCCTGGTCGTGGTACATCGCGATCACCAGGTCGAACTCGCCGCGGCGCGCCCGCATGAACACCGTGTCGGGGGCAAAGGGACCGCTGGCGTCGATGCCTTCAGCGCGTGCCGCGGCAATGGCCGGTGCGATGAAACGGATCTCCTCGTCGCCGAACAGGCCCCCCTCCCCCGCGTGCGGATTGAGCCCGGCCACGGCGATACGCGGCGCTGGCTGGCCCCAGGACGCCGCTGAGGCGTGCGCGATGCGCAGCGTCTCCAGAATGAGCCCGGCATCCAGCCGTTCGATGGCCGAGCGCAGCGAACAATGCACCGTCGTCAGCACCGTCGTCAGCTCAGGGTTGGCCAGCATCATGCGCACCGCCACCGGCTGGCCGGGCTCGCCGCCTTCGGCCGCCAGCAGCTCGGTATGGCCGGGATAGGGTTCGCCGGCCGCAGCGAGCGCCTCCTTGTGGATGGGCGCGGTGACGATGCCGGCAATCTGCCCCGCACGTGCGAGCTGCACCGCTTGGCGGATGCAGGCCGCGGCGACCCGGCCGGCGCGCACATCAATCTGGCCCCAGGGGGCTTTCGACAGGCCGTCATCCGCCACCGCGACCGGCAGCACCGGCAGGCAACCGGCCGGCACGCCGGCACAGTCGGCCGGGGCATCGATCACCGCCAGGCTCAGCGCCGGCACATCGGCCCGCTCACGCAGCACCCGCGCGGCGCGCTGCATCACCGCGACATCGCCCACGACGATGGCGCCAGCGGCTTCGCCGGCCAGAAACGCCTTGATGATGATTTCCGGGCCGATGCCGAGGGCGTCGCCCATCGTGATGGCAAGGAGCGGTCGGGCAGTCGCGGTCATGCCCCGATTGTCGCGGACGCCGCGGTCGCGGCACCTCCGCCACAAGGGCTTGCGCAACAGGACTGACACGGGCCGAGGGCTACACTCGGCGGCATGGATTGGCTCGATCAAATTCGCTGGAACGACGATGGCCTGGTGCCTGCCATTGCGCAGGAAACCGGCAGCAAGGACATCCTCATGGTGGCCTGGATGAACCGCGAAGCACTGGCCCGTACCGCCGAGTTGGGCGAGGCGGTGTACTGGAGCCGCTCGCGCGGGCGGCTGTGGCACAAGGGCGAAGAATCGGGCCATGTGCAACAGGTGCTGGAGATGCGCCTGGACTGCGACAACGACGTCGTGCTGCTGACCGTGCGGCAAACCGGCCACGCGCCGGGCATTGCCTGCCACACCGGGCGCCATTCTTGCTTCTTCCAGTTGCTGAAGGACGGCCACTGGCACACGGTCGAGCCCGTGCTCAAAGACCCCGCGACGATGTATTCCCGATGAGTGCCCCTGCTTCCCTACCCCCCAACGGCGCCGACGTCTAGGCGCGGCTCGCCGACGTGGTCGAGTCGCGCCGCGGCGGCGACCCTGACAAGAGCTACGTGGCCCGCCTGTTCAGCAAGGGCGCCGACGCCATCCTGAAAAAGATCGGCGAGGAAGCCACCGAGGTGGTCATGGCCGGCAAGGACGGCGAACCGCAGAAAATCGTTTACGAAATGGCCGACCTCTGGTTCCACTCGATGATCGCGCTGGCCCAGTTCGGCCTGCGACCCAGCGATGTGCTCACCGAGCTGGCCCGCCGCGAGGGCCTGTCAGGCCTGGAGGAGTTCGCGCTGCGCAAGGTGCAGGAACGCGAACGCCGCGAACCCTAGAATTCATTTCCCCACAGGAGTCTCACCATGGGCCTTTCCACCACCCACCTGATCATCTTCCTCGTGATCATCGTGCTGATCTTCGGCACCAAGAAACTCAAGAACCTGGGCGGCGACATCGGTTCCGCCGTCAAGGGTTTCAAGGACGGCATGAAGGACGGCACCCCCGCCGACAAGCCCGCCGACCCGGCAGCGCAGGTCACGGCCGAGAAGCGAACCGCCACCGACACCATCGACGTCGAAGCCAAGAACAAGGGCTGAACCAGCCCGTTGCCACGTTGCCAGGGCCTCGGTCCGGGCAGCGCTGCCCGGCAATGAGCGCCCCCAGGGCCGGGCTGCGCCCAGCCCGCCCCCGCGGGGGCAAGGGAACTTGGGACGACCCGGCGTTTCCTTGAGAGCCGCATCCATGATCGACATCGGTTTCACCAAACTTCTGCTCGTCGGCGGCATCGCACTGGTCGTCATCGGCCCGGAACGCCTGCCCCGCGTGGCGCGCACCCTCGGCGCACTGATCGGGCGGGCGCAGCGCTACGTGTCAGAGGTCAAGGCCGAGGTCAGCCGCTCGATCGACCTCGAATCCCTGAACGCGATGAAGCGCAATGTGGAATCGGCAGCGCGCGACGTCGAACAGTCTGTGCACAGCACGCTGAACGAAGCCACCGACGGGCTCAATCCCAACCGGGAAGAGGTGGACGACCAGGCTTCGCACCTGGCCTGGACACCCGAGGCGGGGCCGCTATATGAGCGCCCCAAGAAGAACTGGCGCCTCAAGCGCGGCGCCATGCCACAGTGGTACAAGCGCCAGCACGGTGTGCGCACCCATGTGCAGTCGGCCGCCGCCCGAGTGGCCCGCTTTCGGCCCGCAGGCCGACGTTGATGCCGGTCCCGACCGGCTTGTGAACGCCGGGCCGTAAGCCCCCGCCCTCACCCCCGCCCTCGCCCTTCGCCCATTTCCCCGAACCCGCCCCCTGCCGTGAGCGCCACCCCCGACCCCAACCCCGCCGACACCGACGAACTGGCCGGCACCGAACAGCCCTTCGTCAGCCATCTCATCGAATTGCGCGACCGACTGCTGTGGTCGGTGTACGGCATCGGTGCGGTGTTCGCCGTGCTGTGCCTGTATCCGGGGCCCAAGGGCCTGTACGACTGGCTGGCTCACCCCTTGGTGAGCGCGCTGCCGCAAGGCGCCAAGATGATCGCGGTGGGCGTGGTCTCGCCCTTCCTGATCCCCATCAAGGTCACCGCGCTGGCGGCCTTCGGCGTCGCGCTGCCATGGGTGCTGTACCAGACCTGGGCCTTCGTCGCACCGGGGCTGTACAAGCACGAGCGGCGGCTGGTGATGCCGCTGGTGGCGACCAGCACACTGTTGTTCTACTGCGGTGTGGCGTTCTGCTATTTCTTCGTCTTCGGCCAGGCCTTCCCGGCGATCCAGGCCATGGCGCCGGAGTCGGTGTCGGTCAGCCCCGACATCGAGGCCTACCTCGATTTCGTGATCACGATGTTCCTGGCCTTCGGGCTCGCCTTCGAGGTGCCGGTGGCGGTGATCATCCTGGCCCGGCTGGGCGTGGTCACGCTGGAGCAGCTCAGGAGCTGGCGGCGCTATTTCTGGGTCGCGGCGGCGGCCGCGGCTGGCCTGGTGACGCCACCCGACGCCGTGTCGATGGTGGCCCTGCTGGTGCCGATGGGCATGCTGTACGAGGTGGGCATCCTGGCCGCGGGCGTTTTCATCAAGCACACCCAGGCGCCGGGCGGCGAAGACAGCCCACCCGAGAAGGCCGAAACCTGATCGGCGCCCCGGGGCTGCCGCGGCCCCGGCCGGCCTACTCGGTGCTGCGTGCCACGCGCGGCTTGGGCCGCTGTGCCACGCGCACTGTGATCTCGATGGCCTGCGGGCCGCGCTGCACCGACAGCACGGCGTCGCTCTGCGGCTTCAGCCCCGCCACCGCGTTGAGCATCTGCGTGGTGTTGTCGACCCGCCGCCCGGCCACCTTCTGCACCACGTCGCCCGGGCGCACGCCGGCCAGATCGGCCGGGCCCTTGTCGAGCACGCCGGTGATCAGCACGCCATGATCGGTGTCAAGCTTGAGCGAGGCCGCCAGGTCGGGTGTCACGTCGCTGGGTTGCACGCCGATCCAGCCGCGCATCACCACACCGTCGCGGATCAGGCCTTCCATCACCTGCTTGGCGGTGGACACAGGAATGGCGAAGCCGATGCCCATGCTGCCGCCGGAGCGCGAATAGATGGCAGTGTTGATGCCCATCAGCTGCCCGTTGGCATCGACCAGCGCGCCGCCCGAATTGCCGGGGTTGATGGCGGCATCGGTCTGGATGAAGTTCTCGAAGGTGTTGA
>JBDTQF010000020.1:0-26873 GCA_039932275.1 Burkholderiales bacterium
CGGTCTTCTGGTTGTAGATGCGCGTGCCCACCAGGTCGGCCGGCACCAGGTCGGGTGTGAACTGGATGCGCTTGAAGCTGCCGCGGATGGCCGCCGCCAGCGTCTTCACCGTCAGCGTCTTGGCCAAGCCCGGCACACCCTCCACCAGCAGGTGGCCCTGCGCCAGGATGGCCACCATCACCCGTTCGAGAAAGCGGTCCTGACCCACGACGACGCGTTTGACCTCGTACAGGATGCGCTCCATGCCCTGGGCGGTGGCCTGGACGGTGGCGATGTCGAGCGTGGGCGAAGCGGGCATGGAGGGGTCCTCAGAAGGGGGGGATGCCGACGGCGGCAGCGGCGCTTTCGATCGGTACGGCGAAGCCGATGCCGATGAAGGTGCGCTGCTCGTTGGGGTTGAGGATGGCGGTGACGATGCCCAGCACTTCGCCGTCCTGGTTGACCAGCGGCCCGCCGGAGTTGCCGGGGTTGGCCGCGGCGTCGAACTGGATCAGGTCGTTCAGCAGCCGGCCGCCGCGCCGCTCCTCGCCGAAGTTGCCGGCGCGGAACTGCCGGTGCAGGCCCGAGACCACGCCGGCCGAGACCGACGGCCCGATGCCGAACGGGAACCCGACAACGACCACCGCGTCACCCGGGCGCAGGTCGCTGCTACCGCGCAGGGTGGCGGCCTGCAGGTCGTCAGGGATGCGGCGGGCGCGGATCACCGCCAGGTCGTTGTTGCCATCTACCCGCACCACGTCGGCACTCGCCACCAGCCCGTTGGCGAACTCCACCGTCAGCCAGTCGGCGCCCTGCACCACGTGCAGGTTGGTCAGGATGGTGCCGTTGTCGAGGATCACCACGCCGGTGCCGACGCTGGGTGCCGGCTCCGTCGCATCGTCGGCGTTGTCCTTGGGCGTGGGTCGGGGCGTTTTGGCACCGGGTGAGGCCGGTTCCTCGCGCTTTTTGACATGGCCCAGCACCCGCACCACCGAAGGCGCGATCGCCTCATAGGCGCGCGCGGTGGGCGATGGCAGGCTCTGGTGGGTGAGCGTGTGCAGCACGGCGCGGTCGATGTCGTCCTGCGTCAGCGCCGTGGGCAGATGGTGCTGCATCTGCCAGAACGCGAGCAGGCCGAGTGCCAGCATCAGCAACCATGCGGCCCAGAGCATGCGCGGGCGGGTGAGCTGGGCTTGCAGGCGTCGGCGCCGGGAGGGCTGCGGAGACCTGGGGGCGTTGGCGTTGCGCTCTGGCGCGTTGGCAGTGCCCGGGGCCGTGGCGGGGCCCGCGCGTTTCGCACGGCTGTACAGCGGTGTGGATCGCATCGCAGCCCCATTTCTTGCTGCCGCCCCGCGCGGGGCGTGGGAAGCGTCCCGCGGACGCCTGGCTCGAAACTTAGCACGACCGCCATGGCCGTGCATTCATCGGCCCGGCCGCGAACTGGTGGGTTTGCCCGTCGTTTTCTCGCTTCAGGTACGTCTACGGCGGCCGATAGTGTCACGGTATGCCTTGAGGCTATGCCGGCCGTGCCGATTCGGGTGCGGTCGAACAAACTCGACTTCGACCGCGCCTTGCTGCCGGTGCCGTTATCCGGAGACATCCAATGAAGTTACTGTCCATGTTCCGTTCGGTCACGATCCGTGCTCGCATGATTGGCAACATCGGCCTGGTCCTGACCCTGTTGGCCCTGCTGGGTGCCACCGGCACCCTGGGGATGCTGCGCATCCAGGATGCCAGCCAGACCTTCGTCCAGAAATCGTCCACCAAGATCCAGAAGTTCGGCGAGATCCGCGACGTGGCCAAGTCGCTGCGGGCCAACGAGGATGCCGTCATCCTGGGCGTGGAGCGGGCCGAGATGCTGGACGTCCCCGTCGATCAGTGGAATGCCATCGTCAAGGGCAGCACCGAGCAGGTGAAGGACCTCAAGGCCTTGCCCGCCGTCCCTGCCGAGCAGGCCTTGATGGTCATCATCGAGAGCGGGTTGTCGGCTTACACCGGCAAGCTGAAGACGCTCATGAGCGATGCCAAGGAAGGCAAGCTGCTGACCAGCAGCGAGATCCGCGTGGCCAGCGGCCAGGCCCGCCAGTCGCTGGCGCAGGCCGAGCAGTCGATCAAGAAGCTCGACACGCTGGTGCGCGAACAGGCCAAGGAAGCCGAAAGCGCCTACGCCAGCGAAGTGCAGCGCACCATCGCGCTGTTTGCCGCGGTGGGCGTGCTGGCCGCGGTCATCATCGTGCCGCTGACGCTGGCCAACCTGGTGTCCATCGTGCAGCCGATCCGCCAAGCCCGCGCGCTGGCGCTGGCCATCGCCGAGGGCGACCTCACGACCGAGGTGCACGTGACCGGACGCGACGAAGCGGCCGATCTGCTCGAAGCCCTGCAGCGCATGCAGTCGTCGCTGGGCAACATCGTGGGCCAGGTGCGCGAGGCATCGTCCAGCATCGCCGTGGCCAGCGGGGAAGTGGCGTCGGGCAGCCTGGATCTGAGCCAGCGCACCGAACAGACCGCCGGCAACCTGCAGCAGACCGCCAGCTCCATGGAACAGCTCACCGGCACCGCCCGCCACAGCGCCGAAGCGGCCGGCCAGGCCAATCACCTGGCTTCGTCGGCCTCGGCCGTTGCCAAGCGTGGCGGCCAGGTGGTGTCGCAGGTGGTGCACACCATGAGTGAGATCAACAACAGCTCGAAGAAGATCGCCGACATCATCGGCGTGATCGACGGCATCGCCTTCCAGACCAACATCCTGGCGCTGAACGCCGCGGTTGAAGCGGCGCGGGCCGGCGAACAGGGCCGTGGCTTCGCGGTGGTGGCCACCGAAGTGCGCAACCTGGCGCAACGCAGTGCCAATGCCGCCAAGGAGATCAAGGGCCTGATCGGCGTCTCGGTCGACAAGGTCGAAAGCGGCTCGCGCATGGTGGCCGACGCCGGTGCCACGATGGACGAGATCGTCGGCTCGGTGCAGCGGGTATCGGACATCATCGGCGAGATCGCCGACGTGTCGTCGCAGCAATCCAGCGGCATCTCGCAGCTCAACGGTTCGGTCGGCCAGCTTGATCAGATGACCCAGCAGAATGCCGCGCTGGTGGAGCAATCCAGCGCTGCTGCGGAAAGCCTGAAGGAACAGGCCAACAGGCTGGCCCAGGTGGTCTCGGTGTTCAAGCTGGCGCCCGCGTGAGCGTGATGCCGGCTTGAGCAAGCGCCGGGCAGGGCCCAGCGTTTCTCCATCCTCTCGGGGGCGGTGATGGCAACGTCACCGCCCCGCTGTCTTGATGCGGGCATCATGGCGGTTGCCATGGTGTTGTGCCACGGCGGCCGCCGATGACGATCTGGATCGACACCCACTGCCACCTCGACGCCCCTGAGTTCGCGCCTGACCGCGACGCGGTGCGTGCCCGCGCACGGGCCGCAGGCGTGGCGCGGCTGGTGGTGCCGGCCGTGTCGGTGGCCGATTGGCCGCAGGTGCGGGCACTGGCCCATGCGCATGGCGACGCCTACGCGTTGGGCATCCACCCTCTTTTCGTGGCCGACCAGCCGGCCGATGCGCTGGCGCAGCTGGAGGCCGTGCTGGCCGCTGCCGCCGGTGATGCCCGGCTGGTGGCGGTGGGCGAGATCGGGCTCGACCACTTCGTGCCAGGCACCGACCGGAAGCTGCAGCAGCGCCTGTATGCCGGGCAGCTATCGATTGCCCGTGCCGCCGGGCTGCCGGTGATCCTGCATGTGCGGCGCTCGGCCGACGCGCTGCTGCGCGAGCTGCGGCGCACCCGCGTGATGGGCGGCATCGCGCATGCGTTCAACGGCAGCCTGCAGCAGGCGCGCATGCTCATCGACCTGGGCTTCAAGCTCGGCTTTGGTGGTGCGCTGACCTTCGAGCGCGCGCTGCAGATCCGCCGGCTGGCTGCCGAGCTGCCACTCGACGCGGTGGTGCTGGAGACCGACGCGCCCGATATCCCGCCGCAGTGGCTGTACCGCACCGCCGCTGAACGCGCGCAGGGCCACACCAGCCGCAACGAGCCGGCCGAGCTGCCCCGCATCGCACAGGTGCTGGCCGACCTGCGCGGCCTGAGTCTGGACGACCTGGCGCGCCAGACGGTGGCAAATGCCCACGTGGCCTTGCCGCGGCTGGCGGCATTGGAGCGTGGATGAGGCGCCTCGTTCCGGCGGCTCCGCGGGCCGAGCGCCGGGCCGCTCCCAAGCCGGCCCGCATCCCCTCGGGGGATCGTCCGACGTACTCGTCGGGCGAGGGGCCAATATTGACGGGTCTGGCCCCGGTGCTGGCGCCGAACACGCGGCTGGTCGTGCTGGGCAGCTTTCCCAGCGTCGCCTCGCTGGCCGCGCAGCAGTACTACGGCCACCCGCGCAACCACTTCTGGCCGATCCTCGGCGCGCTGTGGGGTATCGACCTGAAGGCGCTGCCCTATGCCGAGCGCCTGGCGCAGGTGCGAACCCGCGGACTCGGCATCTGGGACGTCTATGCGAACTGCCTGCGCGAAGGCAGCCTGGACAGTGCCATCCGGGCCGCTGTGCCGAACGACCTGCTGGCGCTGCGCCAACATGCGCCGGGGCTGCGGGCGGTGGCCCACAATGGCGGCGAGTCGGCGCGCGCCATGCGCCACACCCGTGCGCTGGGTTTCACAGTCCACCGGCTTCCGTCGACCAGCCCCGCCAATGCGAGTTGGTCCATCGAGCGCAAACTTGCGGCCTGGCGCGATGTCTTCACCCTCTACGATCTGCTCTGATCAGCCTTGATGCCCACCTCCCTCGCCGCCAAGCTCCGCAAGCAGGCTGCTGCACCTGTCTCCCCGGTCGGGTTGCCCTGCGCCACGCTGTCGGAGTTCGACGGCGTGCGTTACCTGCACCTGGGCGACACGCCCTGGGTGCAGGGCGCCATGCGTATCCGATCCCCCAAGACCCTGGTGCTGGAGTATGTGCAGCGCATGATGGCCTGGCTGCTGTTGGTCGATGAATCGCGCTGGCACGACCTGCACGTGGTGCAGCTCGGCCTGGGCGCCGCCACGCTGACCCGCTTTACCCATGGCGTGATGAAGCTCTGCACCAGCGCCGTTGAGATCAACCCGCAGGTGGTGGCGGTGTGCCAGCAGTTTTTCCATCTGCCGCCGAACAACGAGCTGCTCAACGTGCAGATCACTGATGCCGGGCAGTGGGTGTCCGAGGGCGAGCAGGCCGGCACCGCCGACGTGCTGCAGGTCGACCTCTACGACCACGAAGCGGCGGCACCGGCGCTGGACGATGAAATCTTCTACGCCCACTGCCACCAGGCGCTGGCCGATGGCGGTGTGATGGTGGTCAACCTGTTCGGTCGCCATACCAGCTTCGCGCACAGCGCCCGGCGCGTGGCCGCCGCCTTTGGCGAGGCCCAGGTGCGCATGCTCAGCCCCACCAAGGAAGGCAACACCATCGTGCTGGCGCGCAAGGCCCCCGCCAGTGAGCCCTGGCCCGACCGCGAGACGATGGACCGGCGTGCCGCGCTGGCCAAGACCCGCTGGAAGTTGCCGGCCGCCGCCTGGCCCAAGCTGCTGCGTGCCCTGCCCGCCGAACGCAAGCCCCGTGCGGCCCAGTCCGCCGCCGCCGATGCCGCCTGAAGGAACTCCCGATGAGCAGCCCAGCGCAGACTGACCAGACCGGCCGCCGCAACAGCGGCAGTGCCGCCGGCAAGCCGGTGGTGCACCACGGCCCGCTCAACTGGAAGGCCGTGCTGACCTGGCTGGTGGAAGACCGGGTGATCCAGGCGGCCGAGCGCAGCCAGGTGGCCCAGCGCCTGGGCGCTGGCACCAGCAGCCTGCACCCACTGGTGCGCCTGGCCGGCGCGGGCTTGACGGATCTGCGCAGCGGCGCGGCGCTGGACCTGGAGTCGCTCACCCGCTGGCTGGCTCAGCGGGTGAGCCTGCCGTACCTGCGCATCGACCCGCTGAAGGTGGACGTGGCTCGCGTCACCGACGTGATGTCGGTGGCCTATGCCGAACGCTGCAAGGTGCTGCCAGTGCAGGTGGGGCCGTCGGAGGTGACCATCGCAACCTCCGAGCCCTTCGCATTGGAATGGGTGGCCGAGATCGCGGCTCACACGCGCAAGAAGATCCTGGTGGTGCTGGCCAACCCGCAGGAGATCGCCCGCTACACCACCGAGTTCTACACGGTGGCGCGCTCGGTGCGCAATGCGCAGAAGTCGGGTGAGGCGTCGGCCGCGGTCAACTTCGAGCAGTTGGTCGAGCTGGGCAAGCACAAGCAGCTCGACGCCAACGACCAGGGCGTGGTGCAGCTGGTGGACTGGCTGTGGGGCTACGCCTTCGAGCAACGCGCCTCCGACATCCACCTGGAGCCGCGCCGCGAGCAGTGCGCCATCCGCTTCCGCATCGACGGCGTGCTGCACACCGTGTACCAGCTGCCGCTCACCGTGATGGGTGCGGTGACGGCGCGCATCAAGTTGCTGGGCCGCATGGACGTGGTCGAGCGCCGGCGCGCGCAGGACGGCCGCATCAAGACCCGCGGCCCGCGCGGCGACGAGGTCGAGATGCGGTTGTCGACGCTGCCCACCGCCTTCGGTGAAAAGCTGGTGATGCGCATCTTCGATCCCGGCACCACCACGCAGGCGGTGGCTGGCCTGGGCTTCGGGCCGGTAGACGCCGTGCGCTGGGAGGCGTTGGTGGCGCAGCCACACGGCATCATCCTCGTCACCGGCCCCACCGGCAGCGGCAAGACCACCACGCTGTACGCCACGCTCAAGCGCCTGGCCACTGACGAGGTGAACATCTGCACCATCGAGGACCCGATCGAAATGATCGAGCCCTCGCTGAACCAGACCCAGGTGCAGCCGGCGCTGGAACTGGACTTCGCCACCGGCCTGCGCGCGCTGATGCGGCAGGACCCGGACATCATCATGGTGGGCGAGATCCGCGACCTGGAAACCGCCGAGATGGCGGTGCAAGCGGCGCTGACCGGGCACCTGGTGTTCTCGACCCTGCACACCAACGACGCGGCCAGCGCCATCACCCGGCTGACCGACCTGGGCGTGCCGGCCTACCTCATCAAGGCCACTGTGATCGGCGTGCTGGCGCAGCGCCTGGTGCGCACGCTGTGCCCGGCCTGCAAGCAGCCCGACACGACCCTGCAGCCGCAGGACCTGCAGGCGGCGATGCCCCAGTGGCAGGCCGGCGGGCGCTTCACGCCCTACCGCCCGGTGGGTTGCCTGGACTGCCGCATGACCGGCTACCGTGGGCGTGGCGGCCTGTTCGAGCTGATGCCGGTGAACGAATTGGTGCGCACGGCCATCGGCGACGTGCCTGACCTGGCGCGCATCCGCATCCAGGCGCTGGCCGACGGCCTGCTGCCGTTGCGCGTGGCCGGGCTGCACAAGGTGGCCGCTGGCGAGACCACGCTTGACGAGGTGCTGCGCGCCACGCCTGCCTGGGACAGCTGACGCTGCGGCTACGTGTAATCCACAGGCGCCGGCCAGAGGGGCGTTCCTAGAATCGCTCGATCCATCTCTGGAGGAGATCCTGTGAAGATCAAGAGTCAGAAAGACTTCTGGTCCGGCGTGATGTTCGTCTGCGCCGGCGTGGGCTTTGCGGTTGGCGCGTTGAACTACAGCTTCGGCAGTTCGGCCCGGCCTGGCCCGGCATACTTTCCGTTTGGGCTGGGTGTGCTCATGGCCATCCTCGGCGCCTTGTTGCTCTTTGCTTCGTTGACCGTGGAGACCGAAGACGGCGAGCCGATCGAGAAGACGGCTTGGCGTCCGCTGCTCATCATCGTCGGATCAATTGCACTTTTCGGCTGGACATTGCCACATTTCGGCATGATCTTGGGACTGCCGCTGCTGGTCATCACCAGCAGCTTGGCCGGGGATCAATTCCATTGGGGCGAGGTGATCATGAATTCCGTGATTCTCACGCTGGGTTCGTGGGCCATCTTCATCTGGGGTTTGAATCTCACGATGCCGTTGTGGCCCACCATTTTTGCGGCGGGTGCCTGAGGAGCTGGTATGGATCTGATGTCAAACCTCGCGATAGGCTTTCACACGGCCTTCACACTGCAGAACCTGCTCTACGCCTTTGGCGGAGCGGTGCTGGGGACCTTGATCGGTGTTCTGCCCGGATTGGGCCCCGTGGCGACGATCGCCATGTTGCTGCCGTCGATCTATGCACTCGACGCGACACCCGCGCTGATCATGCTGGCCGGCATTTACTACGGTGCGCAGTATGGTGGATCGACCACCGCCATCCTGATCAACGTGCCCGGTGAAGCCACGTCGGTGGTCACGGCAATCGACGGGTACCAGATGGCGCGCCAGGGTCGCGCCGGCGCTGCATTGGCCGCCGCCGGTCTGGGTTCATTCTTTGCCGGCTGCGTCGGCACGGTGATCATCGCGGCCTTCGCACCGCCGCTGACCGAACTGGCCTTCAAGTTTGGACCCGCCGAGTATTTTTCTCTCATGGTGTTGGGCCTGATCGGTGCGGTTGTCCTGGCCTCGGGTTCGCTGCTGAAAGCAGTCTCGATGATCCTGTTGGGCCTGCTGCTCGGGCAGATCAACACTGACGTGATCTCCGGAGTGCCACGCTTCAGTTTCGACATTCCGGAGCTGACCGACGGGATCGGCATCGTCCCGTTGGCCATGGGGCTCTTCGGCTTTGGCGAGATCATTACCAACCTCGGGCGTCCCCCCGAACAGCGGGAGGTCTTCACCAAGGACGTGAAGGGCCTGTGGCCTACCAAGCAGGATTTTCGCGACGCCTGGCCTGCCGTCTTGCGGGGTACGGCGCTGGGCTCGATCCTGGGCGTGCTCCCTGGCGGGGGGGCCCTGCTCGCGTCGTTTGCTTCCTACACGCTTGAAAAGAAGACCCGCGGCCGCAAGGATGAAGTTCCGTTCGGCAAGGGCAATATCCGCGGTGTTGCGGGGCCGGAATCGGCCAACAACGCTGGTGCACAGACCAGTTTCATCCCAATGCTCACCCTGGGCATTCCACCCAATGCCGTGATGGCCCTGATGGTGGGTGCGATGACCATCAAGGGCATCCAGCCGGGCCCGCAGGTCATGACGAACAACCCCGAACTGTTCTGGGGTCTGATCGCTTCGATGTGGATCGGTAACCTGATGCTGGTGATCCTGAACTTGCCGCTGATTGGCATCTGGGTCAAGCTGTTGACGGTGCCGTACCGGTTCCTCTTCCCGGCGATCATGACGTTCTGCTGCATCGGCCTGTACACGCTCAACAACAATGCGTTCGACGTGTATACCGGCGCGGCTTGTGCCGTGGTCAGCGTTGTCTTCTACAAGCTTGGTTGCGAGCCGGCCCCGCTGCTGCTGGGCTTCATCCTCGGTCCGATGATGGAAGAGAACCTGCGCCGTGCGCTGCTGTTGTCGCGCGGCGACTGGACCACCTTCGCGACCCGACCGCTTTCCGCGGGCCTGCTGTTGGCAGCGCTGGCGATGGTGGTCATCGTGATGTTGCCCACCATCCGCAACAAGCGCCAAGAGGCCTTTCAGGAGGAATGACCCGGCGGTCATTGACCTGAATGACAACAGGCCCCGCGATGCGGGGCCTGTTTGCTTGTGCGGCCCGTGGCCGATGCAGCCTTCGGTGCGGCGGCCCGGCGTTGGGGTCTTCGGCGGCCGGCGCGCTGGCCCGGCTTACAGGCGCGAGGCTTCGACGAACAGCTTGGTGCTGCGAGCGCCGCTGCGGCAAAACACCAAGATGGGCTTGGGCAGCTGCTCCAGCAACTGCTTGAACTGCGCGATCTCTTCGGGGCTCTGGTAGCCGCCGGCCACCGGCTGGTGCACGTAGGCCAAGCCGGCCACCTGCGCCGCGGCTTCGATCGAAGCCGAGGTGGGCTGGGCGGGACCGCCTTCGAAGTCGGGCCGATTGTTGATGACACTGCGAAAGCCCGCCTGCGCGGCCAGCGCCATGGCGGCGGGTTCGAGTTGCGGGGCGACGCTGACGTCGTCAGTCAGTCGCTGGGCGGGCAGGGCAGAGGTCATGGTGGCGGGCATTGAGGCGGTGGGTGCCTGAGCTTAACGTGCCCAGGCCCATCTCGAAGCAGGTGCTTGTCAGGGCTGCAGCGCGCGTTTGACCGCGGCCGAGACCAGGCCCATGTCGGCGGCGCCGAACTTGTGACCCGATTCCGCGCCCAGTTCGGCCACCAGTGCGGCCACCTGCGCGTTGATCTCGTCGGCCCCCAGCCGGGCCGGCAGGTAGGCTTCCAGGATCTGCAGCTCGGCGGTCTCTTTGGCCACCAGGTCGTCGCGTCCAGCCTGGCTGAACAGCGTGATCGATTCTTTGCGCTGCTTGACCAGCTTGTCGACGATGGCGACCACGGCCGCATCGTCGAGTGCGATGCGTTCGTCCACTTCTTTCTGCTTCACCGCCGCCAGCAGCATGCGGATGGCCAGCAGGCGTTCGGCTTCCTTGGCCCGCATGGCGTTCTTCATGTCCTCGGTGATGCGTTCTTTCAGGCTCATGGCGGTCTCGTTGAGATGGGGAAGGGAACGGAAAAAGCCCGCAACGGCGTCCCGCGCGGGCTTCTTGGTGTGCCGGCCACGCCGTCAGGCGGGCCGTCCGGCAACGGCGCGGGCGCCGCTTGCGCGATCAGTACAGCTTCTTGGGCAACTGCATCGAGCGCACACGCTTGAAGTGACGCTTCACTGCGGCGGCCTTCTTGCGCTTGCGCTCGGCGGTCGGCTTTTCATAGAACTCGCGGGCGCGCAGCTCAGTCAGCAAGCCGATCTTTTCGATGGTGCGCTTGAAGCGGCGCAGGGCCACGTCGAACGGTTCGTTTTCCTTGACACGGATGGTCGTCATGAAATCTAGGATCCTACGGTTGGTGCTTCGAGGCGGTGGACGCGCTGTGGTTGCACAGTGATGTGCTTGACCTGCGCGGCGGGGGTCCGGACTCCCTGGCGCTGCGACCAGCGTCTCGAAAGCGTCTAGCTAGAGAAGCCTGCGATTATAGCCAGAGACCGAGAAATGTCTTGCTCGGTATCTCGCATGAGTGCCATGGGCTGCTTTTCACGAGGCGGCGGTGCTGGCTTCAAGCCGTGTGTCACGGGGCTGCAGGGCCCGCGCGCAGGCCATTGCACTCGACCAGGCCCACTGGAAGTTGTAGCCGCCCAGCCAGCCGGTCACGTCCACGACTTCGCCAATGAAATGCAGGCCGGCAACCCGGTTGCTCTGCAGGCTGCGCGAGTTGAGTTCGCGGGTGTCCACGCCACCGGCCATGACCTCGGCCTTTTTCCAGCCCGCGCTGCCGCTGGGCAACACTCGCCAGTCGCGCAGCGCGTCGGCCAGGGCCGTGAGTTCGCGGTCGCGCGTTTCGGCCAGCGCGCGCTCGCCGGTGAGGCCGGCGCGGGCAAGCCAGGTCTGGGCCAGCCGGTTGGGCAGGTGCTCGGCCAGCACGGTGGCCAGTTGTCGCCGGCTGCCAGCCTTGGCCTGGCGCAGCGCAGTCGCCAGGTCGGCGCCGGCTGCCAGGTCGGCGCCGGCTGCCAGGTCGATGTGCAGTGGCTCGCCCGGGCGCCAGAAGCTGGAGATCTGCAGCACCGCCGGGCCGCTCAAGCCCCGGTGGGTGAGCAGCAGGTCTTCGTCGAAGCGCATGCGCGCCCGTGGCTCCCCGGTGCTGATCCGCACCGGTAGCGCCACACCGGCCAGGGCCGAAAAATCAGCCCACACCTGCGGGTCGAAGTTGAGCGGCACCAGCGCCGGGCGCGGCGTGACGATGTCATGGCCGAACTGCTGCGCCAACCGCAGGCCGAAATCGGTGGCGCCGATGGCCGGTATCGACAGCCCGCCGCTGGCCACCACCAGCTGCGGCGCCTGCACGCTGCCGGCATCGGTGTCGAGCGTGAAGCCCGCAGCGCCGTGGCGCACCGCGTGCACCCCGCAGGGCTGGCGGCGTGTCACGCCGCCAGCATCGCATTCGCGCAGCAGCAGGTCGATGATGGCTTCACTGCCGTCGTCGCAGAACAGCTGGCCCTTGTGCTTCTCATGGAAGCCGATGCGGTGCCGCTGCACCAGCGCGATGAAATCGGCCGCACCGTAGCCGGCCAGGGCGGAGCGGCAAAAGCGCGGGTTCTCGCCGAGAAAATTGTCCGGCCCGGCCAGCCGGTTGGTGAAGTTGCAGCGCCCGCCGCCCGAGATGCGGATCTTCTCGGCCACCGCGCTGGCATGGTCGAGCAGCAGCACCCGCAGCCCACGCTGCCCGGCCACGCCGGCGCAGAACAGCCCGGCGGCGCCGGCTCCCACGATGATGACGTCGAACGCTGCCGGATCCATCGACCGATTATCCCGGCGGTACCGCAAGCGGCAGGCCCTAGACTGCGCCCACCCATGACGACCCTTTTTTCCTCTCCTTCTGATCCTGCCGCTGCCCCTTGCGTGGCCATCATCGGTGCCGGCCCCGCCGGACTGATGGCGGCCGAGGCGCTGGCCGCGCAGGGTGTCCAGGTCGATGTGTTCGACGCCAGCGCCACGGCGGCGCGCAAGTTCCTGCTGGCCGGGCGGGGCGGGCTGAACCTCACGCATGCCGACCCGATCGAGCGCTTCGTGGCCCGCTACGGCGCGCGCAGCGACGCGGTGGCTCCGTGGCTGCAGGCCTTCGGCCCGCAGGCGCTGCGCGACTGGGCCGCGGGCCTGGGCGTCGACACCTTCATCGGCAGCTCGGGCAAGGTATTCCCTGCCGGCATGAAGGCGGCCCCGTTGTTGCGCGCCTGGCTGCATCGCCTGCGTTCGGCGGGCGTGCGGCTGCACATGCGGCATCGCTGGACCGGTGAGCTGCATGCGCTCCATGACGCGGGCACAGGCCCGCGCTGGCAGATCGATCTGCAAAGCCCCACCGGCCCCTTGTCGCGGGCTGCCGATGCCGTGGTGCTGGCGCTGGGGGGTGCCAGCTGGGCCCGCCTGGGCTCGGATGGCGCCTGGGTGCCCTGGCTGCAGGCGCTGCAAGTGACCGTGGCGCCGCTGCAGCCGGCCAACTGCGGCTTCGATGTGGGTTGGAGCGACTACCTGGCCAGCCGCCATGCCGGTGCCCCGCTCAAGAGTGTGGTGCTGCGCTGCACCGACCGGCAGGGCCAGCGCTTCGAGCGCCTGGGTGAATGCGTGCTCACCGCAACAGGTCTCGAGGGCAACCTGGTCTATGCCGCATCGGCGCTGCTGCGCGACGAGCTCGCCGCTTCGGGACAGGCGCTGGTGCAGCTCGACCTGCTGCCGGCCCGTACCGAAGCGCAGCTGGCTGAAGCACTCGCCGCAGGCCGCGGCAGCCGCTCGTTTGCCAACCACCTGCGTGAGCACACCGGCCTGGCAGGTGCCAAGGCCGCGCTGTTGCGCGAGGGCCTGGATGCGGCCGAGTGGGCCGCGCTGTGCAGCGACGCGCCGCGCATGGCCCTGCGCATCAAGGCGCTGCCGCTGACGCTGCGGGCGGCGCGGCCGCTGATTGAGGCCATCAGCACCGCGGGCGGCGTTGCCTTGGAGGATCTTGACGACGGCTTGATGCTGCGGCGCCATCCCGGCGTGTTCTGTGCCGGCGAGATGCTCGACTGGGAAGCGCCCACTGGCGGCTACCTGCTCACCGCCTGCCTGGCCAGCGGCCGGGTGGCGGGCGCAGCCGCCGCCGCCTGGCTGCGTCAGGCAGGGCCGGCCGGCCGGCCGCAGCCGACCGCCTGACCTAGACCGCCGCCAACACAGGCCGCTGGGCGGCCGGTTGGTGATCAACCTGGCCGTGCGCAGGGGTGCCGAGGGTGTCGGCCGGTGCCACCTTCAGCACCGCGACGGCAGCGGCCAGCGACTGCGCCTGGGTTTCGAGAGCGCGCGAGACGGCGGCGGTGTGCTCCACGCTGGCGGCATTGGCCTGCGTGGTCGTGCCGATCACGCCCACGGCCTGCGCGACTTGGTCGACTGCGGCGGTCTGCTCGCGCGATGACAGCGCCAGTTGCGCCAGCGCCGCGTTCACCTGCCCGGCCTGTGTCAGCACGGCATCGAGGCTGTCGCGCACGCCGTGGATCTGCCCCACGCCCGCTTCGACCTGCTCCACCGAGGCGGCGATCAGTGAGCGGATCTCGCTGGCGGCCTTGCTGCTGTTGCCAGCCAGCGTGCGCACTTCCGAGGCCACCACGGCGAAGCCCCGCCCGGACTCGCCGGCCCGCGCGGCCTCCACCGCCGCATTGAGCGCCAGGATGTTGGTCTGGAACGCGATCGAGTCGATCACGCCCACGATCTCGGCCACGCGGCGGCTGGTGTTCTGCATGTGCTCGATGGTGGCCACTGCGGCGTGCATGCGGTCGCGACCCTGGCGCATGCTGTCGCGGGTCTGCACGAACAGCTCGCCCACTTCCTGCACCTGCAGGCCATTGCTACGCACGCTTTGCGCCACCTCTTCGAGGGTGGCCGCAGACTCCTCGACGCTGGCGGCCTGCTGCACGGTGCGGGTGGACAGCTCCCGGCTGTCGTCGGCCAGGCTCTGGCCGGTCTGCATGACTGCGGCAGTGTGGCCCTGAATGTCGCGCACCAGCTGGCCAAGGCCGTGGCGAGTGGCATTGACCTGCTTGCTGAGGCGGGCCAGTTCATCGGTACCCGACACGCGCACCGGCTGCGTCAGGTCGCCGCTGGACAGTGCCCGCATCGAGCGTTCCACGCTGCGCACGGCCGCGAGTGTGCGGCGCGCGAACATCACGCCGGTCGCGGCCACCGCGCCCAGGCACAGCAGGCAGGTGGTGAGTGCGAGCGTGCGGGTGCGCGTCAACGTGGTGTCGCGGGCCTGCAGCATGGCCACGAGCCGTTGCGAGATGCCTTGCTGGAAGGCGCCGATGCCGCCGATGGCCTCGGTTCCCGCCTTGAAGTAAGCCGCCGCATCGCCCTGCGGCTGCTCGCTGGCGAAGCTGGTGCGGGCCAGCGCCGCGAACGCCTGCACGCGCTGCGCGGCGGCGGCGAAATCGGCCGGCACGCTTTCACCGGTGCGGGCCAGCGCCTGCACCTTGCCCTGCAGCGCATTCAGCTGCTCATCAATGACTCCGAGGCGCCGCTGCATCGCAGCGATTTCTTCCGCGCTGGCTTCGCCGCGGGTGATCAGGCCGGCGCCGGCACCGCGCAGCTGGCCCATGCTCTCGGCCAGCGGCAACACCCGGTCGATCGACATCTCGGCCATGAAATAGGAGCCGGCCTCCGGGTCGTACAGCAGCTGCGACTGTTCGCCCAGGCGCTCCAGCAGCTCGCGCACGCGCGCCACTTGCTGGGTGTGCGCGGCGAACACTGGGCCGCGTTCGTTGCTGTGCTGGCCTTGGGACAGGGCGCCGATGGCGTCGGCAACACCCTTCCAGTCCTTCGCGAGCGACCATTCGGGGTGCGCGGCGAAGGCGCTACCCGCCCGAGCCAGCGCTTGCTGCAGCTTGGTGCGGGTGGCCTGCAGGGGCTCGCGCACCTTGTCGCTGCCCGACAGCAACATGTTGGTCTGACCGCGGTGCGTCTGCGTCTGCGTGGCCACGTCGAGCAGGGCCGAGACGGCGACGGCGCCGGCCAGTTCGTTGCGCGTGAAGTCGATCTGGATGTTCTGGTCGTTCACCCACCGGGCGACGAACCACAAGCTCGGCAGCAGGGCCAGACAGCCGATGACGGTGAGCTGGGTGGAGAGCCTGAAGCGATACAGCATCGTCTGGTAGGCGGGCCGCTGTTGGCGCGGCGTCATCGATGGAAGGGGTGGGTTCAAGTGCTGTGCTCCGCAGATCGTGGGAACGACGGGGTCGCCCTGGCCTGCGGCTGAGTCCCGACTGTCGCGGCGATTGTTCGAAAGAGTCCGACGAGACGGTCTGTCGAAATGCCGACATGTCGTATGTCAATTCTCAGGAATGCCGCCGTGGCGGCCCGCGCGGTCAGGTCCGCCAGACCCGCGGGGCGCAGGCCGGCAGGCCCCAGGCCTGCATGCGCCAGCGGCTCCAGGCCTGCACCAGCAACTGCATCGCCGGCTCGACCCGCGCGGCCAGCACCCGCAGCACGACAACTGCCTCATGGGTGGCCGTGGCGCCGGCCTGCAGGCTGGCGGTGGCGCCGGCTTCACCTGGCGCTGCGTCGGCCTCGATGAGTTCGCGTACGGACTCCAGCAGGGCAGCGGCACGTGCCCCCGGCAGCGCTGTGCCGGCGGCGAACCACAGCGTGCCGAGCACCCGCCGGCCGGCCCAGCCCAGCGGGCTGTCGAGCAGGCGGTGGTCGTCCGCGCGGATCTGGGCATGCTCCAGCCAAAGCCCGGGCAGCGTCAACGACTGCAGGTAGCTGCCATGGCGCCAGTGGGCGCCTGCGGCCGGCAGGCCCAGCGCCAGCATGTCCCAGCCCATCATCTCGGCACCGGGCGCCAGGTCGAAATGCAGCCGGTTTTCGGCCACACAGCCATCGTAGGCAATGGCCTCCAGCGGCAGCCATTCCAGCCGCGCGCCGTCCGCCACCCGGGCGTGGATGCGCTGCACCGCGGCGGGCCCATTGCTGCGGTAGAAGCGCGTCGCGCCGGGTGTGGTGATGAGCGCGTGGGTGCCGCTGGCCAGATCGGCCTGCACCGCCAGCACGTCGCCGCCGACCACCCCACCGGGTGGATGCACCAGCACGTGGTGGCACACCGCATCGCCCTCCGGGTACAGCCGCTGCAGCACCCGCAGCGGGCCGTGGTGACGGTCGAGCGCGACGGTGCGTTCGCCTTCCCTGCGGTATTGCAGGTTCAGCTCGCCTAGCCACCCCATCAGTAGATCAACCTGTCCGGCCGGATGTCGCGCAGGATGGTGGTGGCGATTTCCTCGATCGACTTGTGGGTTGACGACAACCAGGCGATGCCTTCGCGCTTCATCAGCCGTTCGGCCTCGTTGACCTCGAGCCGGCAGTTGGCCAGCGCGGCGTACTTGCTGCCGGGCCGGCGTTCGTTGCGGACCTGTGTCAGGCGGTCGGGGTCGATGGTCAGGCCAAAGCATTTGCGCTTGTGCGGCAGCAGCGAGGAGGGCAGCGCGTCGCGCTCGAAGTCCTCCGGGATCAACGGGTAGTTGGCCGCCTTGATGCCGTGCTGCATGGCCAGGTACAACGAGGTGGGGGTCTTGCCGCTGCGGCTCACGCCCACCAGGATGACATCGGCCTGCGCCAGGTTGCGCGCCGACTGGCCGTCGTCATGCGCCAGCGAGAAGTTGATGGCCTCGATGCGGTCGCTGTATTCCTGGCTCTTGGCTACGTCGGAGAAGCGGCCGACGCGGTGGTTGGAGGTGATGCCCAGCTCGGCTTCCAGCGGCTCGACGAAGCTCTGGAACATGTCGAGCACCAGCGCCTTGTTGCAGTCGTGGATGATGCGGCGCACCGAGGCATCGATCAGCGTGATGAAGACGATCGGCCGCTTGCCCTCCTGGACAGCGCAGCGCTCGATCTCCTGCAGCACCTGGCCGGCTTTCTCGACCGTGTCGATGAAGGGGCGCCGCACGTGCCGGGGCTTGGCTGCGAACTGGGCCAGGATCGAGTTGCCGAAGGTCTCGGCGGTGATGCCGGTGCCGTCTGAAACGAAGAACACGGTGCGATTGGGCATTTTCGGACGGCAGAGCGAGGTTGGGTCTGACCCGGATGATAGGGGCAGCCCCCTTAGAATCCGCGCGATCTGCTCGCCTCGCCGGCCCGATGCACCCCAACCCCCCAGAATCAGAACAACACCTGTGTGCACCGCTGTGCGCGCTGGTTGTGGCTGCGCCGGCCTTGACTGCCTCTGCGAGGCCCCGAGCCCCCGGTTTTTTACATCACGGAGCTTTGCCATGTCTAACGCAGCAGCTGCGACCGCCCTGGTCGTACCCTTTGAGAATCTGAGGATGACCGACGTCGAGACAGTGGGCGGCAAGAACGCCTCGCTCGGCGAAATGATCAGCCAGTTGGCCGCCTCGGGTGTGCGCGTGCCCGGGGGCTTTGCCACCACGGCGCATGCCTTCCGCGAGTTCCTCGCCCATGGCGGGCTGACCGCCAAGATCAACGCACGGCTTGACGCGCTCGACACCGACGACGTGCGTGCGCTGGCCGAGGCTGGCGCCGAGATCCGCGGCTGGGTCGAGGCCGCGCCGTTGCCGGCCGACTTCGAGGCCGCGGTGCGGGCCGAGTTCGCGCGGCTCACGGCCGACCATCCGGGCGCGTCGTTCGCGGTGCGTTCGTCGGCCACCGCCGAAGACCTGCCAGATGCCTCGTTCGCCGGCCAGCAGGAAACCTTCCTGAACGTGGTGGGCATTGACGAGGTGCTGCACAAGATGCGCGAGGTGTTTGCCTCGCTGTACAACGACCGTGCCATCTCGTACCGGGTGCACAAGGGCTTTGCGCATGCGGACGTGGCACTGTCGGCCGGTATCCAGCGCATGGTGCGCTCCGACCTGGGCGCGGCTGGCGTGATGTTCACGATGGACACCGAATCGGGCTTCCCCGACGTGGTGTTCATCACCTCCAGCTATGGCCTGGGCGAGACGGTGGTGCAGGGCGCCGTCAACCCCGATGAGTTCTATGTGCACAAGCATGCGCTCAAGGCCGGCAAGCTGGCGGTGATCCGCCGCAACCTGGGCTCCAAGCTGATCCGTATGGAGTTCTCGACGCCGGCCGAAAGGGCCGCGAGCGGCAAGCTGGTCAAGACCACCGACACGCCCATCGAGCTGCGCAACCGCTACTCGCTCAGCGACGAGGACGTGACCGAGCTGGCGCGTTATGCGGTGATCATCGAGCAGCACTACGGTCGAGCGATGGACATCGAATGGGGCAAGGACGGCAGCGACGGCCAGCTCTACATCCTGCAGGCGCGGCCTGAGACGGTGAAGAGTCAGGCCACCATTGAGCACCGCTACAAGCTCAAGGGCGACACCACCAAGACCACCGTGCTGACCGAAGGCCGCGCCATCGGTCAGAAGATCGGCACCGGCCCGGTGCGCCTGGTGCACAGCATCACCGAGATGGACCGGGTGCAGCCCGGCGACGTGCTGGTCACCGACATGACCGACCCGAACTGGGAGCCGGTGATGAAGCGGGCCAGCGCCATCGTCACCAACCGCGGCGGGCGCACCTGCCACGCGGCCATCATCGCGCGCGAGCTGGGCATTCCGGCCGTGGTGGGCTGCGGTGATGCCACCGAGGTGTTGAAGGACGGCGCGCTGGTGACCGTGGCCTGCTCCGAGGGCGACACTGGCTACATCTACGACGGCCTGCTGGAGATGGAGGTCAGCGAGATCAGCCGCGGCGAGCTGCCGTACTGCCCGGTCAAGATCATGATGAACGTCGGCAACCCGCAGCTGGCCTTCAACTTCGCCCAGATGCCCAATTCAGGCGTCGGCCTGGCGCGGCTTGAATTCATCATCAACAACAACATCGGTGTGCACCCGCGCGCCATCCTCGACTACCCGAACGTCGACAACGATCTGAAGAAGGCGGTGGAGTCGGTGGCCCGTGGCCATGCCAGCCCGCGCGCTTTCTATGTGGACAAGCTGGTTGAGGGCATCGCCACCATTGCTGCGGCCTTCTGGCCCAAGCCGGTGATCGTGCGGCTGTCCGATTTCAAGAGCAACGAATACAAGAAGCTGATCGGCGGCTCGCGCTACGAGCCTGAGGAAGAGAACCCGATGCTGGGCTTCCGCGGTGCGGCGCGTTATGTGAGCGAGGAATTCGGCGAAGCCTTCGCGATGGAGTGCGAAGCGCTCAAGCGCGTGCGCAACGACATGGGGCTGGACAACGTCGAGATCATGGTGCCGTTCGTGCGCACGCTCAAGCAGGCCGAGCGTGTGGTGGGCATGCTGGCCGACCGGGGCCTCAAGCGCGGTGTCGGCGGGCTGCGAGTGATCATGATGTGCGAGATCCCCAGCAACGCCATCCTGGCCGATCAGTACCTTGAATTTTTCGACGGCATGTCGATCGGCTCGAACGACCTGACCCAGCTCACGCTGGGCCTGGACCGCGACTCTGGCCTCGAAATCCTGGCGCAGGATTTCGACGAACGCGACCCGGCCGTCAAGGCGCTGATCAGCCGCGCCATCGCCGCCTGCCGGGCGCATGGCAAATACATCGGCATCTGCGGCCAGGGCCCCAGCGACCACCCGGACTTTGCGCAGTGGCTGGCGGCCGAAGGCATCGTGTCCATCTCGCTCAATCCCGACTCGGTGATCGACACCTGGCAGCTGCTGGCCAAGCGCTGAGCTGCAGCTGCCCCTGCTCGCGCACAATCGCGGGCGGAGGTCGGCATGGACAGCGCGGGCAATGCAGCAACAGCGGGGGCGGCGCGGCGTCTGCGTTATTGGCGCCGCGTGCGGCGCTTGACGCTAGGGCTGCTGCTGGTCTGGGCGGTCGTCACGCTGACCACGGTGTGGTTCGCGCGTGAACTCAATGCCTGGCAGGCGGGCGGTTTCCCGGTCGGGTTCTGGCTGAGCGCGCAGGGTGCGATCCTGGTCTACCTGCTGCTGATCGTGGTGTATGCCTTCGTGATGGACCGCTGGGATGCCGCCTGGCGGGCCGCCTCGCCGTCGTCACCCCAGGCGCGCGCCGATGCTTGAGCGCGACGACCCGACGCCGTTGCAGACGCGCCAGTTCTCGCGCCGGCTGGTGCGCCGCTACGGGCTGTACACCCTCGGTGTACTTGTGTTCGTCGGTGCGCTGGGTACCTTCGAGCACCTGGGCTGGCCGCGCGGCTGGATCGGCACGACCTTCCTGATCGCGACGGTGGCGGTGTACGCCGTCATCGGCTTGTCCAGCCGCACCACCGACGAGGCCGAGTACTACGTGGCCGGCCGGCGCGTGCCGGCCCTGTTCAACGGCATGGCCACGGCGGCCGACTGGATGTCGGCCGCCTCCTTCATCGGCACAGCCGGCGTGCTGTACCTGCAGGGGTTCGCGGGCCTGGCCTACATCCTGGGCTGGACCGGCGGCTACTGCCTGGTGGCCATGCTGCTGGCGCCGTATCTGCGAAGGCTCGGCCATTACACGCTGCCCGAGTTCCTGGGCGCGCGTTATGGCGGGGTGGCGCCGCGCCTGATCGGCGTGGCAGCGGCCGTGCTGGTGTCGTTCGTCTACGTGGTGGTGCAGATCTACGGCGTCGGGCTGATCGTGTCGCACCTGACCGGCTTCAACTTCGAGATCGGCATCTTCATCGGCCTGGGCGGCGTGCTGGTGTGTTCCTTCCTCGGCGGCATGCGCGCGGTGACCTGGACCCAGGTGGCCCAGTACATCGTGCTGATCATCGCCTACCTGATCCCGGTGTTCTGGCTGTCGGTCAAGCAGACCGGCTCAGTCGCACCGACGCTGAGCTATGGCACGCAGCTCGAGCAGGTGACGGCCAAGGAGCAGGCCTTGCTGGCCGACCCCGCGGAGCTGGCCGTACGCCGGTTGCTGACGCTGCGTGCCGCCGACACCCGCGACAAGCTGGCCGATGTGCCGCGGGCGATGATCGACGACCGCAGTGCACTGACCGCCCAGGCCCGCGTGCTGCTCGAAGCCGATGCGCCGCTGGCGCAGGTGCAGCAAGCCGAACGGCGGCTGATGCACCTGCCGCAGACCGAAGACGAGGCACGCCGCCGCTACCAGCGCGAATACCGCGAGGCGCTGACTTATGCCAAGCCGCTGGCCGGCATGCCGCGCCAAGCGGAGCCGTACCCGGACCGCGGCGGCGACACCGGCCTGCTGCAGGACTACGAGGCGGCGCGCATCAACTTCCTGGCGCTGGTGCTGTGCCTGATGCTGGGCACGGCGGCCATGCCGCATGTGCTCACGCGGTACTACACCACCCCCTCGGCCAGTGAGACCCGGCGCTCGGTGGCATGGTCGCTGTTCTTCATCGCGCTGCTGTATCTGGCCGCGCCGGCCCTGGCGGTGCTGGTCAAGCACGAGGTCTTCAGTCAACTGGTGGGTATGCCGTTCGATCAGTTGCCCGGCTGGATCCGCCGCTGGAACAAGCTCGACCCGTCGCTGGTGTCGGTAGAGGATGTCAACGGCGACGGCATCCTGCAACTGGCTGAGCTGCGTCTGGCCGGCGACGTGATCGTGCTGGCGGCGCCCGAGATCGGCGGCATGCCGCTGGTGGTGACCTACCTGGTGGCGGCCGGCGGGCTGGCGGCCGCGCTGTCCACTGCCGACGGGCTGCTGCTGACCATCTCCAACGCGCTGTCGCACGACGTCTACTACCGGGTGCTCAACCCACGCGCCTCGGCCATCGGGCGGGTGATGCTGTCGAAATTCCTGGTGCTGCTGGTGGCCCTGTTGGCCGCGGCGATCGCCACGCTGCGGCTGGCCGACATCCTGCAGTTCGTCTCGGCGGCCTTTTCGCTGGCGGCCGCGGCGTTCTTTCCGGCGCTGGTGCTGGGCATCTTCTGGCGCCGCGCCAACCGGGCCGCTGCCATCGCCGGCATGCTGGCCGGGCTGGTCACCTGCCTGTATTACATGGCCACCAACCACCTGGCCTTGCGGGCGCTGCTGGGCATCACCCGGCCGCTGGCCGATTGCCGCTGGTGGGGCATCGACCCGGTGGCCGCGGGTGTCTTCGGCGTGCCGGTGGGTCTGGTGGTGATCGGCGTACTCAGCTGGTTCCCCGCGCTCGGCCGCTCCGGCACCGGCCCCGAGGCTCAAGCGGTCGTCGACCGGATGCGCTACCCCGGTTGACGCGGCCCAGCCGGATCGGAGTCAGTGCAACACGCGCACGGCTATAATCGCCGGCTTTCCCCTTGCTGCACCTGCCAGTTGACGCGGTCGGGCAGCTTCCTCCACGGTGTGTCGCTCTCCTGCATTGGGCAAGAGCCCGGCCGCACCAGGAATCCATAAGGAGTGTCCATGCGTCACTATGAAATCATCCTGCTGGTCCACCCGGACCAAAGCGAGCAGGTCCCGGCCATGCTGGAGCGCTACAAGACCCTGCTGACCGCCGCCGGCGGCAAGGTCCATCGCCTCGAAGATTGGGGCCGCCTGCAACTGGCCTACCTGATCAACAAGCTGGCCAAGGCCCACTTCCTGCTGCTCAACATCGAGTGCAGCAAGGAAACGCTGGCCGAGCTGGAAACGGGTTTCCGTTTCAACGACGCCGTGCTGCGCCACCTGACCGTGGTGCGCCCCAAGGCCGAGACGGGTCCGTCCGTCATGATGAAGCGTGTCGAGAAGGAAGACGCACGCAAGGCTCCGCAGCCGGAGGCCGCTGCCTGAATGTGATGCCGGCGCCTGACGCGCGGCGATCCGGGCAGGGCAGCACGTGAACCGCGTGCTGCTCCATGCACAGATCGTCGAGCGGGGGCCGCTGCGCTATACCCCGGCTGGCCTGCCAGCGCTCGACCTGCGATTGGTGCATGCCTCGCAGGTGACGCAGGCAAACAGCCCGAGGCAGGTGTCCTTCGAGATGCATGCCACGGCGATCGGGGAGCTGGTCCGGACGATCGAAGCGCTGGCGGTGGGCACCACCGCAGACTTCGAAGGCTTCCTGGCCAAGCAGCGCAACGGCCGAGGCGTCATGCTGCACATCACCGGCTTCGTGCCTCACGACACATCCATCGACCGATCGAACTGAATACCAGAGGCAACCATGGCTCCTCCACGTGGACGCAATTCCAAGTTCTCCAAAGACCGCAACAAGGGTCGCCGCAACCAGCAGTCGCTGCTGTTCAAGCGCAAGCGCTTCTGCCGCTTCACGGTGGCCGGCGTCAAGGAAATCGACTACAAGGACATCGACATCCTGCGCGATTTCGTTGGCGAGAACGGCAAGATCACGCCGGCCCGCCTGACCGGCACCCGGGCCATCTTCCAGCGTCAGCTCACCACCGCCATCAAGCGTGCACGCTTCCTGGCGCTGCTGCCGTACACCGACCAGCACAAGGTCTGAGGAGCGCACCATGCAAATCATCCTGCTTGAGAAAGTGGCCAACCTGGGCGACCTGGGTGAGGTCGTCAAGGTCAAGGACGGCTATGCCCGCAATTTCCTGATCCCCAAGGGCACGGCACGCCGTGCGACCGACGCGGCGATCAAGCAATTCGAAGCGCGCCGGGCCGAGCTTGAAAAAGCCCAGGCCGAGAAGCTGGGCCTGGCCCAGGCTGCCGGCGAGAAGCTGGCCGGCAAGACCGTGACCGTGATGCAGAAGGCCGGTGTCGATGGCCGCCTGTTTGGTTCGGTCACCAACGGCGACATCGCCAATGCGCTGCAGGCCATGGGCATCGACGTCGTCAAGGCCCAGGTGCGCCTGCCCAACGGCCCGCTGAAGACGGTGGGCGAGCACCCGGTGTCGGTGGCGCTGCACACCGATGTGGTGGTGGATGTGACCGTCGCCATCAAGCCCGAAATCGACTAAGCCCGGCTCGCCTGCCAACCACCCGCCGCGGCGGGCTGGACGGGCAGCGCACAGGCACTCGCACAAGACAAAGGGTCGGCTTAGCCGGCCCTTTGTCTTGTGCGTTGTCCCCCGCTTTCCCCAAGGAAATCCACAGGGCTGTGCACAGCGCTTGAGGCAGGCCACGCCTATCATCACCCGATGGCAGCAGTCTTCCCGAATTCCTTTCCCGGCGCCGCGCCGGCCCGCGACGACGAGGTCGCGCGGCTGCGCATCCCGCCGCATTCGCTTGAGGCCGAGCAGAGCGTGCTGGGTGGCCTGCTGCTCGACAACACCGCGTGGGACCGCGCCGGTGACCTGCTCACAGGATCCGACTTCTACCGCCACGAGCACCGGCTGATCTTCACGGCCATGAACCAGCTCATCGCGGCCAGCAAGCCGGCCGATGTCATCACCGTCTACGAGCAGTTGCAGAGCCTGGGCAAGGCCGAGGAAATCGGCGGCATCGCCTACCTCAACGCCTTGGCGCAGAGCGTGCCCAGCGCGGCCAACATGCGCCGCTACGCCGAGATCGTGCGCGAGCGCGCGGTGCTGCGCAAGCTGGTGGCGGCCAGCGACGAGATCGCCACCAACGCCTTCAATCCGCAGGGCCGTGCGGTGTCGCAGATCCTCGACGAGGCCGAGGGCAAGATCTTCCAGATCGGCGAGGAGGGCTCGCGCTCCAAGCAGGGTTTCCAGTCGATGGATGCGCTGGTGGTGCAGCTGATCGACCGCGTGCAGGAGCTGGCCGAGAACGGCGCCGGCGATGTCACCGGCGTGCCCACCGGCTTCTTCGACATGGACCGCATGACCGCCGGCCTGCAGCCGGGCGACCTGATCGTGCTGGCCGCCCGCCCCTCAATGGGCAAGACCGCCTTCGCACTCAACATCGGTGAGCATGTGGCCGTGCGCGAGGGCCTGCCGGTGGTGGTGTTCTCGATGGAAATGGGCGCCTCGCAGCTGGCGCTGCGGGTGGTGGGTTCGCTGGGCCGCATCGACCAGAGCAATCTGCGCACCGGCCGGCTGCGTGACGAAGAATGGGGCCGCCTGTCCGAGGCGGTCGACCAGCTGCGCAACGCCAGCATCTTCATCGACGAGACCCCGGCGCTGACGCCGTCCGAGGTGCGCGCCCGGTCGCGGCGCCAGGCGCGCCAGTGCGGCAAGCTCGGCCTGATCATCGTCGACTACCTGCAGCTGATGAGCGGCTCCGGCAGTGGCAACGGTGAGAACCGCGCCACCGAAATCTCCGAGATCTCGCGCGGCCTCAAGGCCCTGGCCAAGGAGCTGCAATGCCCGGTGATCGCGCTGTCGCAGCTCAATCGTTCGGTCGAAACCCGCACCGACAAGCGGCCGATGATGAGCGACCTGCGCGAATCGGGCGCCATCGAACAGGATGCCGACGTCATCATGTTCATCTACCGCGACGAGTACTACAACAAGGAATCGAAGGAGCCGGGCGTGGCCGAGATCATCATCGGCAAGCAGCGCAACGGCCCGGTCGGCACCATCAAGCTGGCCTTCCTGAAGCCGCTGACCAAGTTCGAGAACCTGGCCCCTGGAAGCTACGGTTCCAGTGAGTACTGACGGACCCTAGGCCCGCCGCGGTGCGGCGGACCGTCCCCCAAGGGGAGCCAACGAAGCTTGGGGCGGCCCGGCGCTTCGTTGGTCTTATGGCCGACCAATGGAGAGGTATTCGAGGCCGAACGAGCGGATCACCGCCGGGTCGTACTGGTTGCGGCCATCGATCACCAGCTTGTCCTTGAGCGTGTCGCGGATGCCGTCGAAATCCGGCGTGCGGAACTCCTTCCACTCGGTCACCAGCAGCAGCGCGTCGGCGCCTTCCAGCGCGGCGGTGGCGCTGTCGGTGTAGCTCAGGCCCTGCCAGCCGGTCATCACCCGCTGGGCTTCCTCGCGCGCCACCGGGTCATAGGCCTGCACCTTGGCACCGCGCTTGAGCAACTCGGCAATGATCACGCGGCTGGGTGCTTCGCGCATGTCGTCGGTGTTGGGCTTGAAGGCCAGGCCCCACATGGCGAAGGTGCGGCCTGACAGGTCTTCGCCGTAGCGCGCGATCACCTTGTGCACCAGCACCATCTTCTGTTCTTCGTTGACGTCTTCCACCGCCTGCAGCAGGCGGGCCGGCAGGCCGACCTCGGTCGAGGTGCGCGCCAGCGCCTTGACGTCCTTGGGGAAGCAGGAGCCGCCGTAGCCCGCGCCGGGATAGAGGAACTGCGTGCCGATGCGTGGGTCGGAGCCGATGCCCACGCGGACCTGTTCGATGTCGGCGCCCACGCGTTCGGCCAGGCGCGACAGCTCGTTCATGAAGCTGATGCGGGTGGCCAGCATGGCGTTGGCGGCGTACTTGGTGAACTCGGCGCTGCGCACGTCCATCAGCAGCATGCGGTCACGGTTGCGGATGAAGGGCGCGTACAGCGCGCGCATCAGCAGCGTGGCGCGTTCGTTGTCGGAGCCGACCACCACACGGTCGGGCCGCATGAAGTCCTGCACCGCCGCGCCTTCCTTCAGGAATTCGGGGTTCGAACACACCGCGTAGTCCAGTTGAATGCCGCGCTTGGCAAGTTCGTCGGCAATGGCGGCGTTG
>JBDTQF010000021.1:0-25833 GCA_039932275.1 Burkholderiales bacterium
AATCGACTCTTCCTCATGGGCTCCTCGCTTATCGGGAGCCATTCTTCTAGAAATTGTTGGTACGAAGAATCCGGGCAGGTCACCACCAGTCGCTGATGTTGAACGGCGGGTTGGCCAGCACGAAGTCGGCGCGCAGGTCGGGGTGCTGGTTGCGGGTGAAGGTGTCGCCCGGTTCGCGGCCCAGGTTGAAGTCGATGCCGCGAATGGCCAGGTTCATCGCTGCCAGCCGCCAGGTGGTGGGGTTGGCTTCCTGGCCGTAGATGGACACGTCGCCCCGCTGGCCGCCGTGGGCTTCGATGAACTTCTCGCTCTGCACGAACATGCCGCCCGAGCCGCAGCAGGGGTCGTAGACCTTGCCGTGGTGCGGGCTGAGCACGGCCACCAGGGTCTTGACGATGGAAGCCGGCGTGTAGAACTGGCCACCGCGCTTGCCTTCGGCGCTGGCGAACATGCCCAGGAAGTATTCGTACACTTGGCCGAGCACGTCGCGCGCCTCAGACGCATCGGCGCCGAAACCGATGGTGGAGACCAGATCCACCAGCTCGCCGAGCTTGCCGTCGGGCAGCTGGGCGCGGGCATAACGCTTGTCAAGGATGCCCTTGAGCTTGGGGTTCTCGGCTTCGATGGTGGTCAGCGCGTCGTCGATGCGCTTGCCGATGTCGGGCTGCTTGGCTGCTGCACGCAAGGCCTATTGAGGTCTTCGAGCATGGCGGTTGGGCGTGTGACAGCGACCGCATTGTGAAGGCGGATCGCCTGGCCCGAAGACCCTCGCGGCCAGGCATTGCACCCGGCCGCTGTTCATGTCAAATGAACGACTTCAACGGCTTGGCCGGGTCGCAGGCATCGGCCGGTGCCGGGCTGCGGCCGGCTTCGAGCAGTTTGCGTGAGGCCATGTGGTCGACCGGCGAGTTCACCGATTCGACGCTGACGAGTTTGTCGCCCAGGTAGTGCAGCACCGAGAAGTTGGCGTCGCTGGCGCCGGGGCGGCGGTGGCGGGTGCCGTCGGCGGGCATCAGGCCGGCCATCTGCAGGCGGATCGAGCCCTGGTCGGACCAGAACCACGGCAGCGCGTGGTAGGGCTGCGGTGTGCCGGCAATCGTGGCCGCGGCGGCGCGGGCCTGGTCGGCGGCGTTCTGGATGGATTCGAGCCGCATGCGGCGGCCGCTGGTGGGCTCGGGGAAGTTGGTGCAGTCGCCCACGGCCAGGATGGCCGGGTCGGAGGTGACCATGTGCTCGTCGACCACGATGCCGTTGTCACAGGTCAGGCCGGCGTCGCTGGCCAGGGCATGTTCGGGCACCGCGCCGATGCCCAGCACCAGCGCTTCCACGGGCACGGCCACGCCGTCCACCGTGACCGCCTTGACGCGGTCGCCGGCCACTTCGAAATGGCCCACCGAGACACCCAGCCGCACGTCGATGCCAGCGGCGCGGTGGGTGCGCAGCACATGGTCGGCGACCTCGGGCGAGAGCGAGCGCATCAGCAGCCGCGGCGCTGATTCAAGCACCGTCACGTCCTTGCCCAGCAGCTTGGCGGTGGCAGCGATCTCCAGGCCGATGAAGCCGCCGCCGATCACGGTGAGCGTGCCCGCGGCGTTGAACAGCGCGCGCAGCCGTTGGGCGTCGGCAGCAGTGCGCAGCACGGCCACGTTGGCCAGGTTTTCCTTCAGGTGCGGCAGCTGGCGCGCGCGGGTGCCGGTGGCGATGATGACGCGCTCGTAGGGCAGCTCCTTGCCGGAGCGCAGGCGCACCACGTGGCGGGCGCGGTCGATGGCGGTGGCGGCATCGGCGCTGTGCACGGTGATCTTCTGGTCGCTGAACCACGAGGCGGCTCGCAGCTCCTGTAGCTGCTCGTCGGGGTTCTTCAGGTAAGTCTTCGACAGCGGCGGGCGCTGGTACGGCAGCTCGGTCTCCTCGCACACCAGGTGCACGCGGGCGCCCTGGCCCTGGGTGGCGAGGCTGGCGCACACCTGCGCGCCGGCATGGCCGCCGCCGATGACCACGATCGGTCCGGTTCCACTCATGTCTTGCTCCTCGGGGTCTGGGCCCAGTGTTGGTCGGTTGCCGGCGACGGGTTCGCGGCGCTGAAGCGGCTCGCGCGGCATGCGCGCGAAACAGGGGCTATTGTCGTCCAGCGCAGGGTCGGCCCGGCCCCTCCGGGCGGGTGCATCCGGCCTGCTTGACCGGGGACAAAGTGGTGCCGCAGCGGGTGCGCCGGCAGACCGTGTACCGTGCGGCGTCTGCAGCGAAAAGTTGGATTGGCCGTGGGGTATCGAAAGCGCTTTTCTTCGTGGGTCGGCTGGGGCGCGTGGGTGGCGTTGTGTGGGTGGGTGCTGCCCGTGTCTGCGGCCGAACCCCACCGCGTACCCGACACGCTGGCTGAGCGCGTGCAGGCCTGCACCCAGTGCCATGGCAAGGAGGGCCGGGCCACGCCGGATGGCTACTTCCCGCGCATCGCCGGCAAGCCGGCGGGCTACCTGTATCAGCAACTGGTGGCCTTTCGCGATGGCCGTCGCCACAACGCGGCGATGAACCACCTGGTGGGCCAACTCTCCGACGCCTACCTGCGCGAGATCGCCGGCCACTTCGCCAGCCTCGACCTGCCGTACCCGCCGCCTGCGCCGGTCGAGGCCACGCCGGCGGTGCTGGCGCGTGGTGCCACGCTGGTGCGCCGGGGTGATGCCGCGCGTGACCTGCCGGCCTGCACCAGTTGCCACGGTGCGTTGATGACCGGTGTGCAGCCCGCCGTGCCCGGCCTGCTGGGCCTGCCGCGCGACTACCTCAATGCCCAGCTCGGTGCCTGGCAGACCGGCCAGCGCCGCGCCGTGGCACCCGACTGCATGGCCCAGGTGGCGCAGCGCATGAACCCGGACGACGTGCAGGCCGTGGCCGCCTGGCTGGCCGCGCGGCCGGTGCCGGTGCGTGCCCATGCGGCACCGCGCGCCGCGTTGAAGAAGCTGCCGATGGACTGCGGCAGCCTTCAGACGGAGGCGCCGCGGTGAACGGTCGCTTCACCGTGAAAGCCTGGCTGGGTGGACTGGGGCTGGCATTGCTGCTGGCCTTCGTGGTGCTGCTGGCAGTGCCGGTGGCGCTGGACCTGTGGGGCCCGGCCGCGCCGGCCACCGCCCCAGCGGTTGAGACCGGAGCCGCCCGAGCCGACCGCTCGGGCGATCTGCAGGTGGCCCGCGGTGCCTACCTCGCGCGGGCCGGCCACTGCGCCGGCTGCCACACCGCGCCAGGCGGTGCGCCGTATGCGGGCGGGCGCGGCATCGACACACCCTTCGGCACCGTGTACGCCTCGAACCTCACACCGGATGCGACCTCTGGCCTGGGCCGCTGGTCGGCCGACGACTTCTGGCAAGCCCTGCACCACGGCCGCTCGCGCGACGGCCGCCTGCTGGCACCGGCCTTCCCGTACCCCAACTACACCGAGGTGCAGCGCGAGGATGCCGATGCGCTGTTCGCCTACCTGCGCAGCCTGCCGCCGGTGGCGCAGCGCAACCGGGCGCAAGCGCTGCGCTTCCCTTACGGCACGCCGCTGGCACTGGCGGTGTGGCGGCGCCTGTACTTCCGCCCCGGCGTGTACCAACCCGATGCGGCGCAATCGGCGGCGTGGAACCGCGGCGCCTACCTGGTGCGTGGCCTGGGCCATTGCGCCGCCTGCCACAGCCCGCGCAACACGCTGGGTGCCCCTTCGATGGCCGACGCGCTGGCCGGCGGCCTGCTGCCGATGCAGCGCTGGTACGCGCCCTCGCTGCTGGCGCCCGACGAAGCCGGCGTGCAGCGCTGGCCTCTGGAGGACGTGGTCGACCTGCTGCAGAGCGGTGTGTCGGCCCAGGGCGGCGTGCTGGGGCCGATGGCCGAGGTGGTGTGGGGCAGCACCCAGCACCTCACCGAGGCCGACCTGCGCGCCATGGCCATCTACCTGCGCGGCCTGCCCGAGCAGCCGCCCGCGGCGCGCCCGGCACGCAAGCCCGACGAAACCCAACTGGCCGCGCAGCTGCGCAGCGGTGGCGAGCTCTACGGCAACCACTGCGCCAGCTGCCACGGCAAACAGGGCGAGGGCGCGCCGGGCGCCTACCCGGCGCTGGCGGGCAACCGCACGGTGCTGATGCAGCCGCCACTGAACGCGGTGCGCGCCGTGCTGCTGGGCGGCTACCCGCCGGCCACCGCGGGCAACCCGCGCCCCTACGGCATGCCGCCGCTGGGGCAGGTGCTGAACGACCGCGAGATCGCCGCCGTGCTGACCTACACCCGTCAGGCCTGGGGCAACCAGGCTGCGCCCGTATCGGCGGTGGACGTTCAACAGGCGCGGTGATGGAGCCCCCAGGCCGACGCGGTGCGTCGCCCGCCCCCCAGGGGGGGCGAGTCAACTTGGGGCGGCCCGGCGTTGACTCATGCGCCGGCAGCGACCGAGGTTACTGGCTGGCGGCGATGCCGGCCAACAACTCGTACGAGCGCAGCCGCTTGGCAGGGTCGTGCGCCGACGTGGTGACGATCAGCTCATTCGCGCCGGTGCGCTCGATGATCTGGCTCAGCCGCTGAGCCACCGTGGCCGGGCGTCCGACGGCCGAGACGCTGAGCATGCGCTCCACCTGGGCGCGCTCGGCCGGGCTCCACAGCGCGTCCATGCTCTCCACCGGCCGCGGCAGCACACCGCGCCGGCCGGTCACCAGCCCGAGAAAGCGCTGCTGCAGCGAGGTGAACAGGTGCGCGGCTTCCTCGTCGGTCTCGGCCACCAGCACGTTGGCCGCCACCATCACATGCGGCACCGCCCACTCGGGCGAGGGCTTGAAGCGTTCGCGGTAAATGGCCAGCGCAGGGTCGAGCTGGTCGGGCGCGAAGTGCGAGGCAAAGGCGAACGGCAGGCCGTAGTGCGCCGCCACCTGCGCGCCGTACAGGCTGGAGCCGAGGATCCACATCGGCACCTCGGTGCCGCGGCCCGGGATGGCGCGCACCATCTGGCCCGGCTGGTCGGGGCCGAAGTAGCGCTTGAGTTCGGCGATGTCGTCGACGAAGCTGTCTTCGCCGCGCGCCATGCCCTGGCGCAGCGCGCGCATGGTGGGCTGGTCGGTGCCGGGCGCGCGGCCCAGGCCCAGGTCGATGCGGCCGGGGTACAGCGTGGCCAGCGTGCCGAACTGCTCAGCCACCACCAGCGGCGCATGGTTGGGCAGCATGATGCCGCCCGAACCCACCCGGATGCGCTGCGTGCCGCCGGCCACATGGCCGATCAACACCACGGTGGCAGAGCAGGCCACGCCCGACATGTTGTGGTGCTCGGCCAGCCAGTAGCGGGCATAGCCCCAGGCGTCGGCATGGCGGGCCAGGTCGAGGCAGTGGTGCAGCGCTTGGGCGGTGTCACCGCCTTCGGCGACGGGGGCGAGATCGAGGATGGACAGCGGAATCATTGTGCTATCTTCCCCCGGAACCCGACCAACCCCCGCCGCGCGGGGGTTTTTGTTGGGTGATCCAGTTTCAGTTGGCGGGGAGAGCGGGCGTGGACATCGTGTTGTTGGTCAAGGCCATGGTGATGGGCATTGTGGAAGGGCTGACCGAGTTCCTGCCCATCTCCAGCACCGGCCACCTCATCCTCGCGGGCTCGCTGCTGGGCTTCGACGACGACAAGAGCAAGGTCTTCGACATCGCCATCCAGACCGGCGCGATCTTCGCGGTCATCCTGGTGTACTGGCAGCGCCTGCGCGACACCGTCACCGGGCTGGGCTCGGACGCCCGCGCGCGCCGCTTCGTGCTCAATGTGGCGGTGGGCTTCCTGCCCGCGGTGGTGCTGGGCCTGCTGTTCGGCAAGGCCATCAAGGCGCATCTGTTCACGCCGTTGGTGGTGGCCTCGACCTTCATCCTCGGCGCCTTCGTCATCCTGTGGGCCGAGAAGCGCCCGGCCAGCGCGGTGCGCATCCAGAGCGTCGATGACATGACGGTGACCGATGCGCTCAAGGTCGGCTTGGCGCAGTGCTTCGCGATGATCCCCGGCACCAGCCGCTCCGGCGCCACCATCATCGGCGGCATGCTGTTTGGCCTCAGCCGCCAGGCGGCCACCGACTTCAGCTTCTTCCTCGCCATCCCGACGCTGATCGGCGCCGGCGCCTACAGCCTGTACAAGGAACGCGCGCTGCTGTCGATGGCCGACGCACCGGTGTTCGCCGTCGGCCTGGTCTTCTCGTTCCTCTCGGCCTGGCTGTGCGTGCGCTGGCTGCTGCGCTTCATCGCCACCCACAACTTCGTGCCGTTCGCCTGGTACCGCATCGTGTTTGGCGTCGTCGTTCTCGTGACGGCCTATACGGGGTTGATCGTCTGGCAGGAGTGACGATGAAGATGTTCAGGCGTCGCGGCGCCTGAACACCAAATCCCACACCCCATGCCCCAGCCGCAGGCCGCGGGCTTCGAACTTGGTCAGTGGGCGGTAGTCGGGCCGTTCGGCGTAACCCGCCGCGGTGTTGACCAGGCCGGGTTCGGCCGACAGCACTTCCAGCATCTGCTCGGCATACGGCTGCCAGTCGGTGGCGCAGTGCAGGTAGCCGCCGGGGGCGAGGCGGGTGATCAGTGACGTGATGAAGGCGGGCTGGATCAGCCGGCGTTTGTTGTGCTTGTTCTTGTGCCAGGGGTCGGGGAAGAAGATGTGCACGCCGGCCAGCGAGGCCGGGGCGATCATGTCGCGTAGCACCTGCACTGCATCGGCCTGCACGATGCGCAGGTTGCTCAGGCCCAGCTCGCCGATGCGCTTGAGCAGCGCGCCCACGCCGGGCACGTGCACCTCCACGCCGATGAAGTCGGTGTCGGGCCGCGCCGCGGCGATCTGCGCGGTGGCGTCGCCCATGCCGAAGCCGATCTCCAGCACCGTGGGCGCCTGGCGACCGAACACGGCCGGGTAATCCAACGGCGTGGGCTGCAGCGGCAGCACGAAGCGCGGGCCCAGTTCGGCCAACGCGCGCTCCTGGCCGGTGCCCATGCGGCCGGCGCGCAACACGTAGCTGCGGATGCCGCGGGGGTGGCCGGGTTGGGCCGGGGTGTCGGTGGGGGATGCGGGATCGGACATGGTGGGTGGCCGAGACAGAAAAGGCCGCCAGAGGTGATCCAAGGCGGCCTTCCAGCCTCTGTTTCGCGGATCGCGCCCAGGCCTTGGGCCTTAGCGTGAGGGGATGTCCGATTTTGCCCGAAGCCTGCCTGATCAAGGGCCTGGACCGCCCCATGTGCCGGCGCGTCGCCGTGTGCTGCAGCGGCTGGCGCAGGGCAGCCTCGCGGCGGCCTGTCCGGCCACGCTGCTGGCCGCGCCGCGGCGCACGTTGCCCGACCCGTCGGCGCTGTTGCCCGAGGCGCTGCGCAGCCGGCTGGCCGGCAGCGGCCTGCCGCTGGACAGCTTTGGCCTCAGCGCCGTGGCCATTGACACCGGCGCGCCGGTGCTGGCGCTGCATGCGCAGCAGCCCTACGTGCTGGCCTCCACCGCCAAGGTGGTGACGGCGCTGGCGGCGCTCGATCTGCTCGGCCCACGTTACCGCTGGCGCACCCGCGCCTACCTGCTGGGCCCGCTGGTGGACGGCGTGCTGCATGGCGACCTGCTGATCGTGGGCGGCGGCGATGTGCAGCTCAGCACCGAACAATTGCGCACCTGGTTCACTGCCATGCAGGCGCAGGGCCTGCGCGAGGTGCGTGGCGACCTGCGGCTCGACCGCAGCGCCTTCCATCTGGTGGATGCCGACTACGCCAGCACGCCGATCCCGGCGCCCGAACGCCCGCACCATGTGCGCCCCGATGCGCTGTCGCTGGACGGCGGCGTGGTGCGCGTGGCGGTGCAGCCGGCGCGCGGCGCGCGGGCGCTGGTGTCGGTGACGCCGCCGCTGGCCAATGTGCGCATCGTCAACGGCGTGGGCATGCAGGGTGGCTGCAATGCCAGCGCGCTGTTCCGGCCGCAGCACGGGCGGCCCGAGCTGCAGGTCAGCGGCAGTTGGTCGGCGGCCTGCGGTGCGCGCGAGTTCGAATTTGCGCCGCTGGCGGCCGAGGAGATGACGCTGCGTGCGCTGGGCGAGGTCTGGCGCGAGAGCGGCGGTCGGTTGCGCGGCGCCGTGCTGGATCGACCGGTCCCGACCACCCAGGACGGCCTGCCGGCCGGGCCCGACGGGGTATCGGTGCCGCTGTATGCGGTGCACAGCTCTGAGCCGCTGGCCACGCTGGTGCGGGCCATGAACAAGCAGAGCCAGAACGTGATGGCGCGCCACCTGATGCTGTCGCTGGCGCCCGGCTTTCCGTGGCGGCCGGCGACGCCGGCGGCCGCTCAGGCGCGGCTGCGCCTGTGGCTGGCCCGCCAGGGCTTGGCACCGGACGACGTGGTGCTGGACAACGGCTCCGGCCTGTCGCGCGCGGAACGCGCCAAGCCGGCGGCGATGGTGCAGCTGCTGCGCGGCGTGTGGGGCACGCGCAACTCGCAGATATTTTTCGACTCACTGCCGATTGCCGGCGTCGACGGCACACTGGCTCACCGGCTGAGCCAGCCCAGCGTGCACGGCCAAGCCTTCCTCAAGACCGGCACGCTGCTCGACACCCGCGCACTGGCCGGCTACGTGCACGGCCGCAGCGGCCGTTGGTATGCCGTGGCCATGATGGCGAATCATCCCAACGCCGCGCAGGCCACGCCGGCGCTGGACGGCGTGATCGACTGGTTGGCGAAACTTTAGGCCCCAAGACCGGCCTTACGGCCGGTCGCCCCCCGAGGGGAGCAGGTCGTTCTTGGGGCGGCCCGGCGAACGACCTTTCCGGTCAAACTGTTTTGTGCACGAAGGCCGCCCGGCCCACCTCCGTCATCCACACCAGGCTGTCGCCCGGTGAACCGGCCGAGACGGTGTTGACCACCGTGTCGAACAGCAGGTCCGCCAGCTCATCGGGCACCAGCATCTCGATGCGTACGCGCGTCACATGGTCGGTCAGCTCCTCGCGGATGCTGTGCTTCACATGCGGTGAGGGCGCCACATAGCCTTCGGCGCGGCTCACCGTCATGCCGGGAAAACCGGCCACGGCGCGCAGCGCCTCGTGCAGGCCGGGCAGTCGTTGGGGGCCGATCACGGCCTTGATTTCTTTCATGCGGTACTCCTCGCGCTCAGGCGGTAGCGGCCTGGTCGTCGAACCAGCGATAGATGGTGGGAAGTACCACCAGGGTCAACAGAGTCGAAGTGATCAGCCCGCCGATCACCACGATGGCCAGCGGGCGCTGCACCTCCGAGCCCGGTCCGGTGGCGAACAGGAACGGGATGAGACCGAGCAGCGCTACCGTGGCCGTCATCATCACCGGCCGGAAGCGTTGCCGTGCGCCTTCCACCACCGCCTGCGCCACGTTACGGCCTTCCTCGCGCAGGCCGCGGATGCAGCTCACCAGCACCACGCCGTTGAGCACCGCAATGCCCCACAGCGCGATGAAGCCCACCGAGGCCGGCACCGACAGGTACTCGCCGGTGACGAACAGCGCGATCACGCCGCCCATCGACGCGAACGGCAGCACCAGGATGATGAGCGAAGCGATCTTGACCGAGCGGAACAGCAGGAACAGCAGGAAGAAGATCGCCGCCACCGTGATGGGCACGATGATCGACAGGTGCCCCAGCGCGCGCTCCATGTTCTGGAACTGCCCGCCCCATTCCAGCGTGTAACCCTCGGGCAGCTTGACCTGCTGGGCCACCGCCTGCTGCAGCTCGGCGACGAAGCCACCCAGGTCGCGGTCGGCTACGTTGATGCCCACCACCACGCGGCGCTTGGCCAGCTCGCGGCTGATCTGCGCCGGCCCATCGGCCACGTCGATGCGGGCGATGCTGGCCAGCGGCACCTGCGCGCCGCCGGGTGCGTTGACCATCAGCTTGCGGATGGTCTCGATGTCGCTGCGGTAGGCCGCCGGAAGCCGCACGATGGCCGAGAAGCGCCGTTCGCCCTCGAAGATCTCGGTAGCCTCCTTGCCGCCGATGGCCATCTCGATCACATCGTGCACGTCGCTGGCATTGAGACCGTAGCGCGCGATGGCCTGGCGGTCGATGGCGATCTGCAGGTACTGCTGGCCGGTGATGCGCTCCACCCGCAGGTCCTGCGCGCCGCGGATGCCCTGCGCCACCTTGGCGATCTCGTCGGCCTTGGCTTTCAGCGTGGGCAGGTCGTCGCCGAAGATCTTCACCGCGATGTCGGCCCGCACGCCGGTCACCATCTCATCGACGCGGTCCGAGATGGGCTGGGCCATCACGATCTGCACGCCCGGCAGCACCGAGAGCTTCTTGCGAATCTCATCGGCGATGGTGTCCTGGTTCCAGCCCTCGGGCCACTGGTCGCGGGGCTTGAGCGAAACGATGGGTGTCGATTCGTTCTGCGCCTGCGGGTCGGCCGGCGATTCGCCTCGGCCCACGCCCGACACCGCCGACTTCACGCCCGGCACCTGCATCACCAGCTTCATCGCCTCCATCTCCATGCGGATCGATTCCTCCAGCGAGATGTTGGGCACCCGGTTGATGCCCGGCACCAGCGAGCCTTCCTTCATCTCGGGGATGAAGGCGCTGCCCAGTAGCGGCAGCAGCCCGGCGGTGGCGGCCAGCACGGCCACCGCGATCAGCGCGGTCTTGCGCGCATTGCGCAACGACCAGCCGAGCATCGCCAGGTAGGGCCGCTTCATCTTGCGGATCAGCCAGGTGTCGTGCTCATCGCCGGTCTCCGGCCCCTCGTGAGGAATGGGCTTGACGCGCAGCATGTACGACGACAGCACCGGTGTCAGTGTCAGCGACAAGACCAGCGAGAAGAACAGCGCCAGCGCGATGGTCACCGCCAGCGGCGCGAACATCTTGCCCTCCATGCCCTGCAGCGTCATCAGTGGCAGGAACACCAGGATGATGACACCGACGCCGAAGATCACCGGTGTGGCCACCTCCTTCACCGCGTTGAAGATGATGCGGATGCGCGATTCATTGGGGTGCGCCCGCGCCAAGTGGGCGAAGGCGTTCTCCACCACCACCACCGAACCGTCCACCATCAGCCCGATGGCAATGGCCAGGCCGCCCAGCGACATCAGGTTGGCCGAGATGCCCCAGTGGTTCATCGCGATGAAGGTGAGCAGCGGCGTCAGCACCAGCGTGGCCACCACGATCAGCGACGAGCGGATGTCACCCAGGAACAGCAGCAGCACCAACACCACCAGCGCCACGCCTTCTAGCAGCACCTTCACCACCGTGGCCACGGCAGCGTCGACCAGCTCGGAGCGGTCGTAGTACGGCACGATCTGCAGGCCGCCGGGCAGCATGCCTTTGGCGTTGATCTCGGCCACACGGGTCTTGATGCGGGCCACTACCTCCTTGGCGTTGCCGGCACGCATCATCATGACCACGCCCCCCACCGATTCGGTGGTGCCGTTCTTTACCACCGAGCCCACCCGCACCGCGGTGCCGATCTTCACCTCGGCCACGTCGCGGATCATCACCGGCGTGCCCTCGAAGGCCTTGAGCACGATGCTGCCGATGTCGCCCACCGTCTGCACCAGGCCGATGCCGCGGATCAGAAACTGCTCGGCATAGTGCGGCAGCACCCCGCCGCCGGAGTTGGCGTTGTTGTTGGCCAGCGCCTGGTACACCTGCTGGATGGTCAGGCCGTAGTAGCGCAGCTTCTCGGGCGCCACCAGCACCTGGTACTGCTTCTCGAAGCCGCCCTGCGAGTTGATCTCGGCCACGCCGGAGATCGAGCGCAGCAGCGGCCGCACCACCCAGTCCTGCGCGGTGCGGCGCTCGGTCAGCTCGGCCTCGGTGAGGGTGCGGTCGCCGTCATCCAGCCGCTCCAGCGTGTACTGGTACACCTCGCCCAGGCCGGTCGACACCGGCCCGAGCACCGGCGCGATGCCGGGCGGCAGCTTGCTGGCAATCTCGATCAGCCGCTCCATCACCAGCTGGCGCGCGAAGTACACGTCGGTGGCGTCGGTGAACACCAGCGTGATGAGCGACAGCCCGGGTTTGTTCAGTGAACGCAGCTCCTCCATGCCGGGCAGGCCGGTCATGGCCATCTCGATCGGCACGGTGGCGAAACGCTCCACCTCTTCCGGGCTGCGGCCCGGGGCTTCGGTGGCGATCTGCACCTGCACGTTGGTGACGTCGGGGAAGGCGTCGAGCGACAGCTTCTGCGCGGCGTTGAGGCCAAAGGCCAGCAGCACCACGGAAACGACGACGACGATCAAGCGCTGCGCCAGCGCCGTGCGAACAAGAGACTCGATCATGACTGCCCCCAGACCTGTCGCTGCGCGCCAGGCCCCCCGAGGGGGGCGAGCAAACTTCGGACGGCCGTGCGTTTGCTCATGACCCCTCCATCTCCGCACGCTTGCGCTCATTGTTCAGATGGAAGGCGCCGTCGATGACGATCTTCTCGCCGCCAGCCAGGCCCGACTCCACCACCCGCAGGCCGCTGGTCTCCATGCCCAGCTTGACCCGCGTGAGGCGGTAGGTGCGTGCGGCATCACCGCCGGTGCGCACGAACACATGGTCGAGGTTGTCCTCGCGCACCACCGCGCTGGCCGGCACCACGAGCCGTTCGATCGGCAGCGGCTCGATCACCATCGTGGCCAGCATCGCCGGCTTGAGGTGGCGCTTGGGGTTGTCGATCTCGGTACGCACGGTCACCGTGCGGGTCTCGGGGTTCACCGTGTCGGCCACCCACACCAGCTGGCCGCGCAGGGCTTCCACGCCGTTGGCGGCCACCTCGATGTGCACGTTCTGGCCGGGCCGCACCCGCGCCACCTCGGACTCGGGCACCTGGGCCACCACCCACACGCGCGACAGGTCGGCCACGGTGAACAGCACATCGGCCGGTTGCACCACCTGGCCCTTGGTGATCTTGCGGTCCACCACCACGCCGTTGACGGTGCTGACCACCGACGAGATCGAGGTGATGGCGCCGGTGCTGGCGGTCTGTGCAATGGCGCCGGCTGGCACGCCCATCACGCGCAGCTGGTCGGCCGCGGCGCGCCGCTCCACCTCGGCGATGCCGAGTTCGTTCTCGCGCCGCTGCAGTTCGGCGCTACCGATCACGTCGGCCGCCAGCAGCAGCCTGGCGCGTTCCACCGCCTTGAGCGCCAGTTCGCGCTGCGCATTGGCCTTGAGGTAGGCGAGTTGCGAGCCGCCCAGCTCGGCACTGTGCAGCTGCGCCAGCACCTCGCCGGCGCGCACGGCCTGGCCGGGCACGGCTTGTAGGTCGGTGACGCGGCCGGTGACGCTGGCGCCGATGCGGGCCACCGCCTGTTCGTTGAAATCGATGCTGGCAACCACGCGCAGCGGCTCGGCCACCGGCTCGGTGCTGGCCGTGGCCACGCGCAGGCGTTCGGCCAGCGCGACCGGCGCGGTGACCAGCATCGGGTCGGCAGGCGCTGAAGCGGCCCCTGCAGCGGAGGCCGCCTTGGCGTCGGGTGCGGCGCCGTTGCCGCAGGCTGACAGCAGGGCCAGCGCCGCCAGCGCAACGGCGGACCACAGCGGCGCGGCACGGCGGCGGGCGACTGTCTGAGGGAAGAAGGTCGAAGTGTTCATCGCGGGCTCGCTGGTGTGCGGTCGAAGGACGGGGCCGGCGGGTCGATGCCGGCAGCGCTGTCGAAGGGAGAAAAGAAATAGGTGTCGGGCTCGGCGTCGGCCTCGGCGCCGGCATCCACGCCGGCCTCGGCGCGCAGGCGCTCCATCTCGACCAGCGCGGCGCGCAGCTCGAAGCGCGCGGCGTTGAGTTCATTGCGCGCCAGGCGCCAGGCGCGTTGGGCATCGAGGTAGTCGAGGATGCCGCGCTCGCCGTAGCGGTAGGCGGCCTCGGCCACGCGCCGCGCCGATTCGGCCTGCCGCACGATGCCGCCCTCGTAGGCGGCCACCTGGCTGCGGGCGATCTGGTAGTGCTGCCAGGCGATCTCCAGCCCCTGCGTCAGCCCCAGCTCGCGGTCGGCCACGCTGCTGCGCAGGCGCAGCACGTGGGCCTGGGCCTCGCCGATGGGGCCTTCGCGGCGGTCGAACAGTGGCACGCTGAGCACCACGCCGATGCGCTGCGACGTCATGTCGGGCGCACGGTCACCGGCCACCCGCAGCGCCACGCTGGGCAGGCGGCGGGCTTGTTCCAGTTGCAGGCGCGACTCGGCGCCGCGCAGTTCCGCACGCACCGCCACCAGCTCGGGGTGGCGTTCGAGCAACCGGCTGCGCAGCGCGGCGATCGGCGGCGGGGCCGGCGCGGCGTCTTCGATGCTGCCCTGCACGCTGAAGTCAGCCGGCAGCGCCAGGCCCACCATGCGGCGCAACTCGGCGCGGGCCTGCTGTTCGCGCAGCCGCGCGGTCTGCACCGCGCGCTGGGCATTGAGCCGCTCTGCCTCGGCGCGGATCAGCTCGTAGCGCGGCGACTCGCCGGTGCCCACCCGCACCTTGACGCGGGCGTGGATCTGCTCGGCCAGTGCCACGTCCTGTTCCGCATTGCGGCTCTCGGCCTGCAGCCGCAGCACCGTGTAGTAGCGGTGCCGCACGCTGGCCAACAGCGCGTGCTCGAAGGCGCCCAGCCCGGCCTGCGCACCGCTGACATCGGCCTGGGCCGCGTCGATGCGGGCGCGCCGCAGGCCCGGCAGCTCCAGCGGCTGGGTGATCGACCAGCTCTGGCTGGTGCCCTGGGCGGTGCCGGGCAGCCGGGCGCGCTGCTGGCCCTGCAGCCATTCCACCTCCGGGTTGGGGTGGGCACTGGCGCTGCGCACGCGGGCACGGGCGCCGGCCAGGCGAGCGCGTTCGGCGGCCAGCGCCGGGTTGCCTTCCAGCGTCAGCGCGGTGAGCTGCCACAGCGTGTAGCCCGGGGCCGCCGCGGGCATCGATGCGGCGGTGGCGGGCGGCAGGGCGGCCGAGGCCGGCGCTGCGGCGAGCGGCTGGGCTCGGGCGGCAGCGCACAGTGTGGTCAGCGCCAGGGCGCACACGAACGTGGCGGCACGGCAGAGGGGTCTGCGGTAGGCGGTCATGAAGGGGCTGTGAGAAAGCTTGAGGACATCAACGGCACGCAACCGCCTGCCCGCAGGAAGCGGGCCAGGTAGGGGTGCGTGGGCGGACGAAGTGCGCGGGGACGCGCAGGAGCGGCGGCTGCGGTGGCCGCCGCCGCTCGCTCAGGCGAGGTCTGGCGGGCGCAGCAGGGCGTGTGTCGACGCCGACCGACCGGCCCCGCTGGGGTGGGCCACCAGCGCATGCGCGGCGCCGCAGCCCAGGCGCGGGGTGCGGTCCGGCGCCAGATCCAGGTCGGGCAGGTCGTGCTGCGGGTCGATGGCCGGAGCGGCCTGCGCATGCTGGCGGGTGCAGCCTGCCGTGCTGGCGGCGATTTCGGGGGCGCCACCAGCGAAGAAGGCCTCCTCCGCGAACAACGCCAGCGGCAGCGGCTGCTCGGCGGCCTCGGTGCAGTCCGGGTAGGACAGCGTGAACATCATCATCACCAGCACCATGCCCCACACCAGCGCGAAGGCGCGGTGCAGCGGGCGTTCAATGCGACGGGACGAGCGAGGCAGCACGGAGATCCGATGGGTGGCGAGCACGTAGGGAGGCGCAGGCGCCCCGAAGGTTCCCTGCGCGGGTCGCCACAGCCGCAGCGTCACCCCGCCGGGAGTTTAGTAGAAACCCTGATGATGCGGTACGCGGAATGCCGATCCCGCCGCTGCGTCGTCCCCGGCCTTCGGGCGGCCTGGCCGCGTGCTTCAGGGCTTCAGTGGGCGAACCAGCCGCACCGCGAGCTGCGAGCGCTTGAGCACGTCGCCCTCGGCGTCACCGTTGCTCATGTCCACTGCCCAGCCGTGCAGAAACGACAGCCGTGCGACGTTCTCGTTGGTCACGCCGCGGCGGATGTTGCCGTAGTCGTAGGGGTTGACGCGTGCGGTGTCGATCGTGGTCGATGCGCTCCAGTACCAGCCTTTCGGGGTATCGGGAAAGAGCGCGGGCCGCTGCTGCGGCAGTTGCGTCAACTGGGCCGCCAGGTGCCGCAGCTCCGGCACCCGCGGCAGCCGCCACGCCTTGCCGTCGGCGGCGCGTCGGGCCGTCGCGGCGGCCAGGGCGTGCTCCTGATCCAGCCACTGCGGCTTGCCGACGCAGGCCGTGCCGGACCACCGCATGCCCTCGACGCAGCGTGACCAGGCCAGCCCCTGCGCCGTGTTGATCACTTCGCTGCCGTCGGCCGAGGGCTGCAGCCCCGGCGGCTCGTTCTGCGCCGCCCACCCGGTGGCGCTGGCCGCGATCAGCATGCCGGCCGCACACCGGCCGAGGCGATGACGCCTGTGGCGCGGGTCAATTGCGTGCATGGGTCAAAGCGAATCCGGTGACGCCTTCCAGCGGCTCAAGCCGGCGAGCGATGGCGTCCATGGGCGCAGCGCGTCGCTTGTCCACCGCCACCACGACGAAACGCACCTCGCGACCTGCCGGGTCGCTGTGCAGCGAGAAGGAGCCGGATGCCACGTCGTAGCCCAGCGCGGCGAAGACCCGGCCGATCTCGTCGCTGGGCATCAGCGTGCCCGCGGCATTCAAGCGCAGTGTGACCTGCAGGGCCGGATGCGCCGGCAACCACGCTTCGAGGCGGCTGCCCCACATCATGGCGGCCGAACACAGCAGCGCCAGCAGCATGGCGGCCGCGTAGAAGCCCACGCCGATCAGCACGCCGATGCACGACGCGGCCCAGATCGAGGCCGCGGTGGTCAGGCCGCTGATGTTCAGCCCTTCCTTGACGATCACGCCCGCACCGAGGAAGCCGATGCCGGTCACGATGCCCTGCATCACCCGCGTCGGGTCGGGTGCGATGTTGGCGATGTGCTGGCCGCCGAACCACAGCCCGGGGTAGCCGGCGATGGCGGTGAGCCCGGCCGACGCCATGCAGACCAGGCCGTAGGTGCGCATGCCGGCCGCCCGGCCGTGGTACGCGCGTTCGTAGCCGACCAGGCTGCCCAGCAACAGTGCGCCGAGCAGGTTCAGGAAGAGCAGGGTGTTGACGGTCAGCGCCTGTTGCGACCAGTACGCGGCCAGCAGGTTCTGAAAAGGGACGGCTTCCATGGCGGGGACCGATGCATTGGGGCTGCGCGAGAGCTTGCACCGAACGGCCCGGGCGCGATCGGCCAAACTGCCCCGCGCTCGTCAGGCAATTCGGCGGAACCGGCAGCCACCGGCACCGGGATGCACGGGGAGGGCGCGGCTAGAATCGGCCACCGAGGCGGGTGTAGTTCAATGGTAGAACGGCAGCTTCCCAAGCTGCATACAGGGGTTCGATTCCCCTCACCCGCTCCATCTCACACGGGCCTGGCGACCTGCGCCGGGTTCCCTCCTCATGGCGACTGACGGCTCCTTGTTTCCTGCCCTGTCCGTGTCGATCCTGGGTGATGTGAGTCCCTGGCAGGCGCTGTGCGATCAGCAGCCGTGGCGGATCACCGCCGCCCCCGCCACCGAGGCCGCCCTGACGGCGGCGGCCGAACAAGACTGTGACCTGCTGCTGTGGGCCGCGCCGCAGGCGCAGTCGCTGCAGGGGCTGCGGCATTCGCCGGTGCTGGCCACGGTGGCGGCCGACCGGCCGGTGCTGGTGCTGGTGCCGGCGATTGGCGATGCCATGTTGCTGCAGCTGGTGCGCATGGGCGTGGACGACGTGCTGGTGCTGCCGACGGGCGGGCTCGCCGATCAAGCTGTTCAGGCGGCGGCCCTGGCGCGCGCGGTGCAGGTCGCCGTGGCACGCAAGCGCATGGCGGTGCTGCAGCGCAAGGGTGGCTCGATCGACGTGGCCACCGGCCTGCCCACGCGGGCGCAGTGGCTCGACCACCTGAATCAGCTGTGCGCGCTGCGCGAGCGTGAACCGGCGCCGATGGCGGTGCTGGTGCTGCGGGTGCAGGGCACGGCGCAGATCGAGCAGCAGCTGGGCGCCGCCGCGCTGGCGCTGGTGCAGCGCAAGCTGGCGGTGCGGCTGCGCGCGGCGCTGCGCGCCAGCGATGTGGTGGGCACGGTGGCGCAGGACTGCTATGCCGTGCTGCTGTCGTGGATGGAATCGGGTGCCCATGCCGAGCTGGTGGCGGCCAAGCTGCTGCGCAGCCTGGAAGAGCCGGTGCGGGTGGGCACCGACCAGGCCGCCGTGGCGGTGAGCACCGGCATTGCCCACCATGGCGCCGATGGCACCGACGGGCTGGCGTTGCTGAGCACGGCCCTGAGCCGCGCCGGCATGCCGGACGAGCGCCGCCCGCGCGGGCAGCACCGCGGCCTGGTCGACCAGGGCCGCGGCGCTGCGGCCAACGACGCCGACAGCGCGCCCTGAGCGCCGGCCTTGCGGCCCCTCGGGCCCAGGTCCCGCTCGGTAGAATCGAAGCGCCCAGGCCGCTGCTGCGCGGCCTTCTTTCGCGCACCACGAGATCCTCGGATGCGCGCCTCCCCCGACACCGTCACCGCCACCTACGGCCCGCCCGATGAAAGCCGCTGAGATCCGTTCCACCTTCCTGAAGTTCTTCGAATCCAAGGGGCACCAGATCGTCGCGTCCAGCCCGGTGGTGCCCGGTGACGACCCGACGCTGCTGTTCACCAATGCGGGGATGAACCAGTTCAAGGACGTTTTCCTTGGCTTCGACAAGCGGCCCTACACCCGGGCGACGTCGGCGCAGAAGTGCATCCGCGCCGGCGGCAAGCACAACGATCTCGACAACGTGGGCTACACCGCGCGGCACCACACCTTCTTCGAGATGCTGGGCAACTTCAGCTTCGGCGACTACTTCAAGGTTGATGCCATCAGCTATGCCTGGGAGCTGCTGACGGTGCACTTCAAGCTGCCGGCCGACAAGCTCTGGGTCACGGTGTATGCCGAGGACGACGAGGCCTACGACATCTGGCACAAGACCGTGGGCGTGCCGGCTGAGCGCATCGTGCGCATCGGCGACAACAAGGGCGCGCGTTACGCCAGTGACAACTTTTGGATGATGGGCGACACCGGCCCCTGCGGCCCGTGCACCGAGATCTTCTTCGACCACGGCGAGGGCATCCCCGGCGGCCCGCCCGGCAGCCCGGATGAAGACGGCGACCGCTACATCGAGATCTGGAACAACGTCTTCATGCAGTTCAACCGCACCGAAGACGGTGTGATGCACAAGCTGCCCAAGCCCAGCGTCGACACCGGCATGGGACTGGAGCGCATCACCGCGGTGATGCAGCATGTGCACAGCAACTACGAGATCGACCTGTTCGTGGCGCTGCTCGACGCAGCGGCGAAGGCAGTTGCCTCATCGGGCGGTGCGCCACAGGTCATTTTTGGCAAGCTGACTGGTGAAATCAGCCCCAGCCTCAAGGTGATTGCCGACCACATCCGCGCCTGCTCGTTCACCATCGTCGATGGCGTGATCCCGGGCAACGAAGGCCGCGGCTATGTGCTGCGCCGCATCGCCCGCCGCGCCATCCGCCACGGCTACAAGCTGGGCGCGCGCACGCCGTTCTTCCACAAGATCGTCGCCGAGCTGGTGAACCAGATGGGCGAGGCCTATCCTGAGCTGCGGCAGGCCCAGGCCCGCGTCACCGAGGTGCTGAAGCAGGAGGAAGAGCGCTTTTTCCAGACCATCGCCCACGGCATGGAGATCCTTGAAGGCGCGTTGGCCGGCGGCGCGAAGCAGATCGATGGCGACACCGCCTTCAAGCTGCACGACACCTACGGCTTCCCGGTCGACCTGACCGCCGATGTCTGCCGCGAGCGCGGCGTCACGGTGGACCAAGCGGGGTTCGACGCCGCGATGGCGCGCCAGCGCGAGCAGGCGCGTGCGGCCGGCAAGTTCAAGATGGCCGCCGGCCTGGCCTACAGCGGTGCGCCGACCACCTTCCATGGCTACGAGCACCTGGTACAAGAGACCGCGACCGTCACTGCCGTCTACGTCGACGGCACGCCGGTGGCGGCGGCCAACCCGGGTGACGACGCGGTGGTGGTGCTCGACCACACGCCGTTCTACGCCGAGAGCGGCGGCCAGGTGGGCGACCGCGGCGAGCTGCGCAACGGCAGCAGTCGCGTGCTGGTGGAAGACACGCTGAAGATCCAGGCCGACGTGTTCGGCCACCACGGCCGCGTGGTCGAGGGCAGCGTCAAGGTCGGCGACGTGTTCATCGCCCGCGTCGAAGCTCAAGCGCGTGCCAAGACAGTACGCAACCACAGCGCCACCCACCTGATGCACAAGGCCTTGCGCGAAGTGCTGGGCGCGCATGTGCAGCAGAAGGGCAGCCTGGTCAATGCCGAGCGCACCCGCTTCGACTTCGCCCACAACGCGCCGATGACCGACGCGCAGATCCGCCAGGTCGAGGCCATCGTCAACGCCGAGATCCTGGCCAACGGGGCCGCGCAGGCGCAGGTGATGGCGCTCGACGATGCGCAGAAAAGCGGCGCGATGATGCTGTTCGGCGAGAAGTACGGCGACACCGTGCGCGTGCTGAGCATCGGCTCCAGCAAGGAGCTGTGCGGCGGCACGCACGTGCAGCGCACCGGCGACATCGGCCTGTTCAAGATCGTGGCCGAGAGCGGCGTGGCGGCCGGCATCCGCCGCGTCGAAGCCGTCACCGGCGACAACGCGCTGGCTTATCTGCAGAGCCTTGAAGCCACGGTGCAGGGCGTGGCCGGCACGCTGAAGGCCTCACCCGGCGAGGTGGAAGGCCGCATCGCCGGCGTGCTCGACCAGCTGCGTGCGCTGGAGAAGGAAGTGGCCGCGCTCAAGGGCAAGCTGGCCTCGGCCCAGGGCGATGAGTTGCTGGCGCAGGCCATCGACGTGAAGGGCATCAAGGTATTGGCCGCGGTGCTGCAGGGCGCCGATGCCAAGGCGCTGCGCGAAACCATGGACAAGCTCAAGGACAAGCTCAAGACCGCCGCCATCGTGCTGGCGGCGGTGGAGGGCGGCAAAGTCCAGCTGGCTGCCGGCGTCACCGCAGATTCGACCGCCAAGCTCAAGGCTGGCGAACTGGTCAACTTCGTCGCCCAGCAGGTGGGCGGCAAGGGCGGCGGCAAACCCGACCTGGCGATGGCCGGCGGCACCGAGCCGGGCAATGTGGCTGCGGCGCTGGCCAGCGTGCAGGGTTGGGTGGCCGAGCGGGCCTGACCTGCCCGGTGGGGGCCGGCAGGTCTTCGATGAACGAACCCCGCTTGGCTCAATGCAGCTTCAACCGCCCCGACACGCGCCGCTGCAGCAGGCGTGCCAGTGCCAGCAAGATGGTGTTGCCCGCGCCGACGATGGCCAGGTGGTGCATCAGGTGCAGCGACATGTACATCCACTTGGCCAGCAGGCCTTCGACGAAGAAATTTCGGCCGGCCAACCCGCCCATCAGGTTACCCACGCCCTTGTTGTCGCCCAGCGAGACCAGTGAGCCCAAGTCCTTGTAGACGAAAGGCGCGGTGTGTTGGCGTTCGTTGAGCAGCGCTATCAGCGCCTTGTGGAGGTAGCTGGCCTGCTGGTGCGCGGCCTGTGCGCGCGCGGGCACGAGCCGGTCGTCCTGCCAGGGGCAGGCGGCGCAGTCCCCCATCGCGTAGAGGCCGGGGGCTGATGTCTCCAGCCGGTCGTTGACGATGAACTGGTTGGCCCGGTTGGTGCTCAGGCCCAGCTGCGTGTTGCGGTCGGCGGCCTTGATGCCGGCGGCCCAAACGACCAGGTCGGCGGGAACCTCCCCTTGGCTGGTGATCAGCCCCTGGGGGGTGATCTCCAGCACCTTGGTCGAGGTCATCACGCGCACCTGCTTGCGCTGCAGGGCGATGCTGGCCTGGTTGGAGATCTTCTCGGGCAAGCCGCCCAGGATGCGTGGTGCGGCCTCGACCACGCTCACGTCCAGGCGGAAGCGCTGTTCGCGGCCCAGGCCGTCGAGCAGTTCCTGGTGCGCTTCGAGCAGTTCGGCGGACAGCTCCACACCGGTGGCGCCAGCGCCGACGATGGCGATGGCCAGGCGCTTGTGCGGTGAAAAGGACGCCCGCGTGAAGGCCTGCAGCAGGTGCTGGTGAAAGCGCTCGGCATCGCTGGCTTGTTCCAGCACGAAGGCATGTTGCGCACCCGGGGTGCCGAAAAAGTTCGAGCCGCTGCCCAGCGCCAGCACGGCCCAGCGGAAGGTGATGGTGCGCTCGGGCACGAGGGTGCGGCCGGCGGCGTCCTGCAGCGCCGCAAGCGTGGCCTGGTGTTGCGTCAGGTCCAGGCCGCGCAGTTCGCCCAGCGTGAAGCTGAAGTGGTTGCGCCGCGCCAGCAGCGGGTAGGACAGGCCTTCCTGGTGGGCGTCCAGGGTGCCGGCGGCCACCTCGTGCAACGTCGGCTTCCAGATGTGGAACACGGAGCGGTCTACCAGCAAGACCCGGTCGTGGCCGCTGCGCCGGCCCAGGGTGCGGCCCAGCCGGGCGGCCAGTTCCAGGCCACCGGCGCCGCCGCCGAAGATCGCGATGTCGTAGTGCATGGGCCGCTTGTAGCAGATCGGCGGTGCAGGCCTGTCGCCACCGTGGCCGGGCGAGCGCCCGACGGGGCTGCTGCGTATCATCGACGCGCGCCCCTTGCCGGGCAAGAGCGCATCTGCTGCCGCGGCGCACCCGGCCATTCACTGGAGATATCCCCATGAGCATCACCCTGTCCTCGGCCAGCCTGCCGATCTTCACCACCATGCTGCGCAACCTGGACCATCTGCTGGACAAGGCGCAGGCCAATGCCGCGGCGCGCAAGTTCGACGCCAATGTGCTGCTGCAGGCACGGCTGGCGCCGGACATGCTGCCCTTGGTGGCGCAGATCCGCATTGCCTGCGATGCGGCCAAGTTCGGCTCGGCTCGGCTGGCCGGCATCGAAGGCCCGAAGTTCGAGGACAACGAGGCCACTGTGGCCGAGCTGAAGGCGCGCATCGCCAAGACCATTGACTACCTGGCCAGCGTACCGGCTAACAAAATCGACGGCCGCGAGGACGCCGACATCACCTTCCCGGTCGGCCGTGATGGCAGCACCCGCACGATGAAGGGCGAGGCCTACCTGAAGCACTGGGTGCTGCCCAACTTCTTCTTCCACGTCACCACCGCGTATGCGCTGCTGCGCCACAACGGCGTCGACCTGGGCAAGGTGGACTATCTGGTGGGAGCCCAGTCGGCGAGCTGACCGCGCCGGCTAGAGCACCCGGCCGAACCAGGCCAGCGACAGCCCGCCGGCCACCACCATCAGCACCGCGCCGAGCAGGGCGAACAGCCCGCTGATCTCGGTCTCTTTGGTCTCGAACACCAGGCGCGAGCTGAGCGTGTCGTACACCTTCTTCAGGTCGGCGGCGCTGCCGGCGTAGAAGTACTCGGCCTGGGTGATGGTGGCGATGTTCTTCAGCGTCTCTTCGTCGAGCCGCACCCGCATCGACCAGCCTTCGAAGCCGATGATCTCGCCGTTGGTGGTGCCAAAGCCGACGGTGTAGACCTTGACGCCGCGGTCGGCCGCCAGCTTGGCGGCGTCCATCGGATCGGGGCCGGTGGTGCGCTGGCCGTCGGTGAGCAGGATCACCGCGGCCGAGTTGTAGCTGCCGGGGGGCACCGGTTTGCGTTCAGGTGCCTGCTTCCTGGCCCCGAGCGGCTCGGGCATGCGCCGCTCGCTGGTGACCTGGCTGAGGTCGATGCCGTCGTCCGGGAACAGCGTCGCCAGCGACAGCACGATGCCGCTGCCGATGGCGGTGCCGCGCTGCAGCTGGAAGCGGTCGATGGCGGCCAGCACGTCGTCGCGGCTGATGGTGGGCGCCTGCACCACCGCGGCGGTGCCGGCGAAAGCCACCACGCCCACGCGCACATGGCGTGGCAGCGATTTCACGAATTCCTTGGCCGCGGTCTGCGAGGCTTCGATGCGACTGGGCGGCACGTCGGTGGCGCGCATCGAGCCCGACACATCCATCGCCAGCAGCAGCGTCTGCTGGGTGGACGGCAGCGTCAGCAGCGCCACCAGCAGCGCGCTGGCCAGCAGCAGCGCGGCCAGCGCCAGCCCCATCAACGCCGGCGGCAGATGGCGGCGCCAGCCCGGGCCGCGGCCCAGCGCCTGCTGCACGATGCCGAGGTGGGCGTAGGTCAGCGCGTTGCGCCGCTTGCGCGCCAGCAACCACAGGTACAGCGCCACCAGCAAAGGCAACAGCAGCAGGCTCCAGAGCCAATCGGGCCAGAGGAAGCTCAGCCAGGGCAGGCCATGGTTCATGCGCGGTTCTCCCGCTGCAACCCTGCCGGGGCCGCGCTGCGGCGCTGGCGTAGCCGCCGCAGCTGGGTGTAGCGCTGCAGCACGGCCAGCAGGTCTTCGTCAGTGGCCAGCTCCAGGGTGTCGACGCGAGCGCGGCTCAGGGCACTGCGCAGGGCCTCGTCGCGCGCGGCGGTCAGCTGGGCGAAGCGTTGGCGGAAACCGGGGTCGTGCAGGTCCACCAGCAGGTTCAGGCCGGTTTCGGCATCTCGCAGCGTGACCAGGCCGAGGTCGGGCAGCTCGCGTTCCCACGGGTCGACAACCCGCACCGCCAGCACGTCGTGGCGCAGCGTCAGGCGGCCGAGCAGTGTTTCCCAGCCCGGCGTGCTGATGAAGTCCGACACCACGAAGACGGCGCTGCGGCGCTTGAGCAGGCGCTCGCCGGCCTGCAGCAGGCGAGTCAGTTCGGTCAGGCCCGGCATCGGTTGCGCTGCTGAGGCAACAGGCGGGCTGGCCTGCAGCGCCAGGATCAATTGCAGCACCGCGTCGCGCCCGCCGCGCGCGGGCAACACCGTGTCTCGAGCCGCCCCGCCATGGTGGATGACCGCGCCGACACGGTGGCCGGCGCGGGTGAACAGCCGTGCCAGCACCGCCACCAGCTCCTGCGCCAGGCCCTGCTTGCTGCGCTCGGCCGAACCGAAGCCGACCGACGGGCTGGCATCGACGAGGAAGCACACCGTCATATCGCGGTCCTCGTGGTAGTCGCGCACATGCGGCGTCTGCAGCCGGGCGGTGACGTTCCAGTCGATGCGGCGCACGTCGTCATGCGGCTGGTACTCGCGCAGGTCGGCCAGGTCGACGCCGCCGCCGCGCAGGTAGGTGCGCACGTCGCCCTGCAGGCGGCCGTCGAGGCGCTTGATGACGGTCCATTCGAGGCGACGCAGCAGTTGCTGCGCGTCGGTGGACAGCGAAGCAGTGGCAGGCGGCGGCTCGGCCGGGGCGGCCGCAGGCCTTTTACGCAGCCGGGTCGGCAGGTGCAGCTTCATGATGGGCCAGCGGTTTGTCGGGGGCGGGCAGGCGGCGCAGGATCTGGCTGATCAACGCATCGGCGGTCTGGCCGTCGGCCAGCGCTTCGTAGCTCAGCACCAGGCGGTGGCGCAGCACGTCGTGCACCAGATCGACCATGTCCTCGGGCAGGGCGTAGGGCCGGCCGCGCAGCAGGGCCAGTGCGCGGGCGCCTTCGACCAGGTTGATGGTGGCGCGCGGGCTGGCGCCATAGCTGAGCTGGCGCGCCAGCTCGGGCAGGCCGTGGCGGGCGGGATCGCGCGTGGCCGAGACCAGCCGCACGGCGTACTGCACCAGCGACGGGTCGACATACACCTGCCGGCACACCGCCTGCAGCTCGGCCAGCTGCTCAGTGGTGGCGACAGGCGAGACCACCTGCGGTGCACCGGTGACGCGCTGGGCGATGACGAATTCTTCTTCCTCGCTGGGGTAGCCCACCAGCACCTTCATCATGAAGCGGTCCACCTGCGCCTCGGGCAGCGGGTAAGTGCCCTCAGTCTCGATCGGGTTCTGCGTGGCCATCACCAGGAAGGGCTCATGCACCTTGTGCGTCTCGCCGGCGATGGTGACCTGGCGCTCCTGCATCACCTCCAGCAGCGCACTCTGCACCTTGGCCGGCGCGCGGTTGATCTCGTCGGCCAGCAGCAGGTGGGTGA
>JBDTQF010000022.1:0-25725 GCA_039932275.1 Burkholderiales bacterium
CGTGCAGGTTGAAGCAGTTGAAGTCCACACACTGGCCGCCCTCGATCTGCTCGATGCGCAGCAGCTGCCCGGCCTGCAGGGCCAGGGCCTTGCCGGTGCCCGGCGCCATCACGTATTCAGCCAATAGCTCGCGCCGGTCATCCAGGCCGGACACGTCGGGCAGGGGCACCGGCGCACGGGGCGGTACGGGCTGGTCGCGCTCGCGCAGTGCACGGCGCACCAGCGCGACGCGGTCGGGCGCCCCACCGCGGGCCACGGTGCGATCGATGAGTTCGAGTTGCTGCTGGTTCAGCTGCAGCGTGACGGTGTGTTGGGCCATGGCGGTTCCTCGGTCGATTCCATCTTGTATACGTGATGCTCCACGGTGGCGAGCAAGGTGCATGCCATTCGCATGCGGCTCAGAGGCTCTGTCTAGCAACCATTTAATAGAGACTCTTCGCGCATGTGGCACGCTGTTTGCGTACGTTGTGCTTGAAAGTTGTATACGAAATAGATCAACGAGGAATACAACGGCATGGCCAGTCGCAGCACTCAAACCCCCGCCAAGAAGGCTGAGCTGGCTTATGAGTCGGTGCGCCGGGCGATCATCGAACAAGCGCTGGTGCCGGGCACCAAGCTGCCCGAGGACCTGCTGTGCCAGCAGTTCGGCGTGAGCCGCACGCTGGTGCGCGCGGTGCTGGGCCGGCTGGCGTCGGAGGCGCTGGTAGAGATTGGCAACAAGCGCACAGCCACGGTGGCGCAGCCCAGCCTCGATGAAGCGCGGGCCGTGTTCGAGGTGCGCCGCTGCCTGGAGGCCGAGGTGGTGCGCCTGGTGATCGAGCGTTGGACGCCGGCGATGGGCGCCGAACTCGAAGGCCATGTGCGCGAAGAAGCCGTCGCCGCGCGAAGCGGCCACGGGCCGGTGTCGATCCGGCTGGCGGGTGAATTCCACGTGCGGCTGGCGGAGATGGCCGGCAACCCGCTGCTGCAGCGCTATGTGTCTGACGTGGTCACGCGCTGCTCGCTGATCCTGGCCGTGTACGGCCGGCCGCACTCGTCGGACTGCGCTGTCAACGAACACCAGCAGCTGATCGCTGCGCTGCGCAAGAAGGACGCGGCCACCGCCATGCAGCTGATGTCGGCGCACCTGGGGGGCATCGAAAGCCGGGCGCTGAGTCCGGAGCGACCCCGCGGCGGGCCCGACCTCGCCCAGGTGCTGGCGCGCTACCGGGATGACGTCAGCCCAGTCCAGGCCATTGCACCGCTCAAACCGGCCGCCGCCGCACCGGCAGCGCGTCGCACCGCCAAGCGCTGACGCACCCGCGAGATTTCATTCCCTCCCTGCCACCCCTGGCTCTTTCACTCCGCCTTTCAACCCCGAGGAGTTCCCCATGTCCCAGACCTTCGATCGTCGCCGCTTCCTGGGCGCTGCAGCAGCCACCGCCGGCGGGCTGGCGGCCGGCAGCCTGCCGCTGCTGGCACAGGCCCAGCCCAAGGGCGTGACCGTCGGCCTCATCTACGTCGGCCCGCGTGACGACTTTGGCTGGAACCAGGCGCATGCCGTGGCCGCCAAGGCGCTGGCCCAGGTGCCGGGCGTGAAGGTGGTGGAGGAAGAAAACGTGCCGGAGAACACCGCAGTGCGCAAGACCTTGGAGGCCATGGTCCAGGTGGACGGCGCCTCGCTGGTGTTCGGCACCTCGTTCGGCTACTTCGACCCCTTCATGATCGAGATGGCCAAGAAGTACCCCAAGGTGGAGTTCCGCCATCCCACCTCGCTGTGGTCGGCCGACAAGCACCCGATGAACCTGGGCGGCTACTTCTGCTTCCTCGACCAGGCGCACTACGTCAACGGCATTGCCGCGGGGTTGTCCACCAAGGTCAACAAGATCGGCTTCGTGGCCGCCAAGCCGATTCCCATCGTGCTGCGCAACATCAATGCCTTCACGCTGGGCGTGCGCAAGGTCAACCCGCAGGCGGTGGTGCAGCTCATCATCACCGGCGACTGGTCGATGCCGGTGCGCGAGGCCGAGGCCGCCAACTCGCTGATCAACACCGGCTGCGACGTCATCGCCTGCCACGTCGACAGCCCGAAGGTCATCATCGAAACCGCCGAGCGCCAGGGCATCAAGACCCTGGGCCACAACGCTTCGCAGGCGCGCCTGGCCCCCAAGGGCTTCATCACCGGCGCCGAGAACAAGTGGGAGACCGTGTACAAGGCCTTCGCTGCCTCGATCGCCAAGGGCGAGAAGCTGCCCAATACCTTTTTCGGCGGCTACGACAAGGACATGGTGAGCAGCACGCCGTTCGGTGCGGGTGCGACCGACAAGGCGCGCAACGCGGCGCTGGCGGCGATGGCCGATCTGAAGGTGGGCAAGCCCATCTTCGTTGGCCCCATCAAAAGCAACACCGGCAAGCTGGTGATCGACAAGACCTACGGCAACTACGACCCCTACCTTGACCGCATGGACTACCTGATCGAGGGCGTGATCGGCTCGACCTGACCCCACGGCACCGGGCCTGTATGGACATCGACTTCAGCACCCTCACGGCCTATCAGCGCTACAAGCTGATGGCCAGCCTGATCGTGCCGCGGCCGATTGCGCTGGTCACCACGCTGGGCCCCACCGGCGTGGTCAACGCGGCGCCGTTCAGCATGTTCAACATGATGGGCGAGGACCCGCCCATCGTGATGGTCAGCATCAACCGCCATCACGATGGCGGGCTGAAGGACACGGCGCGCAACATCCTGCGCAGCGGCGAGTTCGTGGTGCACCTCACCGACGAGGCCATGGCGGCACAGATGCACCGCTGCGGTGAACCGCTGCCGCCCGAAGCCAGCGAGATCGACCTGGCCGGGCTGAACGTGCAACCGTCGAACCAGGTGGCGCCGCCGCGCATCGTCGAAGCGCCGGTCGCCTTCGAGTGCACCGTGTGGGAGACGCTGGAGACCCCGAGCCGCCACATCTTCATCGGCCGGGTGCTGTGGTTGCATGCCCGCGAGGGGCTGGTGGACACGGAGCGTTGGCGCGTGCGGCTGCAGGACTACCACCCGGTGGCGCGCTTCGGCGCCAGCTTCTACGTTCGGACGCGGGATCGTTTTGCGCTGGGCGGCAGCGACGCCGACGCGTCGCCGGAGGTGTCCACACCCATCGACGAGTTGTAGCGCGGCGGCGCGTCAGGTCTTGGACGCAGCGCTCGATGGGCTGCAGAGGTACTGCCGCTCCACCTGCACCCATTGGCCGCCGCGCGTGGTGCAGACTTGGCGGGCGGTTTCCTGCCGCTCGCGAAAGCGATCGGGCGCGGTGGCGACGCGAAAGGCCGTGGCCGCAATGGTGCCCACGGCAACGGCCGAGAAAACGTGGCGAGCAAGCGCTATGGTCATGGGGATCCCTCCTGAATGCCCCGTCGCGATGGTCTTGGCCGTGTCGGCAGGGGTGCTTTATTGTCATGTCTCGCGCGCTGACCCTCCTGGTCGACGGGCCTTGCGGGGTAGGCGCCACCAGGCGGTGGCACAGCGACCATCGCCCCCCGAGGGGGTCAAGTCGCCCGGCGAAGCCGGATCGACTTGAGAGCGAACGTGATGCCGTGCTTTGCGGCTGGCGTCAGGTGAGCGCTTGATGACCCGGCATGGCGCGGTGTTCGCGCGCATTCAGCCAGGTGCCAGCCGCGCCGCACACGGCGATGATCAGGATGCCGAGCATCGCCCAACGGTCGGGCACGTGCGCGAACACCAGCCAGCCGAAGAGGTTGGCAAAGGCGATCTGCCAGTACAGGTAGGGGGTGAGTCGCGAGACCGCGGCGGTGGCATAGCCGAGCGTGAGCAGGTGGTGCCCCACCATCGAGAAAGCCGCGATCAACAACAGCAGCAGCCACAACGTGCCGTCGTGCAGCGTCAGCCAGCCGAAGGGCAGCGCGACGCTGAAGCACACCACCCCGATGAAGCTGGTGTAGTACTGCATGACCATCGGGTCTTCGAGCCGCGCCAGCCGGCTGGTCACCACCTGGAAGAGGGTGTTGCAGAGCAGCAGTGTGAGAGGCAACAGGGCGGCCCAGTTGAAGTCCTCCGCGCCTGGGCGCACGATGACCAGGGCTCCGGCAAGGCAGCCGGCCAGCAGCAGCCAGCGCAGCGGTGATACCCGTTCATTCAAGCCCGTGGCCGCGAACACCGTCATCAGCAGCGGTGCCAGCATGATGATGGCGGTCACATCACCCACCGGCATGTGCTTGAAGCTGTAGAAGGCGAACAGGTTGCACGACAGCATCAGCACGGTGCGGCCGAGCTGCAACCAAGGATGGCGCGAGCGTAGCGGCCCGAGGCCGTGGCGGGGCACCAGTGTGGCGGTGACGATGATGGCCTGGAACACGTAACGCACCCACATGGCCATGATGAAGGTCACGGTCGCGCTGACGTACTTGGTGGTCGTGTCCAGCGCAGCGAACAGGGCGACCGCGGCGATGACGAAGAAGATGCCGCGGTGCGGTTGAGGCGAGACAGTCACGGAGGCGAGAACAGCAAAGGCAGCTGCCCAGTATCCCCCGTCACATCGAGACGCGTCGGCGAGCGGCCATTCGCAGCCAACCCAGCAGCGCGACCAGCAGGCTGCCGGCGGCGATGCCCAGGGCATCGGCCAGCACGTCGGCCCATTCGCTCGACCGGCTGGGCGTGACGGCCTGCAGCACCTCGATCAGTGCACCGAACGCCAGCAGCCCGGCCGCGGCACGCCAGCGGGCCTGGCCATAGGCACGAAAGGCCACGATGGTGAGGGTTGTGAAGGCCGCCAGGTGGTTGAGCTTGTCCCAGCCCAGGTCGGTGGTCTTGGGTGGGTGGGGCACCAGGGCAAGGTACAGCACCGTGCCCACGAGCAGGGCCAGCGCAACACGCCAGAGGGTGGCCGGTCGGTTCAGGTTCGTCGTCATGGAGCTCATCGTGCCGACTGTGTGTTACACGGCCTTGTCGATGGCCGGATGCATGTCGTCAAGCCACAGCACCTCGTCGGCATACGACTGCAGGTCCACCGACAGCGTGGCTTGCGCGCCGTTGAGCCACACCTGTTTGTGCAGGTCGGACTTGATGAAATCGATGGCGTCCTCGAAGTCGCCATCGCCGGCCGACAGGATCAGCCGGTCGTAGACGTTCTGCACCGCCAGCTTGATGATCAGCGTGGCAATGCCCACGTCCACGCCCTTTTGCACCATGCGCACGAAACCATGGCTGCACGATGGGCAGGTGGTGCCCAGCTCCTTCAGGCCGTACAGCTGCACCCGCAGCTTGGGGCCACGCGGCGGGGCCGACTTGAGCCAGGCATGGAAGCCGTTCTGCGCCGCATTGGCCACGTCGGGCAGCGAGTTGAGGTAGTAGCTCTCGTGCAACGGGCCGCCATTGCGGGTCTCAATGGCGGCCTTGAGCTTCAGGTAATCGAACGGGCGGTTGCGGCCGTGGTTGAAGAGATACGCGCCGTCGACGATCCAGACAGTTTTCATGGGCAGATGAGATGAACGAGCCGGCATTGTCGGGGTTGATTAGACTGGCGCAGGCCGCCTTGGCAGGTACGAATGACACAACGGAGCAAACGAGCAATGGTCACGATCCAAGCGGTGGTACATCGGGTTGACACCGGGCGGTTCGGCTTCGCATGACATTCGACACCCTTCGCTTCGAACGCCGCGGCGCCACCGCCTGGATTGAACTCAACCGGCCGCAGGCGATGAACAGCCTGAGCCCGTCGATGCTGGCCGAGCTCGGCGCGGCGCTCGACCAGGTCGAGCAAGACCGATCGGTGCGCTGCCTGGTGCTCACCGGCAGCGGCTCGGCGTTCTGCGCCGGTGCTGACCTCAAGGCGGTGAAGGACATGGCCGGGCAGGCCGACCCGGAAGCGGCCACTCGCGCTTTTCTGGCCGCTGCCAATGCGCTGCTCAGCCGCATTGAGCGGCTGCCGCTGCCGGTGGTCGCAGCCGTCAACGGCCTGGCGCTGGCGGGTGGGCTGGAGATCGTGCTGGTCTGCGACCTGGTGGTGGCGGCTGAACAGGCCCGCTTCGGCGACGCCCATGCCAAGTACGGACTGATCCCCGGTTGGGGCGGCTCGGTGCGGCTGCCGCGCAAGGTGGGGCCCAACCGCGCCAAGCAGCTGATGTTCACCGCCGAGCATCTGCCGGCCACCACGCTGCAGGCCTGGGGGCTGGTCAACCAGGTGGTGCCGGCCGATGAACTTCAAGCAGCCGTCGAGGCGCTGTGCGCACGCATCATCGACAAGAGCCCGCTCGGCCTGCGGCGCATGAAGCAGCTGGTCGACGACGGCCTGCAGCAGCCGATCGACGTCGCATTGCGCGCCGAAGCCGCCATGGTCGATGCCCACAACCACTCGCACGACCGCAGCGAGGGCCTGGCGGCCTTTGCCGCCAGGCGCACCCCACACTACAACGGAACCTGACGCCATGACCGACACCCCGAACGAACGCCTGGCCAACACCGCGCTCGGCGGTCTGCGCGTGGTCGACTTCAGCCACTTCGTCGCCGGCCCGCTGGCCACGATGATCCTGGCCGATGCCGGCGCCGACGTCATCAAGATCGAGAAGCCCACCGGCGACGACCAGCGCTACTTCGCGCCGCTCGACGCCAGGCTGGGTGGCGAGGGCGCAAGCTTCCTCTGGGCCAACCGCAACAAGCGCAGCATCACGCTCGACCTGCGCTCAGCGCGCGGCCGCGAGATCGCGCTCGCGCTGGCACGCACGGCCGACGTGGTGATGGAGAACTTCTCCACCGGCGTGATGGCGCAGTACGGCCTCGACTACGACAGCCTGGCCAAGGACAACCCGCGGCTGATCTACTGCTCGATCTCGGCCTTCGGGCGCAGCGGCGAATTCGCCAGCCGGCCGGGCTTCGACACCATCGCGCAGGGCGAGTCGGGCTTCATGTCGCTCAACGGTTATGCCGACCGCGAGGGCGTGCGCGCCGGTCCGCCGGTGATGGACATCGCCACCGCGATGATGGCCGGCAACGCCGTCCTGATCGCGCTGGCCGCCCGGCACCGCACCGGGCTGGGCCAGTTCGTCGACGTGCCGCTGTTCGAGACCGCGCTGTTGATGACGGGCTTCGCCAGCACGCAGTACCTCTACAGCGGCAAGCAGCCCGAGCGCAACGGCAACACCAGCAGCGCGGTGGTGCCCAGCGGCGTGTTCCCCACCGCCGACCTGCCGATCTTCATCACCTGCATCAGCACACCGATGTTCCGGCGCCTGTTCGAATTGGTGGGGCGCCCCGCCGTCGCCGCAGACCCGGCCCTGCAGGAGGCCGGTGGCCGCTTGGCGCAGCGCGAACACATCATCAGCGAATTGAGCAGTGCACTGAGCCAGCATGGCAGCGAGCACTGGCTGGCGCAGATGGCCGAGGCCGGCATCCCGGCCGGCGCGGTGCGCACATTGCCGCAGGCGCTGGCCTCGGCCGAAGTGAAGTCGCTGGGCGTGCTGACCGAGATCAACCATCCCAGCGCCGGCCAGGTTCCCAACCTGGCCCTGCCGATGCACTTCAGCGGCACGCCAGTGGTGCCGCCGGTGGCCGCGCCGATGCTCGGCCAGCACACCGACGAGGTGCTGGCCGAGGTGCTGGGCTGGGACGCTGCTGCGATCGGTGCAGCACGTGAGGCCGGCGCCTTTGGCAAGCGCCGCGGCGGGTGATGAACCCGCGGCCGTGGCGTCGCGGGTGAGATGAGGAGACCATGATGGACAAGCTGATCATTGAGGTGCGACTCAACGAGCACACCATGCGCACCGACAACCCGCAGGTGCCCTGGTCGCCTGACGAGATCGCCGCCGACGCCGCGGCCTGCCGCGCGGCCGGTGCGTCCATCGTGCACTTTCATGTCCGCGGGCCGGCCGGCGAGCCGGCGCTGGACTTCGAGACCTACCGCGACGGCGTGGCCCGCGTGCGCGCGGCCAGCGACGTGCTGGTCGCTCCCACGCTGGGCCCCTACACGCCGCAGGCCAGCGCGGCGGACCGTTTCGCGTTTGCCGAGGCGTTGGCGCGGGCCGGTCTGGCGCCCGACATCGGACCGATCGACATGGGCTCGACCAACTTCGGCGGCATCAACCGCGCCACCGGCTGGCTGACGGACGAGGACGGTCTCTACCTCAACAGCCACGCGATGACGCGCCACTTCGCGACCCGCATGAAGGCCCTGGGCATCAAGCCGCAGCTGCTGTGCTGGAACCTGCCGATGCTGCGCGCGGCCACGTTGTACCTGCGCGCCGGCTTGGTGGACGCGCCGGGTTGGCTGCAACTCAGCCTGGCCGATGCGTCAGTTGCCCACCATCCCGCTACGCTGCGTGGCCTGACGGCGCTGATGGACTTCCTGCCCACCGACCTGCCGCTGCACTGGACGCTGACGGTGGGCGGCGCCAGCGTGCTGCCGCTGGCGGCCACTGCGGTGGCGCTGGGTGGACATGTGTCTGTCGGCCTGGGCGACCATCCGTACCCAGAGTTGGACCTACCCGACAACGCCGGCCTGGTGCGCCGGGTCGTGGCGCTTGCCCAGGGTTGTGGCCGCGAGGTGGCCACGCCGGCCGAGGCGCGGCAGATGCTGGGCATGCCGGCGCGCGCCGGCTGAGCGCGCGCCCCTGGCCGCCGGTCTGGCGCTTGACCAGCCAGGGCAGCATCACTCGATGCTGATGTTGTTGGCCTTGACCACCTTGCTCCAGAGCTGGTGGTCGCTGCGCAGGATGTCGGCCAGCTCCTGCGTGCCGGCTTGCGGCACCACGTTGACGCTGCGGATCTTGTCCTGGATGTCGGGCTGCGCGATGGCCTTGGTCATGGCGTCGCTCATGCGAGCAATGGCCTGCGGTGGTGTGCCGCTGCGTGCCACCAGGCCGAACCAGGTTTCGGTGTGGTATCCCGGCACCACCTCGCTGATGCTGGGCACGTCGGGCAGCAGCGGGCTGCGGCGGGCGGTGGAGACGCCCAACAGGCGCATCTTGCCCTCCTTGACGAAGGCGTTGGTGGCTGACGATGGCGTGGACAACATGTACTTGGTCTGGCCCGCCAGCAGCGCTTGCGCCGCAGGCCCGGCGCCCGAGTACGGCACCATCACCATGCCCTTGATGCCGGCAGCGTCGTGGAAGGCTTCCATCGCCAACTGGCCGACACCGCCCAGCGCCGCGGCGCCCCATTCGAGCGCGCCCGGGTTGGCGCGGGCGTACTGGACGAAGGCCGCCAGCGTGGGCGGTGCGGAGGGGTGCGCCATCAGCACCATCGGCGAGGTGCCGATCAGCGACACCGCGACGAAGTCTTTCATGGCGTCGTAGCTGGGCTTCTTCTGCACCAGCGGCACGGTGACGAGGCCGCTGCCGTGCAGCAAGAAGGTGTAGCCATCGGCTGGCTGCGCGGCGACGAACTGCGAGGCGATGGCGCCACCGGCGCCGGCCTTGTACTCCATCACGATGGGCTGCCCCAGTTGCTTGGCCAGCGCATCCTGCAGGTGCCGGCCAAGCACGTCGTTGGTGCCGCCGGGGGCAGCCGGCACGACGAAGCGGATCGGCCGGGTCGGCCAGACTTCCTGGGCCAGCAATCCCTGGCCAAGCAAGGCCAGTGGCAGGGTCAGCACGGCGCGGCGATGTGTCATGGGTTTGTCTCCTGGAAAGGCCGGTGGCGATTGTTCTAAGATGCGGCTCGTTGATTGGCCGTACCAATCAAGAGTTTCGGAAAGGATAGCGCATCCTTCGGCTCCCCAGGGTCGAGAAGCCATGGCGCAGACCAGGCGCGGCCCGGGGAACATACCCGTCGTTTTTCTCCTGAGGAGACTTGAGATGCTGTCCCGCCGTCAACTGTTCAGCGCCGCCGCGCTGGCGGCCCTGCCGCTCGCCGCCCGGGCCCAGTCGTTTCCGACCGATCCGCATCGTCGTGCCGTTCGCCGCGGGCGGCACCGGCGACGTGCTGTGCCGGCAGCTGCAGGAGCCGCTGCAGCGCCACCTCGGCCAGCCGGTGGTGATCGAGAACCGTCTCGGCGCCAGTGGCTCCGTGGGCACGCAGCACGTGAAGAGCTCGCCGCCTGATGGCTACACCCTGCTGCAGGTGGGCAACAGCACGGTGACCACGGCGCTGCTGCAGAAGACCGCGGGCTACGACGCCCTCAAGGACTTCCTGCCGGTGGGGCTGATCGCCACCACACCGATGGTGTTCCTGCTCAACCCCGTCATTCCCGCCACCACGCTGGCGCAGCTGATCGAGTACGCCCGCACGCGGCCCGGTGTGCTGGAGTACGCCTCGGCGGGGCGTGGCTCGCTGGGCCACCTGGCCACCGAGTCGTTCAACCAGATGGCCGGCCTGAAGATGACGTACATCCCCTACCAGGGCTCGGCACTGGCCACCAATGCGGTGCTGTCGGGCGAGGTGAAGGTGGTGCTGACCACGCCGTCCGATGCCATCAACGCGTTTGTCGCATCGGGTCGCCTGCGCATGCTGGCGGTGTCGTCGCCGCAGCGCAGCCCGCTGTTGCCGAACATTCCAGCCATCGCCGAGACCGTGCCCGGCTACGGCGTGCAGGCCTGGTTCGGCTTGGCTGCGCCGGCTGGCACGCCCACCGACGTCGTCAATCGGTTGAACGACGCGCTGAACAAGGCGGTCGCGGAGCCGGCGGTCCAGGCCAAGCTCAAGGCCCTGGGCATGACACCCAACCCCAGCCCGCCGGCCACGTTCGCCGAGATGATCCGCGCCGACCAGCATCTCTGGGCGCAGGTGATCCAGCAGGCCAACATCCAGCCCGAATAGGCGCCCCAACCAAAGGAAGATGACCCATGGCTGATGACAACGCCTATTCCCTGCAACGCATCGCCGACCGGCTGGCGATTCAGGACACGATGTACCGCTGGTGCCGCGCCGTCGACCGGCTCGACCTGGACGGCATGCGCGCGGTGTTCCATCCCGATGCCATCGATAACCACGGCGCCTACAACGGCGGGGTGGATGGCCTGATCGACTGGATCCGCAACCGGCACCGCGACATCCCGTTCTCGATGCACGCCATCAGCAACATCCTGATCGAGTTCGCCGGGCCCGACACCGCTTTGGTGGAAACCTACATCCGCACCACCCAGCGCTATCCGGCCGAGGCCCGGCAGGCACTGGCGCAGCTGTCGGGCGGGCAGGGCGGGGCGGAGGGATCGGCGATGGACCTGTTCACCTGCTCGCGCTACATCGACCGGTTCGAACGGCGCAACGGCGAGTGGCGCATCCTGCGCCGTGCCGTGGTGGCCGACTGGAAGCAGGTGGTGGCGGTGCCGGCCGATGCACCGCAGCCGCAGCCGGGTTGGGAAACCGGCCGGCGCGACGCCGACGATCTCATCTACCGCGAGCGCCGCGCGCTGGGCCTGGGCTGAGCCGCCCGGGTCAGGCCGGGGCGGCGTTTCGCTTGCCGGCCGGTTTTGCTGCCGGGCCTGCGGCCGACTTCGTGGCCGGTTGGACAGTGGCTTTGGCGCTCGAACCGGCCGCGGCCTTCGCCGTAGATTTGTCGGCCGACACGCCCGGCGCGAGCCCGCGCGCCCGGACCATGTAGCCCTCATGCAGCTTCTGCAACGCGGTGGTCATTTCCTTGACGGCCTTCTCGGCGTCGCGGTTGCGCAGGTGACCGATCAGGCGCTTGCGCGAGCTGGCGGTGCCTGAGGGGTCGTCATTCGGCCCGATCGCCTTGATGAACTGGCGCGTCACCTCCATCACGCCTTCGGTGGTGGCGATCAGGATGGGGTTCCGGGTGAGCTTGGCCAGCAGGATGTGGAAGGCCTGGTGATGGCGTGTGCGCTCCTCGAAGTTGCCGGCCTTGCGGGCGCGCTCGGCCGCGGCGACGTTCTCCTCGAGCTGGTCGATGTCCTCGTCGGTGAGGCGCTCGCAGGCCTTGCGGATCACAGCGGCGCTGAGCGAGATGCGGGCTTCGGTGACGTGGTCGGGCGTGATCGCGCCGAGGAAGTACAGGTCGCGCATGCCGTTGACCACGGCGTTGGAGCTGCCCTGCAACACGAAGGCGCCGCCGGTGGAGCCGAGCTTCAGCTCGATCAGGCCGCTCAGCTCCAGCGCGCGCAAGGCCTCGCGCATGGTGTTGCGGCTCACGCCGAACATCTGCGCCAGTTCGCGCTCAGCCGGCAGCTTGTCGCCCGGCTTGAGCTTGCCTTCTGAAATCGTGCGGCGCAGCTGGTTGGCGACATCCTGGAAGATGCGTTGCGGACTGACGGGTTCGACCTCGAAGGCGGGCGTCTTGGCGGGCTTGGGCATGGGGCGATGGTAGCGGCACAGGTGGGCCGCGCAAAGGCTCGGCCCAATGGCCCAACCAATATGCTTTTGCGGCCGACCCGCCCCAGCGGGCCAGTAGCGCCAGTGGTTCAGCGCTTGAGCACGATGCCAGCGCGTTCGCGGTCCCACACTGCGTCGAGCGCGGTTTCCATGGCCTGTTTGAGCTTGAACTTCTCGACCTTCTGGTTGATGGTCATCGGCAGCTCAGCCAGCACCTGCACATAGCGCGGCACCATGAAGTAGGCCATGTTGCGGTTGCAGTGTTCGATCAGCGCAGCCTCGCTCAACGTCTCGCCGGGCCGCAGCACCAGGCAGGCGCCCACCTCCTCGTCGCCGTCGGCGGTGCGCACCGGGAACGCGGCCGCCACTTCGACGGCCGGGTGCTGCGCGATGACCTGCTCCACCTCGAAGGCCGAGATGTTCTCGCCGCGGCGGCGAATGCAGTCCTTCTTGCGGTCGACGAACCAGATGTAGCCGTCGGCATCGCAGTAGCCGCGGTCGCCGGTGTGGAACCACTGGTTGCGGTGCGCTGCCAGCGTGGCCTCTGGCATCTTGTAGTAGCCGGTGGCGGCGCGCCAGGGCTGGTCGCTGCGCAGCGCGATCTCGCCGACCTGGCGGCGCGGCAGCTCGAAATCGTCGTCATCCACGATGCGCACCTCGAAGCCGCGCCGCGGCTGGCCGATGGAGCCGAGCTTGTCCGCCGGCGAGCCGGGGATGAAGGAGGTGACCACGCCGAAGTCCGACAGGCCGTAGTTGGTCATCGCGCGCACGCCGAAGCGCTGCTCGAATTCGGCGGTGTACTTCGGGGGCGGCGACATGCTGATCAGGCGCAGGTCGTTGTGTGCATCGTCGGGCCGCGGCGGTTGCGACCACAGGAAGCTGGACATCGAACCGAGCAGGTTGGTGATGGTGGCCTTCGATGCGCGGACCTCGTCCCAGAAGCGCGAGGCCGAGAAGCGTTCCGACAGCGCAATGGACCCGCCGCACACCAGCGCTGCGCCGCTGGCTGCCAGCAGGGCGTTGTTGTGGAACAGCGGCAGGCAGACGTAGAAGACGTCGGTGTCGCGGTAGCCCTGGGCTTCGGCCGCGCCGGCACCGTAGGTCAGCGCTGCGGCATGCGACAGCATGCTGGCCTTCGACGGGCCGGTGGTGCCCGAGGTGTAGGCCAGCGTCAGCAGGTCGGAGCACTTGATCGCGGCGGCGGCAGCCGGTTCGATGGCTGGCGCGTCCGCCACCAGTGCCGACAGGTCGGACTGCGCTGGCTGCGCAGCCAGGTCGGTGGCGCCGCTGGCACGGCCGGCAGCGCCCACCACCACCACATGGCGCACCAGCGGCAGCGCCGGCAGCACCTCGGCCAGGCGCGGAAACAGGGCTTCGTCGACGATCAGCAGCGTGACGTCGGCATGGCTGAAGTAGTAACGCAGCAACTCGCCGCGCGCCGCCACGTTCACCGGCACCGACACCGCGCCGAGCTTGCCCAGCGCGAGGAAGACGGCCAGGTGTTCGGCCGAGTTGCCCATCAGCACGCCGACATGGCTGGCAGTCGCCGCGCCCACCGAGGCCAGAGCATTGCCGATGCGGTTCACCCACTGGTCGAAGCTGCAGTATGTCCAGCGCCGGCCGGTGGCGAGTTCGGTCAGGAACAGCTTGTCGGGCCGCTGTGCGGTGTGACGCGCCAGCACCTGCGGCACGGTGAGTTCGCGTAGCGCGAAAGGGACATTCGGGTCGGTGGGGGTCATGGGTGCGGCGGTCAGGGCAGGGCTGGTTGCGGGGTATCGCAAGGGAGGCGGTCAGTATAATTTTCGCGAGCATTGGTCCATCTATTGACAACCCACCGCACATGACCGAACGATCGTTGAGGGGCCAGGTGGCCATCGTCGGCATCGGCGAGACCCCGTACTACAAGCACAGCCAGTCGCCCGACGCCGAGTTCAAGCTGGCACTCAAGGCCATCCTGGCGGCCTGTGCCGATGCCGGCATCGACCCGCGCGACATCGACGGCTTCGCCTCCTACGGTGACGAACGCAGCGATGCCACGCGCCTGGCGTCGGCACTGGGCATCCGGCAACTGCGCAGCGCGTTGATGCAGTGGGGCGGCGGCGGCGGGGGCTGCTGTGCGGCGGTGGCCAACGGCGCGGCCGCCATTGCCGCTGGCCTGGCCGACTGCGTGGTGGTGTTTCGGTCGCTCGCCCAGGGCCAGCATGGCCGCTACGGGCAGGTCGCCAGCGTGGAGCCCATCTCTGGCGAACGGGCCTACCTGGTGCCGTATGGCGTGCTGTCGCCACCCCAGCGCTTCGCGATGCGGGTGCAGCGCTACATGCATGAGCATGGCGTGCGGCAGGAGGCCCTGCGCGCCATCGCGCTGGCGTCATACCACCATGCCCAGGCCAACCCGCGGGCGGTGATGTATGGCCGGCCGCTGGACGAGGCCAAGTACGAAGCTTCACGCTGGATCGTCGAACCCTTCCACCTCTTTGATTGCTGCATGGAAAACGACGGCGCCGCGGCCATCGTGTTGGTCTCGGCCGAGCGCGCCCGTAGCCTGGCCAACAAGCCGGCCTACATCCTCGGCGCCGCTGCCGGCTCCGGCCCGCGCTTTGGCGCCATCCCGCATGCGTCGGCGCGTTATGCCAGTGCCAACTACGAGAGCGTTGCGCCGGCACTGTTCCGCATGGCCGGCCTGGGCCCGCAGGACGTGGGCGTGGTGCAGAGCTACGAGAACTTCACCGGCGGCGTGGTGATGTCGCTGGCCGAGCATGGCTTCTTCAAGCCCGAGGAAGCCAACGAGTTCCTGCAGCTCGAGAACCTGATCGCACCAAAGGGCCGGCTGCCGCTCAACACCAGCGGCGGCAACCTGGCCGAGTGCTACATGCATGGCTTCGAGCTGGTGCTCGAGGCGGTGCGCCAGGTGCGCGGCACCTCTACCAGCCAAGCCGCGCGCAGCGATGTGGCGCTGGTGATCGGCGCGCCGATGGTGTCGCCGGTGAGCGACCTGCTGCTGGGATCGGAGGCGACGCTGTGAGCCAATCCATCGACAACGCTTCCTTCTACTTGCCAGCGGGCTTGTCGGTCCCGGTGGCCGAACCCGACGGCTTGTCAGCCCCGTACTGGCAGGGCCTGCGCGAAGGCCGGTTGTGCGTGCAACGCTGCGCGGCGTGCGGCACCTGGCAGTTCGGGCCGGAATGGCTGTGCCATCGCTGCCATGCCTTCGATCCGGCCTGGCACGACGTGGCGCCGCGTGGGCGCATCTACAGCTGGGAACGTGTGTGGCATCCCGCCCATGCCGCGCTGAAAAGCCACGGGCCGTACCTGGTGGTGCTGGTGGAGCTGCCCCATGCCGGCCAGGTTCGCATGGTGGGCAACCTGCTCGGCGACCCGCTGCAGGACGTGGTGATCGGCGCCGAGGTGGAGGGCGTGTTCGAGCACCATCCGCAGGCCGAGCCGGCCTTCAGCCTGCTGCACTGGCGTGTCGTCGAGCCGGGTATCTGACCTCTTTTCACGCCGCCCAAAAAAAAGCCCGGCCGGAGCCGGGCTTGAAGGTACCTGGAAAGGGTTGCTTTCGCGAAGGTACCGAGGAGACAACCTGCTGCGCGGCATCGCTGCCGCGCTGCTGTCAGAGCCTGTGCTGCATGGGAAGTTGCAGCGCCGTCATGCGTTCACTTGGCCGGACGGTGTTCAATCGGCTCTGGCTGCATCAACTATCGAGTTTGCGTAGCCGTGATGAGCAACAAGTGCTCAGGCGGCACGGCGGGTGGTGGCCTTGGGCGCAGCCTGCGTGGCGGCCTTGGCGGCATTCGTGGCGGTCTGCTGGAGCGCCTGGAAGTTGGCTTCGGCCACGCCTTGGGCCTGCTTGGCGGCCTTCTGGACGCTGTCGTAGGCGTTGTTGGCGGCGCTCAGGGCCGACTTCACCAGGGCCACTGCGTTCTCGCTGCCGGCGGGCGCGTTCTTCACGGCCGTGTCGATCAGCGAGGACACTTTTTGCTGGGCCGCGGTGGCTTGCGTTTCCGCCAGCTTGGCGATCTCGGCTTGGGTGGCCTGCGCGATTTCATAGACCTGGCGGCCGTAGGAGGCAACCTTTTCGGCGGCGGGCTGCATCATGCTGGCTTGCAGGGCCAGCAGTTCCTGCGGATCCTTCACCGACAGCAGCGCCTTGGCGTGTTCGGCGGATTCTTCCAGCGAAGCCTTGGCGGCCTGCAGGTTCAAGCCCACCAGCTTCTCAACGCTGGCAAAAGCCTTGTAGCTGAGGTCCAGCATCGCATCGACGTTGGACTTGGTGACGGCGGAAAACTGTTCGGGGGTAAAAGACATGTGGGCTCCAGTGGGGGGTGAATCAAAACGACTCGGCTCGTGATTGCTGCACTGCAGCATGATCAAAGTATAGGGACTGCCGCCCGGATTGCAAGCACATTTGTGCGGCGCAACATAAATTAGTGCAAGAAGACTAAATGGAGCGGTCCGACGCCATGCACGCCGGGACCCGGCCTCAGCTCCCGGCCTCAGCTCCCGGCCTCTGACCGGCGCCTTTCGGCGGCAGCAAGGAACTCGCCCAGGATGGGGCCGCCGTCGAGCTGCTGCGCCGGGCCCGGATGCAGCGCCATGAACTCGGGGTGCCATTGCATGCCGAACACATAGCTCGGCCCGCGCCAGCGAATCGCTTCCACCACGTCGTCGGGCACGGCCCGGGCTTCAACCTCCAGATCGCTCCCCAACTGCTTGACGGCCTGGTGATGCAGCGAGTTGATCGCCGCCTCCTCCACCCCGGGGTACAGGCTGGCCAACTGGGTGCCGGGCAGCAAGCGGGCCAGGTGGTATTGGTCGATGTCCTTGCCCAGGTCGCGGTGTGCCTGCACGGTGCTGATCTGGGTGGCGATGTCCTGGTACAGCGTGCCGCCCAGTGCGACGTTGATCAGCTGGCAGCCGCGGCAGATGCCCAGCACCGGCTTGCCGGCCGCCACGAAGGCGTGGAACAAGGCGGTCTCGTAGCGGTCGCGCACAGGGTCGCCGGTCCAGTCGGGATGCAGCGGCGTTTCGCCGTAGCTTTGCGGTGCAATGTCGTTGCCGCCCTGCAGCACCAGCGCGTCGAGGCGATCTGCATAGTCGGCCAGCCGCAGCTCGCTGCGCGTCAGCAGCCCTTCGCTTTCGGCGGCCGGAATCATCACCACCAACGCGTTGCTCGACAGTACCCAGTGCGCCACCGATTGTTCGAGGTAGTGCAGGGTCTTGGTGAACACGCCGCCCAACTCGAGCATCGGGCCGGCGGGGTGGTAAATGCGGGCGGAAACGCCCACGAGCAGGGGTTGGGTCATGAGGCGCGGGTACGGCAAGCCAAGTGTCCTGCAAGCAACGGGCCACTGTCGGCTTGGGGGGACAATCGAGCATGGTTGATTGGCTGCCCGTTGCACTTCTTACCCTGAACCTGCTGTTGCTGCTCTGGCTGGCGTTGCGCCGCAGCGATGGGCCGTTGCGCCAGGTGGCCGACGCGCAGGGCCGCCTGGAGCGTGAACTGCGCACCGAAGTGCAGGACAGCGCCCGCCTCACGCGGCAAGAGCTGAGCCTGACGCTGGGCACTACGCTGGCCACCTTCCAGCAGACGCTGTTGAACCAGTCCGGGGATGTGGCCCGCACCCAGAACGAGCAGATCGACTCCTTCCGCACCCAGTTGGCGGCCATGCAGCAGCAGGTGGCGCAGGCGCTGCAGAGCGCCACCACCTCGCTGGCGCAGCAGTCGCAGGCCGGCCGCGATGCGCAGGATCTCGCCTTCAAGCACCTGACCGAGAGCAACGGCCAGGCGCTGGAGCGATTCGGCACGCTGCTGTCCGACCGCCTGCGCAGCCTCACCGAGGCCAATGACAAGCGCCTGGCCGAGGTGCGCCTGACCATCGAGACCCGCCTGGCCGATGTGCAGCGCAGCGTCGAGCAGCGCTTGCAATCGCTGCAGGCGGACAACGAGAAGAAGCTAGAGCAGATGCGGGCCACGGTGGACGAGAAGCTGCACGCCACGCTGGAACAGCGCTTGGGCGAAAGCTTCAAGCACGTGTCCGAGCAGTTGGAGCGGGTACACCACGGCCTGGGTGACATGCAGAAGCTGGCCCAGGGCGTGGGCGATCTCAAACGCGTGTTGACCAATGTGAAGAGCCGCGGCGTCTTCGGCGAGGTGCAGCTGGGTGCGCTGCTGGAGCAGGTGTTCACGCAGGAACAGTACGCCGCCAACGTGGCCACGGTGCCCGGCAGCAACGAGCGGGTGGAGTACGCCATCCGCCTGCCCGGTCGCAGCGACGACGGCAGCGTGGTGTGGCTGCCGCTGGATGCCAAGTTTCCGCGCGAAGATTACGAACGCCTGCTCGATGCGCAGGACCGCGCCGAGCGCGAGGAGGCCGAGGCCGCCGGCAAAGCGCTGGAGCAGCGCATCCGCGACGAGGCCAAGACCATCGCCACCAAGTACCTGTCGCCGCCCCACACCACCGACTTCGCCATCCTCTTCCTGCCCACCGAGGGCCTGTACGCCGAGTTGCTGCGCCGTCCCGGCCTGGCCGAGGCGCTGCAGCGCCAGCACCGCATCATGTTGGCCGGCCCGACCACGTTGCTGGCCCTGCTCAACAGCCTGCAGATGGGCTTCCGCACGCTGGCACTTGAAAAGCGCAGCGCCGAGGTCTGGAAGGTGCTCGGCGCGGTGAAGACCGAGTTCGCCAAGTTCGGTGACGTGCTCGACAAGACCAAGAAGAAGCTGATGGAGGCGCACAACACCATTGAATCGGCGGAGGTGCGTAGCCGCGCGATGGCGCGCCAGCTGCGCGCGGTCGAAGCTTTGCCGGACGATGAGGCCGCGGGGCTGCTGGGGGCCGAGGTGCCGGTTGCATCGGCCGCGGCGGTCGCGTCGGTTGCACCACCGGCGGACCGCCTGCTGTGACGCGCTGGGTTTCTGCTGAACAACGCCCGCTGGCGGGGTTGATCACCGGCCAGGTTTGCCTGCACAGCGCCATGGCGGGCTTGCGCCTGGCCACGCCGCTGATGCTGCTGCAGTCAGGTGGTTTCCTGGGGCTCAGCCCCGCCGCTTCGGCCGGCGTGATGGTGGCGCTGTTCGCGATGGCGCCGGTGCTCACCTCGATGCACGTGGGCCGTTGGGTCGACCGCCGGGGCTACCACGAGCCGGTGCGCGCGGCGGTGGTGATGTCGCTGCTGGGCGGCCTGCTGGCGCTGCCCTCGGCCTGGCTCGACGCGGCCGGTGCGTGGGATGTGCTGCGCACCCTGCTGCTGGCAGCGGGCGCCACGCTGCTGGGCACGGCGGCCAACCTCACGCAGATCTGCGGCCAGCGCACCGCCGCGCGGCTCGCCGCGCTGGCGGGCCCGGCTCACGGCGTTCCGGCCGACAGCGCCGAAGCCGCGCGGCAGCACAACGAGATCATCAAACGCATGTTCAGCTGGCAGGGCCTGGCAGCGCCGCTGAGCAACATGATTGGGCCGATGCTGGCGGGCGCCTGCATCGATCTGGGCGGCTTCACCAGCGCCTACGCGGTGATCGCGGTGCTGCCGCTCGCCACGCTGGCCTTCATGCGCTGGGTGCCGCGTGAACAGGGCCTGCGTGAACAGCGCGAGCAGGCCGCCGCCACCCCGCGGCCGGGCCTGCTGCAAAGCGCCCGCGAGCTGCTGGCCCTGCCGGGCATGGGGCGGCTGTTGCTGATCAACTGGTGCTTCTCCACCAGTTGGGATCTGTTCAGTTTCCTGGTGCCGCTGCATGGCCACGGCCTGGGCCTGTCGGCCAGCGCCATTGGCAGCGTGCTGGGCATGTTCGCCTTCATGGTGGCGGTGAGCCGGCTGGTGCTGCCGGTGCTGGCGCGCGGGCGTTCCGAAGCCAGCGTGATCACGCTGTGCTACGTGGTCACCGCGGCGATGTTCGTGCTGTACCCGCACACCCGCCATGCCTGGCAGATGCTGGTGCTGGCCGCGCCCATCGGCCTGGCGCTGGGCGCGGTGCAGCCGATGGTGATGACGGCGCTGCACCACCTCACGCCGGCCGACCGGCATGGCGAGGCCATTGCGCTGCGCTCGGCCTGCATCAGCTTGTCGAGCGCCGTGCTGCCCATGTGCTACGGCGTGCTGGGTGGGGTGCTGGGTGGGGCGTTCCTGTTTCGCGGCATGGCGGTGGTGCTGCTGGTCGGCGCCCGCCTGCCCTCGCGGCTGCGGCTGCCGAAGTTCGAGGCCTGACGGCCTCCGGCAATGCGACACGCCGCTGGCGCCGTTGCGTCAGTGGAGGGTCATCGAGGATGAGGCCCGGTGCTAAGCTGACCGGCTCTCTTGTTGTCCCTGTTGTTCACGGAGCTGAACCATGCCCGGCTTGTTGTCCACCGTCGATCCCGAAGGCCTGCTCGAATACTCCGTGGTCTACACCGACCGCGCGCTCAACCACATGTCGCGCCGGTTCAACGGGGTGATGAATGACATCGCCGGTGTGCTCAAGCAGGCCTATGGCGCCCGCAGCGCGGTGGTGGTGCCCGGCAGCGGCAGCTTCGGCATGGAGGCCGTGGCGCGCCAGTTCGCCACCGGCAAGACCTGCCTGGTGCTGCGCAACGGCTGGTTCAGTTACCGCTGGAGCCAGATCCTCGAGATGGGCGCCATCGCATCAAGCACGGTGGTGCTTAAGGCCCGTCCGGTGGCGGCGGGTGCGCAGGCGGCTTTTGCGCCGGCGCCAATCGACGAGGTGGTCGCGGCGATTCAGCAGCACCGCCCCGCGGTGGTGTTTGCACCGCATGTGGAAACCGCTTCGGGGCTGCTACTGCCCGACGCCTACCTGCGCGCCGTGGGCGACGCGGTCCATGCGGTGGGCGGGCTGTTCGTGCTGGACTGCATCGCCTCCGGAGCGATGTGGGTAGACATGCCGGCCTGCGGCGTGGACGTGTTGATCAGCGCGCCGCAGAAGGGCTGGAGCGGCTCACCCTGCTGCGCCTTCGTGATGCTGAGCGAGCTGGCGCGTGAGCGCATCGAGCAGACCACCAGCACCAGCTTCGCCTGCGACCTGCGCAAGTGGCTGCAGATCATGGAAGCCTTCGAAGGTGGCGGCCATGCGTACCACGCGACGATGCCCACCGATGCGTTGGCTCTCACCCGCGCCGCCATGCTGGAGACCCGCGAGGCCGGTTTTGACCTGCTGCGCAACGCCCAGCAGCGCTTGGGCCAGGAAGTGCGTGCGCTGCTTACAAGCCAAGGCTTCAAGAGCGTCGCGGCGGCAGGCTTCGAAGCGCCGAGCGTGGTGGTGAGCTACACCACCGACCTGGGCATCCAGTCGTCCAAGAAGTTCATCGACCTGGGTTTGCAGACGGCCGCTGGCGTGCCGCTCCAATGTGACGAGCCGGCCGACTTCCGCACCTTCCGCATTGGCCTGTTCGGGCTGGAGAAGCTGCGCCATGTCGAACGCACGGTCGACACCCTGGCCAAGGCAGTGGCCCGACTGGGTTGAACGCTCAGACGGGTGAGGCGGCCGGGGTTGCCACGCTCAGGGCATCAATGGCCTGCGCCACCATGTGGCCGACCAGCCTGCCCGCCACGCTGTGGGTTTGGCCGCGGCTCAGACGGATCGACCCGGCCACCCGTGATAGCGCGCCGCCGGCTGATCGCACGTGCGCGCTCCAGTCGACCATGGTGCCGAGCGGCTGGTAGCGACCCTCGTAGACGTAGTGCTCACCCGTGCTGGCGTGGGCATGGTCGCCCCGGAAATCGAAATGATCTGCCGCCACGGCCGGGGCGGGAGATGCGGCCAGCAAAGCGGTGTCGTGTGCGGTCATGGACTCTCCAGGAAAGGCTCACAGTAACACCCCTGTATGAAAAGACAGCGCCTGGAATGCCCTTATTTGTGGGGGGTTGGTGCGGCAGTCTTTGGCGCTTGCTGTGTTTCAGGCGTTTCAGGCGTTTCCGGAGGTGCGGGGCGCTGGGGTGGTTCAGGAGGGTCTGGCGGTTCGGGCGAGCGGTCGTCGGTGAGTGTCATCAGGATGTCGGCGTACCAGGCGCAGTTCAGCCCCAATGATTCATCGAGCAGCAGATCGCGCGAGCCGACGTCCAGCCGCGCCGAGTGCACACCCAGCAGCCGCCAGGGCAGGGCCTGAAGGTCACCTTCCAGCGCCACGGAAGCCGGCAGGCGCATCACCACCGGTGCGCCGCTGGTGCCGCGGTGCGTGCGCGCATCGGTGAGGAAGTAGCCCAGCCCCTGAAAGCGCAGGCCGAAAGACGAGGCCACCACCGCATGGCGCACCACCGGCAGGTGGTGCAGCGTGTCGTGAAAGCCCAGTGGAAAGCCCACCACCATCAGCGAGCTACCCACTTCGACCTCGCTGGGCGCGTCTTCCTCTTCCTGCGCCACCAGGTGCGCCGGGGTGAAGGCGCGCAGCACGGTGGACGCGGGCAGGGCGTCGCGGTCCACCTCGATCACCGCCACGTCGATCTCGCTGCTGGCATCGCGGCCCTGGCGCCAGACGCTCTGGCCGTCCTGGTACAGCAGCATCGAGAAGCCGGTGGAGTGCGTCATGTTGGCTTCGTCGAGGTGGATCTCGATCTCCAGCCGGTCGGGGTAGTGATCGCTGTCCTCGTCGACCACCACATGCCGACTGGTCACCAGGTAGAGGCGGTCATCGCGGGCGAAGAAAAACCCGCTGGCACCGGTGAGCCGCTGCGTGCCGAGGTAGGTCGACACGCGCGCGGCGGTGAGCAGCAGGGCTTCGATCATTTGCGGCGCGGCCGGCCGCGGCTTTGCCATAGCGGCCGCTTGCCCTTGAGCTGGCGCTCGATGCCGTCGTTGAGCTGGTTGCGCAGCTCCAGCACTTCGGCCACCTGGCCGTACACGCCCGGAAAGCGCAGGTCCAGCCACAGCCACAGCGTGCAGGCGCGCAGGGCCTGCTCCATGCGTTCGAGCCGGCTGTGCGCATCGACATCGTCCAGGAACCAGGCGTGCCCGGCCTCGCCCGTGCGGCCATGGTGCTCGGCCCAGCCCAGGTACAGCTCCACCAGCGTGGCGGTGCGCGTGTCCACCGGCGCCTGGGCGTAGATGAAGCGCTCGCGCAGGCTCAGGCTGGCGGCGCGGGCATCGAGTTGTTCGGCCAGGTCCAGCATCTGCTCCAGCTCGGCCACCTGGAAGTGCGCGTTGTCCAGTGTCAACTGGTCCATGAACACGCCCAGCACCTCGCGCAGCTTGGTCTTGCCCAGGCGCTGCGAGATGGTGTCGATGTGCCACCAGTTGGGCGCCACCGGCGCCTTGAAGTGGCGCGGCGCGCGGGCCTCCTTGGCCATCAGCTCCTTGAGCGTGCGCAGCGCGGTGGGCTCGGCTTCCTTGAGCACGCCGGTGTAGCCCTCCTCGTGCAGGCCGTAGCGGCCGGCGCGGCCGGAGATCTGCAGCACCTCGCTCACATCGAGCGTGCGGTCGCCCACGCCGTCGAACTTGGTCAAGGTCGAGAACAGCACGCGGCGGATCGGCAGGTTCAGTCCCATGCCGATGGCGTCGGTGGCCACCAGCACCTGGGTCTCGCCCTGGGCGAAGCGTTCGGCCTCGCGCCGACGTACCTCGGGCGGCAGCGCGCCGTAGATCACCGAGACACTCTTGCCCTGATCGGCCACCTGGTCGCGCAGCATCAGCACCTCGCGGCGGCTGAACGCGACGATGGCGTCGCCCTTGTGCAGTGCGTTCAGCGGTATCGGTGCCGGCATCAGCTGCACATGCTGTTTGCGCACGAAGCGCTGCACGGTGCAGCGCTCGCCGCACAGGCCGAGCAGGCTCTCGATCACCGGCACGGCGTAGTCGGAGCAGATGATCAGCACCTCTTCGGCCGGCACGGCGACGATGGCCTGGGTCCAGGCCCAGCCGCGCGAGGCGTCGAAGATCATCTGGGCCTCGTCGATCACCGCCACCTCGACGGCGTCGCGGGTGTTGACCATCTCGATGGTGCTCGACACCACCTTCGCGCCCTCGACCGGCATGCTCTCTTCGCCGGTGCGCAGCGAGCAGGCCACGCCGCGCGCGGCCAGGCGGTCGCGGCCTTCCAGCGCCAGCAGGCGCAGCGGGGCCAGGTACGCACCACTGGCGGCGGTGGCCAGCCGTTCGAAGGCCTGGTAGGTCTTGCCGCTGTTGGGCGGCCCCACCAGCAGCGTGATCTTGCGCTGCCGCCGACGCGCCTGCGGGAAGGTGTCGGGGTAGCCCTGGAAGCCCAGCTCGCTGCTCAGGTCTTCCAGCGTGTCGAGTTCATTGACGCGGTTGGCCCAGCGATCGAGCGCGCGGGTGCAGGCCTGCTTCAGCGCGGCCAGCGGCTGCGCGACCGAGCACTCGGACTGCAGGCCCGGCAGCAGCGAATCCATGCGACCGGGGTTGATGTCGCCGGCCTGGCGCAGCAGGGTGACGAGGTGCCCGGCCAGGTCGTCGGCATCGGCATAGGGCGGCGCGGATTGCAGTGCGCGCAGCAGCGGGCCCTTTTCGCCGCTGCGGTAGAAGGCCCAGACCGGTGCTGCATCCAGCGGCACCAGGTGATGCACCGGGATGTGCCAGTCGGCGCCGTCGTCATCGGCCTCAGGCAGCACCAGGGCATGCGCGGCCTGGCGTTCCCAGCCGTCGCCGCTGCGCTGAATGCCCAGCGCTTCGAGCGCCGCGCTGCGTTCGTTCATCTGCGCCAGCACGCCGCGACCCGAGCCGATGGCATCGAGGTGCACCAGCGCCTCCTGCATCAGCGCGGGCGCAATCCAGCGGCTGGGCCGGGAGCCCGGCACCGCCCGCTGCAGCAGGATGAGGCCGAGCGCGTCGAGTTCGGCTTCGGCGTCCGGGCCGGGCTCGTCCCAGTAGTCGCCGGGTTTGATGACCTGGGGCAGGGTGTAGGCGGCCTGTCGCAGGCGCTCGACCTGGTGCGGCGGGATGTCGGCGGGAACACGCTGGGCGTGCTCCGGCTTGGGCAGGTGGAGAACGGGGGGAATGGGTGAATTGATCTCTGGCATCGGCATGGCCGGGTGGGCGTGGCGCGGTTCCGTTGAATCGCACCGGACGGTACGGCTGTGGAGTGTGCCTGAGATCATGGGCCGGGCTGCACCGGCACGGCATGCCGCGCCGGTGTGAGGAACCGGCAGCCCGTCTACGCTGGGCCGGGCGGGTGTGCGAGCAGAACGCGCAGCGCCTGCAGGGTGGCGTTCAGGACCTGTTGGAGCCGCGCCAGCGCCGCGTCCACATCGTGGTCGTCGCGAAGGGCCTGTTCCAGCGCCGCACTGGCCGCCGAGACCGACAGCGCGCCCAGCGTGGCCCCGCTGCCTTTGAGATCGTGGACCTTGTGGCTCAGGCCTTCGACATCGCCCCGCGCCCACATGTCGCCCAGCGCGGCGCCGGTACCCACTTCACGGTCGATAAAGGCGGCCAGGAGACGCCACAGCAGGGCTTCGTTGCCGCGCAGGCGCGCGCGCAGGTCGGCCAGATCGATCTCGTCGATCTCGTCGATCTCGTCGATGGCATGGGGCGATCATACGGT
>JBDTQF010000023.1:0-25415 GCA_039932275.1 Burkholderiales bacterium
CAGGGTCGGGCGCAGGTCAACGTGTCGCTGTCCACGGCGTTTGGCTGCCCTTTCGAGGGCGACGTGCCGGATGCCGTGGTGATGCAACTGGTCGAGCGCTTCATTGACCTGGGCATCGGCCGGGTCACGCTGTGCGACACCACCGGCATGGCCAACCCGGCGCAGGTCGAGCGCCTGTGCGGTGCGGTCAAGGCCCGCTGGCCGGCGCTGACCTTGACGGCGCACTTCCACGACACCCGCTCGATGGGCCTGGCCAATGCGCTGGCGGCGCTGGAGGTGGGCATCGACCGCTTCGATGCCTCGCTCGGCGGCCTGGGCGGCTGCCCGTTCGCGCCCGGCGCCAGTGGCAACGCCTGCACCGAGGACCTGGTGCACATGCTCGGCGCGATGGGCTACGACACCGGCATCGACCTGGAGGCCATGCTGGCACTGGCCCGACGGCTGCCGGCGCTGGTGGGCCACGAGGTGCCCGGTCAGGTGATGAAGGCCGGCCCTTCGACGCGCCGCTATCCGGTGCCTGAAGGTGTGCTGACTCGCAGTCCGCAGCAGCACCTGGCCGGCGCGGCGGCCAGCTCGGTGGATCCGGCCGGCACGGCGGCCAGCGCAGTGGATCCGGCCGGCACGGCGGCCAGCGCAGTGGATCCGGCCAGTACGGTGTCCCGTTCTGGATGAAGGCGCGGCGGCCGGCACGGGGTATCTGCCAATTCCTAAAAATTAGGGATGGCGTAAGGTTCATCTCAGTGATAACCCGAGGTTGCATTGGGGTTGTTCCATGCGAACCCGCACCGGACCATGGGTGCTCGAGCGCCAGTGCTGAAAGGATCTCATTCATGAAGATGTTGCCGGCGCGGCAGACCGTGCCGCTCGAGCGCGCTGCGCGGCTGGAGATCGCCGACCTGGTGGATGCCATCGGGCGCGATGACTTCGGCGCGAGGCTGGTGGCCTTCCTGCACCAGGTGAGCGGCGCCGACTATTGCGCCGCGTTCCGCCTCGGCCATGGCAGCCTCGGCGAGGTGACGGCCAGCAGCTTCGACCCGCAGCGGCCGGCGCGGGAGCAGATCACACGCTATGTGCAGCAGGAGTGGTGGCGCAAGGACCCGGCGATCCTCGAGGCCCAGCGGCGGGTGCAGCAATCGTCGTCGAGCCTGATCCGGATCGACCTGGGAGATGCCCGTTATTCCGATCTGCGTCCGTCGATCTTTCCCGATGTACGTGACCGCCTGCTGATCTGTGGTCGGCGCGAACAGTCGGCTTTCGGCCTGAGCATTCTGCGGTCGTCGCCGCATTCGGAATTCGCCGCCGGGGCACTGACTCACTTGTCCGAAATTGCCGACGTCCTCGTGTCGGTCGTCGCCAAACATGCCGACGCGGGCCTGCACCGAGCCAACGTGGCGATGGCCCTGACCTCGCTTGACGAGATCGAGAGCTGCATCGTCGAAATGAGCGATCTGCCGCGGCGGGAGGTCGAGGTCAGTGCCCGCATCCTGTACGGCATGTCATCGGCAGGCATCTCGCTGGACCTGGGGGTTGCCGAAGAGAGCGTCAAGACCTACCGCAAGCGGGCATATGTGCGGCTGAAGGTGGGCAGTGAGCGCGAGCTGATGACCTGGTACCTTTCGCTGTGGAGTGCCTGGCGCGGTTGTTACTACACCGTCAGCGATCAATCAAAGCAGCGCTACGACCACCACTGAGCCTGGTTGGAGACAGAAGGCCGGGAAGGTTTTTTTTTGGACCCAAAAAGAACTATTGTTGGTACATTGCGTCACTAATCCATTCTGATCCGGTCGCGGCTGAGCGTAGCGCTCGTGGTCGGCAGTACGACTGAGTCTTCGATGAGCATCAACGGAAAAGCGTATATCGCGGGGGCCTATGAGCACCCCACGCGCAAGGCCACCGGCATCTCGCTGGCCCAACTGCATGCCGACGTCGCCCGCGGCGCCCTGGCCGACGCGGGCCTTTCGTTCAAGGACGTCGACGGCTATTTCTGCGGCGGCGACGCCCCGGGCATGGGCCCCGTGTCGATGGCCGAATACCTGGGCCTGAAGCTGCGCCATGTCGACAGCACCAACACCGGCGGATCGGGTTACATCGTGCAGGTCGGCCATGCCGCAGAGGCCATTGCGCTCGGCAAGTGCTCGGTGGCTCTGATCACGCTGGCCGGGCGTCCGCGCACCGGCCCGGGCCCGGCAGGCGAGGGCGGGTTCTTCAGCGACCCGGTGGTCCCCGATGTGCCGTATGAACTGCCGTTCAAGCCGTCGACGGTGAATGTTTACGGCATGGTGGCCAAGCGGCACATGCACGAGTTCGGCACCACCAGCGAACAGCTGGCCTGGGTGAAGGTGGCTGCCTCACACCATGCTCAGCACAACCCGCACGCGATGCTGCGCAGCGTCGTGACGGTCGAGGATGTGCTGGCATCGCCGATGATCTCCGACCCGCTGCACAAGCTCGACTGCTGCGTGGTCAGCGATGGCGGCGGCGCGCTGGTGGTGGTGTCACCCGAGATCGCACGCCAGCTCAAGCGCCCGCTGGTGAAGATCCGAGGCGTCGGCGAGTCGGTCAAGTACAACCACGGGGGCCGGGTCGACCTGACGTATTCCGCCGGCCGTGCCTCGGCTGCCACCGCGTTCGCCGAAGCAGGCATCACGCCGCAGGACATCAAGTACGCCTCGCTGTACGACAGCTTCACCATCACCGTGGTGATGCAGATCGAGGACATCGGTTTCTGCGAACGCGGCCAGGGCGGGCGCTTCGTGGCGGACGGCAACCTGATTTCCGGGGTCGGCAAGCTGCCGGTCAACACCGATGGCGGGGGTTTGTGCAACAACCATCCGGCCAACCGCGGTGGCATGACCAAGGTGATCGAAGCCGTGCGTCAGCTGCGCGGCGAAGCCCATCCCAAGGTGCAGGTGCCGAACTGCGACCTCGCCGTGGCCCATGGCACCGGCGGTCTGCTGGGTACGCGCCACGCCGGCGCCACCGTCATTCTTGAGAGGGTCTGAGCGCATGGCGACCGTACAACCCGAAAGCGTCGACGCGCCGTTCTGGCGCTCCACCGGCGGCAAGCTGCTGATCAAGCGCTGCCGCGCCTGCGGCGAACTGCACCACTACCCGCGCACTTTCTGCCCGTTCTGCATGAGCGACGACGTCGCATGGCTCGAGTCGCGCGGCACCGGGAAGGTGTATTCGTTCAGCATCACGCGGCCCAAGGATGGGCCGCCCTACGTGATTGCTTTCGTGACGCTGGATGAGGGCATCAGCCTGATGACCCACATCGTCGACGCGCCGCCCGAGAGCGTGGCGGTGGACCAGCCCGTCGAGGTGGTCTTCCGCGACATGGATGGCGTCTCGACGCCTGTTTTCCGTCGTATAGCTTGACGCGGCCATTTGTACATACGCATATACGCGATGTTGCGGGCGTGCGGCGTCGTCTGATCCGACGATACATGCCGACCCGGGGTGGCCTAAGCTGCCGGGCCGGTTCAACGGGGGGCTGCCCGCTCCTCGCATTTGACTCACAACCGAACTGACAGGAAACGAATCATGACGAAGAGACTTGCTGGCCGCGTGGCCATCGTGACCGGTGCGGGTGCCGGCCTGGGTCGGTCGCATGCCCTGCTGCTGGCGCAGCAAGGCGCCAAGGTGGTGGTGAACGACCTCGGCGGTGCGGTGAACGGCGTCGGCGGCGACAGCGCCGCAGCCGACAAGGTGGTGGCCGAGATCCGTGCCGCCGGTGGCGAAGCCGTGGCGAACTATGCCTCGGTGTCCGATGCCGAAGGCGCTGCCGGGATCATCAAGACCGCGATGGACAGCTTTGGCCGCCTCGACATCCTGGTCAACAACGCTGGCATCCTGCGCGACAAGAGCTTCTCCAAGATGGACATGACCGACTTCGATGCGGTGATGGGGGTGCATTTCATGGGCACGGTGTACTGCACCAAGGCTGCCTGGCCCATCATGACGGCGCAGAAGTACGGTCGCATCGTCGTCACCACCTCGGTGGCTGGCACGAACGGCAACTTCGGCCAGACGAATTACGGTTCGGCCAAGATGGCCATGCTCGGCTTCATGAACTGCCTGACAGTGGAAGGCCGCAAGAACAACGTGTTGACCAACGCGATCTCGCCTTCGGCAGCATCGCGCATGACCGAGAGTCTGGTCGATGCCGAGCGCCTCAAGATCATGAAGCCTGAGCACGTGTCCCCGGCGGTGGCCTATCTGTGCAGCGAGGAGAACACGATGTCCGGCGCGATCATTGCGGCCGGCTTTGGGGGCTTCGGCCTGGTGCAGTACTTCGAGACCGAAGGCGTGCAGTTCGATCCGACGAAGGAAGTCACCGTCGACATGTTCGCCGAAGCCTTCCCGCGCATCTGCGATCAATCCACCGCGCAGCCTTCGCCGATCGGCGTGTTCGGTCGTGCGGAAGAACGCCTGAAAAATGCTGGCCTGGCCTGAGTCGCCCCGGGTCGTCTGACCGGGCGGCTGCGGCCGTCCGGTCGATAACGAGAAGAGGAGAGACGCGTGGAGATTCTGCAGGTCGCCATCAGCGGCGTTGCGATCGGCTGTATCTATGGCCTGGTGGCCTTGGGTTTTGTGCTGATCTACAAGGCCACGGAAGTGGTCAATTTTGCGCAGGGCGACATCCTGATGGTGGGTGGCTTTGTCGCCTATACGTTCGCCGTCCTGTTCGGCCTGAACTTCTGGCTGGCGGTGCTGCTGTCGGTGGTGGTGCTGGCCCTGTTCGGCGCCGCCTTCGAGCGGGTGGTGCTGCGGCACCTCATCGGGCAGCCGGCCTTCTCGGCCGTGATGGTGACCCTCGGCGCGGCCTACGCGATGCGCGGGCTGGTCACGATGGTGCCGGGCTGGGGTACCGATACCCATGCCCTCAAGACGCCGTTCAGCGAGATGTTCCTGCGCGGCGGTGGGCTCAATGTCTCCGCCGACCACATTGCGATCATCGTCAGCACGGCGGCGCTGTGCGGCGCGTTGTTCTTGCTGTTCAAGAAGACCCGCGTCGGCATCGCGATGCAGGCCTCGGCACAGAACCAGCTCGCGGCGTATTACGTCGGCATCCCGGTGCAGCACATGCAGACGCTGATCTGGGCCATCGCCGCGGCCATCGCCGGGTTTGCTGCGATCCTGCTGGCGCCCATCACCTTCGTGCACAACAACATGGGCTTCATTGCGCTCAATGCCTTCCCCGCTGCGGTGGTGGGCGGCTTCGGCAGCATCCCGGGTGCGCTGGTGGGCGGGCTGATCATCGGTGTGGTCGAGTCGCTGGCCGGGTACCTGCTGCCGGAAGGTTTCAAGGCTGTCGCGCCGCACGTGGTGGTGCTGACAGTGCTGATGATCAAGCCATCGGGGATCTTCTCCGCGATGCGCAAGAAGAAAGTGTGAGGCGGACAAATGCGCTACGTATTCAAGACCCGACATGAACAGGACATCGGCCTGTTCCGCGATGGCGTCGAGGCCTTCTGGTACCTGTTGCTGGGGGCGGTTCTGCTGGCGGCGCCCTTGCTGTTCGGCAACTATGCGATCAGCCTGCTGAGCTTCATCTTCGTCTACAGCATCGTCGGCTTTGGCTTGATGCTGCTGTCCGGTTTCACTGGCCAAATGTCGTTGGGACATGCCGCGTTCTTCGCGGTCGGGGCCTACACCGAAGCGGTCCTGCAGGGGATGGGCTGGCCGTTCATTGCGTCTGCACCAGCGGCCATCGCGCTGGCGGCGGCCACCGGCATCATCATCGGGTTGCCGGCACTGCGCCTGACCGGCATCTACCTCGCGATCGCGACGATGTCGTTCAACTTCATCGTCGAAGAGATCCTTGCCCGTTGGGAATCGGTGACGGGCGGCAACGCCGGCATGTCGGTCACGAAGCTCAAACTGGTGACCGAGCCGCTCAAGGGCGGCATGAACATGTACTTCCTGTGCCTGGTCTGCCTGGTGCTGGTGGGCCTGGTGGCGCGCAACCTGCTGCGTTCACCCTCGGGCAGGGCGTTCATCGCGGTGCGCGACTCCGAGGTGTCGGCACAGAGCATGGGCGTCAACCTGGCGCGCTACAAGACCCGCAGCTTTGCCATCTCGGCGGGCATGACAGGCCTGGCCGGCGTGCTGTATGCGCACCAGATCAAGTTCCTGGGCCCGGACCAGTTCACGCTGCTGGTGTCGATCGAGTTCCTGATGATGATCGTGATCGGCGGCATGGGCTCGTTGCATGGCGCCGTGTTGGGGGCGGTGTTCGTCATCGCGCTGCCGGAGGTCATCAACCTGGCCAAGGGCGTGCTGCCCGCCTACATCGCCGAGCAGACGGGATTGAACGCCACCGTGTTCGGCGTCGTCACCGTGCTGTTCGTGCTGCTGGAGCCGCGTGGCCTGTATGGCCGCTGGGTCAAGATTCGCACCTGGTTCTCGCTGTTCCCGGCCTACCGCAAGGGCATGTTCAAGCGCCAGAAGTCGTACACCAAGTCGGAGCGGCTGGCATGAGCCCCGCACGGCCGCCCGAAGGGGCTCGCACCGCAGTGCGAAGCACGGAGGTTCACAAATGAGCGGGCACTTCTTTCAAGTTCAGAACATCTCCAAGCGCTTCGGCGGCCTGACGGCCGTCGACCAGGTCAGCTTCGACGTGGCCAAGGGCGAGATCTTCACCATCATCGGCCCCAACGGTGCCGGCAAGACGACGATCTTCAACCTGATCAGTCTGATCTATCCCCTGAGCGGTGGGCGCATCCTGCTCGAGGGGCAGGACCTGACGGGCATGCCCGCGCATCGGGTGGCCACTCTGGGCGTGGGCCGCACCTTCCAGAACATCGAGCTGTTCGAGCACGCGACGGTGCTGCAGAACCTGCTGGTGGGCTGCCACACCCACACACACACCAACCTGATGGCCGAGATGCTGTTCCTGCCCTCGGTGCGGCGCAAGGAAGTGACGCTGCGCCGGCGGGCCGAAGAGGTGATCGACTTCCTCGACCTGCAGAGCGTGCGCGACAGCCTGGTCGATGGCCTGCCGTACGGCGTGCGCAAGGTGGTCGAGCTGGCGCGGGCGCTGTGCCTGGGGCCCAAGCTGCTGCTGCTCGACGAGCCGTCGTCCGGCCTGAACGTGGAGGAAACCGACGACATGGCGTTCTGGATCCAGGACATCCGCGACCAGCTCGGCATCACGGTGCTGATGGTGGAGCATGACATGAGCCTGGTATCGCGCGTCTCCGACCGCGTGCTGGCTGTGGCCGAGGGGCGCCCGCTGGCGCTGGGCACGCCGGCCGAGGTGCAGTCCCATCCGGCCGTCATGACGGCCTACCTGGGCAAGTGAGGCAGCGATGACCGAACCGATTCTCAAACTCGTCAACATCGAATCGAGCTACGGCCCGGTGCGCGCCATCCGTGGCGTGAGCCTGGAGGTGATGCCCGGTACGATCGCCACGGTGCTGGGCACCAATGGCGCCGGCAAATCGACCATCCTCAAGACCGTCTCGGGCATCCTCAATGCCGACAAGGGCCAGATCTTCTTCGAGGGTAAGCCCATCCAGGGCATGGCAGCGAACGACATCGTCAAGCTCGGCATCAGCCACGTGCCCGAAGGCCGCGAGGTCTTCCCGATGCTCACGGTGCACGAGCACCTGGTCATGGGCGCGTACGTCCGCACCGACCGCGACAAGGTGCCGGCCGACATCGAGCGCATGTATGCCTACTTCCCGATCCTGAAGGAGCGGCGCAACCAGGAGGCGATGATGTTGTCGGGCGGCCAGCAGCAGATGCTGGCCATCGCGCGTGCACTGATGGCACGGCCCAAGCTGCTGCTGCTCGACGAGCCCAGCCTGGGGCTGTCACCCAAGCTGGTGAAGGACATCTTCGAGATCATCGTGCGTGTCAATGCCGAGGACGGCACCACCATGCTGCTGGTCGAGCAGAACGCCGCCATCGCACTCGAGACGGCCAAATTCGGCTACGTGCTCGAAGTCGGCCGCATCGTGCTGGAAGACACCACCGAGCAGTTGCTGCAGAAAGACGACGTCAAGGAGTTCTTCCTCGGCATGAAGACCGACACCGTGCGTGGTGAGCGCCGGTGGAAGAAGAAGAAGCAATGGCGCTGAGCGCCAAGGAGCAACGCAATGGCTAACAACACCGCAAACGCCGCGCTCAAGTCACCTGCCGTGGCCAGTGCTGCACCGCCGTCGGCGGTGCGCAGCTCGGCCGTGGCGGCGGGCCGCACGCTGCCGCAGGGCGACACGCTGGCCAAACGATTCTGGGGCTCTGTGCAGCTGCGTGGCGAACGCATCGCGCTGCGGCAGAAGGACTTCGGCCTGTGGGACGAAGTGACCTGGCGCGAGTACGGCGAGCATGCCCGCCGCATCGCGATGGGGCTGGCAGAGCTCGGGTTCCAGCCCGGCGACACCGCGGCCATCATCTCCAACACCCGCCGGGAATGGGTCTACGCCGACTGGGGCGTGCTCAGCGCTGGTGGTGTGTCGGTGGGCATCTATCCCACCGATGCGCCCGAGCAGGTGGAGTACGTGGTGCAGGACGCCAGTGTCAGCATCCTCTTCGTTGAAAACGAGGAGCAGCTCGACAAGTACCTTGAGATCCGCGAGCGTTGCCCCACGCTGCGCAAGGTGGTCGTGTTCGACATGGAAGGCCTGCACCGCTTCCAGGACGAAACCGTCACCAGCCTGGAAGCGCTGGAGGACGCTGGCGAGGTCTATGGCCGCACCCACCCTGGCGAGCTGGACCGGCGCATCGCCTCGGGCGGGCCTGACGACCTGGCCATCCTGGTCTACACCTCGGGCACCACTGGCAAGCCCAAGGGCGCGATGATCTCCAACCGCAACCTCACCAGCGTGATGGACACCCATCCGCTGTTGCCGGAAGAGAACGACGACAAGGTCACCTACCTGCCGATGTGCCACATCGCCGAACGCATGATCGGCTCGCTGCTGAGCGTGCAGGGCGGTGGCCGCATGAACTTCGTCGAGAACCCCGACACGCTGGCCTTGAACATCTGCGAGATCGCGCCAACGATCTTCCTCGGTGTGCCGCGGATCTGGGAAAAGTTCTACTCCTCGCTGGCCATCAAGATGAAGGAGGCCACGACCGTCGGCAAGTGGGCCTACGCGCTGGCGCTGCGCATCGGCATGCGGGCGGCAGACGAACGGCTCGCCGGGCGCCGGCCCGGGCCGCTGCTGGCTCTGGCCAACGGCCTGGCCAGCCTGCTGGTGCTGGGCAACGTGCGGCGCATGATGGGCCTGCATCGGCTGCGCCTGGCCAACACCGGCGCCGCGCCCATCTCGCCCGAGCTGATCCGTTGGTACCACGCCATCGGCGTGCCGCTGTTCGAGGGCTGGGGCATGACCGAGACCGCCGGCGGCGGCACGATGAACACGCCGGCCGGATTCAAGCTCGGCACCATCGGCAAACCCATTGCCGTCAACGAGATCAAGCTGTCGTCGCAGGGCGAAATCCTGGTGCGCGGCGCCAACGTCGTCATGGGTTACCTCAACCAGCCTGAGAAGACGCGGGAGGCCATCGACGAGGACGGCTGGCTGCACACCGGGGACGTGGCCACCATCGACGCAGACGGCTACTACCGCATCATCGACCGGATGAAGGACATCATCATCACGGCCGGCGGCAAGAACATCACCCCCAGCGAGATCGAGAACGAACTCAAGTTCTCACCCTACATCGCCGACGCGGTGATCATCGGCGACCGACGGGCCTACCTGACCTGCCTGGTGATGATCGACCACGAGACCATCGAGCAGTATGCGCAGGAGCGCTCGGTGCCGTTCTCCAGCTTCGCGAGCCTGTGCCAGGCCAAGGAAGTGATCGAGCTGATCCAGCAGGAAGTCGACCGCGTCAACAAGAAGTTCGCGCGGGTCGAGCAGCTCAAGTACTTCCGCCTGATCGAACACAAGCTGACGGCCGAAGACGAGGAGCTGACGGCCACCATGAAGCTCAAACGCAAGGTCGTGGAGCGCAAGTACGCGCCCCTGATCGACAGCATGTACGCATCGGCGAAATAAGACAGATTCCAACCTGGAGACAACGCGATGAAGAAGATGAAGTTGAAGGCTTGCTGGGCTGCGATGGCCGCGCTGGTGCTCTCGACCGGTGCAGTGGCGCAGGCGCAGCAAGGTGTCACGAAGGACGAGATCGTGCTGGGCACCATCGTCGATCTGTCGGGTCCGGTGGCCTCGGTGGGGGTGGCGGTGCGCAACGGCTTGCAGATGCGGGTGGATGAAGCCAATGCCGCCGGCGGCATCAATGGGCGCAAGATTCGCCTGCTGGTGGAGGACAACTCATACGACCCGAAGCGCAGCGTGCTGGCCGCTCAAAAGCTGGTGCTCAACGAAAAGGTGTTCGCCATCGTTGGTCACATCGGCACGGCGCATAACGAAGCGGTCTTGCCCTTCCTGATCGAGAACAACGTCATCAACTTCGCGCCGCAGAGCGGCGGGAAGCCGATGTTCGACCCGCCAGACCGGATGAAGGTCGCCATCATCCAGCCGAACCTGGCCACCTCCGAAACCGGCACCCGCTATCTGGTGCAGCAGAAGAAGCACACCAAGGTCTGTGTGTTCTACCAAGACGACGACTTCGGGATGGACTACCTCAAGGGTGCCGAGAATGCCCTCAAGAGCATGAACATGGCGCTGACCGAAAAGGTCAGCTACAAGCGTGGGGCGACCGACTACTCCTCGCAGGTCACCAGGCTCAAGAGCGCGGGATGTCAACTGGTGGTGATCGGCGGCATCATTCGCGAGACCGTCGGTGTGATGAACGAGGCCAACAAGCAGGAGTTCACTCCCGACTTTGTCGGTGGCGAAAGTTCCTACTCGATCCTTGTCACCCAGCTGGGCGGCAAGGCGGTTGAGAACCTCTATGCGGCGCACAACATGCCCAACTTCTATGCCGACGATCCGGACAAGAAGGTGCGTGACTGGGTGAATGCCTACAAGACCAGGTTCAATATCGACCCGGTGGTGTCCACGGCCTATGCTTACTACGCAATGGACGTGTTCATTGCTGCAGCCACCAAGGCCGGTGCGAACCTGACCACCGACGCGTTTTTGAACACCATGGAAACCACCGCTTTCCCGGGGTTCATGGGCGGGCCGTCCTTCAAGGTGACGAAGACCAACCGGCTGGGTACCAGCCAGTTGCGCGTGTCGCAGGTCCGCAATGGCCGTTGGGTTCAAGCGAGTGACTGGCTAACGGTGCAGCGTTGATGGCGTAGGCCAGCGTGGCCGGTGGTGTTGTGATGCGGTCGATGCGCGCGCAGCGCATCGATGGCGGCACCAGCGAGATCATGAAGGAGCTGATCTCGCGGTGGCTGTAGCGCGGGCGGGCTCCAGCCCGCCGCGCAGAGGCTCAGACGCGCTCGATGATGATGGCTGGCGCCATGCCGCCAGCCGCGCACATCGTCACCAGGCCGCGCTTGAGATCGCGGCGTTCCAGCTCGTCCAGCAGCGTGCCGATCAGCATCGAGCCGGTGGCGCCGATCGGGTGGCCCAGCGCCATGGCGCCGCCATTGACGTTGACCTTGTTGCGGTCGAGCTTGAGGTCGCGGATGAACTTCTCGGCCACCACTGCGAACGCCTCGTTGATCTCGAACAGATCGATGTCGTCCAGCGTCAGGCCGGCCTTGGCCAACACCTTGCGGGTCGCGGGCACCGGCCCGTTGAGCATCAGGATCGGCGAGTCGCCCATGTTGGCCATGGCCACCACGCGGGCCCGCGGCTTCAGCCCGCGCCGCTTGATGTAGGCCTCCGACGCCATCAGCAGCCCGCCGGCACCATCGACCACGCCACTGCTGTTGCCGGCATGGTGCACATGCTCGATCTGCAGGTCGGGGAACACCTTGTGGATGAACCCCATGTAGGTGTTGCCCAGCTCGTCCACCGGCACGTTGGCCACCGCGGCGAAGGCCGGCTTCAAGCCGGCCAGGCCTTCACGGGTGGTCTGCGGCCGCGGGAACTCCTCGTGGTCCAGCGCCAGCGTGCCGTCCTCGCGGTAGACGGGCACCAGGCTGCGGTCGAAATGGCCGCCGGCGATGGCGGCCGCGGCGCGCTGCTGGCTCACCAGTGCCAGGTCGTCCAGCGCTTCGCGGGAGATACCTTCCAGCGTGGCCACGGCATCGGCGCAGATGCCCTGGTGCGCCTGCGGCACGTTGCGGCGCAGCCGCAGGTTGCCGGCGTCCATGGTCTTCGGCGTGGTCGGATCGGCCAGCGTCGCGGTGTAACTCATCATCTCGCAGCCGCCGGCGATCACCAGGTCCTCAAAGCCGGCGGCGATGCTGGCGGCGGCCATGTTCACCGAGGTGATGCCCGAGCCGCAGAAGCGGTCGAGCGTCACACCACTGACCAGGTGGCTGTAGCCGGCGTCGAGCAGCGCCATGCGGGCCATGTCGTTGCCCTGCTTGCCGCGCTGGGTGGAGGTGCCCCAGACAACGTCGTCCACCTCGGTGGTGTCGAGCTGGTTGCGCTCGGCCAGGGCTTTCAGCACGGTGGCCGCCAGGTGCTGGGGGTGGAAGTCGGCGAGGGCGCCCTTGCCGACGCGGCCGATGCCACGCGGGGTGCGGCAGGCGTCGATGATGTAGGCGTGGCTCATGCGGATCCTTTCGTACACGGACGCAGCATTCATCGTGCGCCGGGTGGGTGGTGGGTAAACGCCGATGTTAGCCGCGGCGCCGTCGGCGCGTGGTCGGTGGGGATGACGTAGATTCCGGGCCATGAAGATCTACTCCTGGAACGTCAACGGCATCCGCGCCGTGATCAAGAAGGGCCTGTTCCAGCCCTTCCTCGATGCCCACCAGCCCGATGTGCTGTGCCTGCAGGAGACCAAGGCCGAACGCGGCCAGGTCGAGATCGATGTGACCGGCTACCACGAGCACTGGAACTCGGCCGTCAAGAAGGGCTACTCCGGCACTGCCATCTTCACCCGGCAGGCGCCGCTGTCGGTGATCAACGGCTTTCCCGACGACTTCGCCGCGCGCTTCCAGTTTGCCGATGAGTTGCAGCGCGACAGCGCCGAAGAGGGCCGTGTCATCACCGCCGAGTTCGAGCGCTTCTACGTGGTCACGGTGTACACGCCCAATGCGAAGGAGGATCTGAGTCGCCTGGCCCTGCGTCACCAGCACTGGGACCCCGCCTTCCTGGCCTACTGCCTGCAGCTGCAGCAGAAGAAGCCGGTGGTCTTCTGCGGCGACCTCAACGTCGCGCACACCGAGCTCGACCTGGCCAACCCCAAGCCCAATCGCGGCAAGAAGGGCTTCACCGATGAGGAGCGCGAAGGCTTCCAGCGCTTCGTCGATGCCGGCTTCATCGACACGCTGCGGTTGTTCAAGCAGGGCAACGGCCACTACTCCTGGTGGAGCCACTTCGCCAAGTCACGCGAACGCAATGTGGGGTGGAGGATCGACTATGTGCTGGTGTCGCCGGCGCTCAAGCCGGCGGTGACGGCCGCCGAGATCCATGCCGACGTGATGGGCAGCGACCACTGCCCGGTGAGCGTGACGCTCGATCCGTCGCAGCTGCCGCGCTGAGGCCTTCTCCACACCATGGCCGCTTCCAGCCTGCTCGCCCTGATCGACGACATCACCACGATCCTCGACGACGTGTCGGTGATGACCAAGGTGGCGGCCAAGAAGACCGCCGGCGTGCTCGGCGACGACCTGGCGCTCAACGCGCAGCAGGTCACCGGCCTGAACGCCGACCGCGAGCTGCCCGTGGTCTGGGCGGTGGCCAAGGGGTCGCTGTTGAACAAGGCCATCCTGGTGCCGGCCGCGCTGGCCATCAGCGCTTTCGCGCCCTGGGCGGTGGTGCCGCTGCTGATGGTGGGCGGCGCCTTCCTGTGCTTCGAAGGTGTCGAGAAGCTGGCGCACCGCTTCCTCCACCCGCCCGAGGAAGACGCGGCCCACACCCACGCCCTGCGGCAGGCCCTGGTGGATCCGGCGGTGGACCTGGTGGCGCTGGAGAAGGACAAGATCAAGGGCGCCGTGCGCACCGACTTCATCCTCTCGGCCGAGATCATCGCCATCACGCTGGGCACCACCGCCGGTGCGCCGCTGGCCACCCAGTTCACCGTGCTGGCCGGTGTCGCGCTGCTGATGACGGTGTTCGTCTACGGCCTGGTGGCCGGCATCGTCAAGCTCGATGACCTGGGTCTGGCGCTGAGCCGCCGCAGCGGCGCGGCGCGCGGCCTCGGCCTGGTCATCCTGCGCGCCGCGCCCTGGCTGATGAAGGGCCTGTCAGTGGCCGGCACCGCGGCCATGTTTCTGGTCGGCGGCGGCATCCTGGTCCACGGCGTGCCGGCACTGCACCACGCCGTGTCGGCCTGGGCCGAACAGGGCGGCGCGCTGGGTTGGCTGATCGAGGCGCTGGCCAACGCGGCCATCGGCGCGGTAGTGGGCGCGGTCGTGCTGCTGGCGTGGCAGGGTGTGCAGCGGTTGCGTCCGTCGCAGTGAGCCGCGCGCCGACGCGGCCTTGCCGCCTTATCGCCCTGCGACGTTAGGGTCACAGGTGCCGCGTCAAGGCGTACAACACCAACCCCACCAAGCCCCCCACGACGGTGCCGTTGATGCGGATGAATTGCAGGTCGCGGCCGATGGCGAGTTCGATGCGGTCGGTCATCTCCTCCTTCGACCAGGCGTCGATCTGGGCCTGGATGTAGGCCGCGACCTTGCCTCGGTTGCTCACCACCAGCGGGCGGGCGGCCTGGCACAGGGTGTCGTTGATCCAGGCGCGCGCGGCCGCGTCCGTGCCCAGCCAGCGGCCGAGTTCGGCCAGCCAGCCAGCGACGCTGATGCCCAGACGCGGTTCGGGCTGGCCCAGATCGTCCAGCAGCGCGCCCTTGAGGTCGTCCCACAGCGCGTTCAGGCCGTGCTGCAGGCGCTCGCTGGCCAGCAGGTCGTGCTGGAAGCGCTGCACCGTGGCGGCCCACTGGGCATCACCGTGCAACCGGGTCAGCCCCTGGCCCACCAGCCCCTCGAAGCGCTGGCGCAGCACATGGTCGGGCTCAGCCAGCGCGGCCTTGCACAGGCGCAGGCTGCCGTTGCGCACGATGGCGGCGATGCGGCCCGACAGCGTACTCACCAGCAGGTGGTCGACGGTGTCGAGCACCTGGGCGATGGAGGGCTTGGCCGCATCCGATTCGAGCCAGGCGATGACGCGGCGCAGGGCCCAGTCGAGACCCTGTTGATGGCGCCGCTCGGCCACCAGTTCGTCGGCCCAGCGTGCCGCGAACGGCAGCGGGTCGACGGTCGACAACGTCTGCAGCAAGCGTCGGTCGAGCGCCGCGCGCAGCCGGCTGTCGTCGAACTGCGCGAGCAGCTGTCGCGCCGCGGTGCCGGCCCAGCGGCCCAGCGCCTGGCTGTTCGGCGGCTGCTGCAGCCAGGTGGCGACGCGGCCGGCCGGGTCGAAGCCGCGCAGCCGCGCCAGCACCGCCTCGGCCGAGACGAAGTGCGACTCGACGAACTCGCCCAGGTGGCGGGCGATGTCGTCCTTGCGGGTCGGCACGATGGCGGTGTGCCAGATCGGCACGCCCATCGGATGGCGGAACAGTGCCACCACGGCGAACCAGTCGGCCAGCGCGCCGATCATCGAGGCTTCGGCAAAGGCCGCCACGTAGCCCCAGGCGTCGTGGCTGGCCCGCTGGCTGTGTGCCAGCAGGAACAAGGCGGCCATCGCCGCCAGCAGCGCCAGCGCGATGCGCTGCATCGCGCGCAGCCGGCGGCGGCGTTCGGCGTCGCGCTCGGTGGTCACGGCAGGGGGTTGCCTGGGCTCGACGCGGCCGGGTGCCGGAGGCTGCGCCAGGGGTTCAGAGCGGCGCAACGCCGATCAGCCAGGCGTGCAGCCGCCAGACAAACAGGCCGTACAGCGCCAGGCCGCCGAGCACGGCAATGGCGTCGTTGGCGCCGCTGCGCGGGGCCATCGCAATCGCCCGCGGCGCACGCCGCTTGAGCGAGATGCGCGCGGCCACGGCCCAGACCAGGAAGCCGCCGAACAGCAGCACGTCGGCCAGGTTGCCGTTGGCCAGCAGGTGTGCCACGGCCCAGAGTTTGGTGGCCACCAGCATGGGATGCTTCGTGGCCGTCTGGATGCGCCCGGGCAGGTAGGCCGCCAGCAGCAACGGGAACACCGGCAGCATCAGCAGAAGCGCCAGGTGGCGCAGCCCGGCAGGGGGCAGGTACAGCGCCGTGGGGGCCTGCCGTGCCAGCCCGTAGCCCTGCACCAGCAGCACCAGGCCCAGCAGTGAGATCAGCGCATACACGCTCTTCCAGCCCAACGGATGGCGGGCGGCCTGGGCGTCGCGCCAGCCCGGGGCGGCGATGGCGATGGAGTGCACGCCAAAGAACAGCACGAGCCCAAGAATGAGCTGGGTCATGGAATCTCCAGGGGTGGGACCGAGGGCGCGAGTCTAGTGCAGTGTGCTGCACCAGCGCCGGGTGGCGTAGGAGCTGTCTCACAGCAGTTGGCGGCGTTCGGCCACGCAGGCCCCTGTCGTTGCGGTTTACCGTAGGTGCTCGGGTGATGGCGATGGTCATCGCAGTGCCAACCCAACCTAGGAGTGTTTTGATGAACAAGGACCAAGTGAAGGGCGCCGTCAAGGACGCCGCCGGCAAGGTGCAGGAAAAGACCGGTGACCTGATCAACAGCCCCGAGCAGCAGCTCAAGGGCATGGCCAAGCAGGTTGAAGGCAAGACCCAGAAGAAGGTTGGCGACATGAAGGAAGCCGTCAAGGACGCCAACCGTCATTGAGCCAACGCGGCCACCGCGCGTAATACGCCGCGGTGGTGCTGACAGCCAGCCGGGCCCATGCCCGGCTGTTTTCTTTTGGCGGGTTGTCAGGCACTGCGGCGCGGCTTGGCAGGTGCCTTGGCGGCGGGCCCTGCGGGTCGCTTGGCCGCAGGGGAGCGTGGTGCTGCACTGCGCTTCGGGCTGGATGGGGCTGCGTCGTCGGTGGCCGGGCGCTTGAGGCTGCGCTTGAGCAGTTCGGTGAGGTCGACAACGTTCGAGGTCGCCGGCTCGGCGCCGCTGTCTTCAAGCGGGCGCACCGCCTGCGTCTGCCCGGCCGCCACCTTGCGCTCCACCAGGGCCAGGATGGCGTCGCGGAAGCGGTCGCTGTACAGGTCGGGCTGCCACGGCGCGGCCATGCTGTCGATCAACTCAGCGGCCATGCGCAGCTCGGTGTCCTTCAGCCCGGTGGCCTTGCGGCCCGCGGGCGGCAGCGCCAGTTCATCGAGCGGCCGGATCTCGTCGGCCCAGCGCAGGGTGTTGAGCATCAGCGCTGGCCCGGCCGGGATCAATGCGGCCAGGTGTTCCTTCGAGGCGATCACCAGCCGCGCCACGCCCACCCGCCCGGCCGCGAACAGCGCCTCGCGCAGCAGCGCATAGACCTTCTCGCCGCGGCCGATGGGCGCCAGGTAGTAAGGCCGCTCAAGATGCACGAAGGCAATCTCGTCGGCCCGCACGAAGGCCTCGATCTCGATGGTCTGGGTGCTCTTGGGGTAGGCCGTGGCGATGTCGTCGTCGCTCAGCACAACGTAGTCATCGCCCGCGTGCTTGATGCCGCGCACGATCTGGGCTTTCTCGATTTCCTTGCCGGTGCGCTTGTTGATGCGCTTGTAGCCCACCGGGTCCATCGAGCGCTTGTCCAGCCAGTCGAAATCGAGCCCCTGTTCGCGCGAGGCGGCATACAGCGCCACGGGGATGTGCACCAGCCCGAAGCTGATAGCGCCTTTCCAGATCGCATGCGGCATAGGCCACCTCCTGAACTGGTCGGGCAGGCGGCGTGCCCACGCCGGCGTCAATGCAGCGGCGGCAGCAGCCTGTGCAGGCTGGGGATGTCGAGCGGCTTGCGCAGGTAGTGGTCGACCTGCAAGAAGGTGCTCTTCACCGGTGCCTGTTCCTCGTCGCCGCCGGTCACGGCGATCAGCACGATGTCGTCGCCGTAGTCGCTGCGCAGCGTGGCGGCGAGCTGGCTGCCGTCGATGCCCGGCATCAACACGTCGAACAGCACGCAGTGCGGCTCGAAGCTGCGGATCACCTCCAGCGCCTGGGCGCCGTCGTAGCAGGTGCGCACCATGTAGCCCGTCATGCGCAGCAACTCCGCCAGGGATTGCGCGGCGTCGGGCATGTCGTCCACGACCACGATGCGAACCTCATCAATGGGCGAGTTCATGGCTGTAGGCCGCCGGATGCGGACAGGGGTGAGCGGGGCGTGAGGTGATCGGTGGCGATAGGCGGCATGTGTGATGAGGGGCGACCTCGCCGCACCGTCGTATGACGGTCCATTCCCTGTTGCGGCGTGTCCTTGGCCCTGATTGACCTTGTTGGGCAGAGCGTGACGATGATCATCTTAGCGGCCTCTGTGTCCGTTGCCGGGGCCGGTGCGTAACCAGAGGTCCTGGTGGTTGCAGACAGTACACCACCCTGGCATGCGGCGTGCCCACTAATGCGGCGTGCCCACTAGGCCTACGGACCGCCGGGATGCTTCGAGGAGATGGCGATGACTGACCCGAGCCGCGCGCTGCTGCAGGGCTACCGCAACAAGCGCGACTTCACCCTGACGCCCGAGCCGCAGGGCGCGACCAGGGCGCGCACCGGCGGCCTGCCGTTCGTGGTGCACAAGCACGCGGCCCGGCACCTGCACTACGACTTTCGGCTGGCGCTGGACGGTGTGCTCAAAAGCTGGGCCGTGCCCAAGGGCCCCAGTCTCGACCCCACCGAGCGCCGCATGGCCGTGGCGGTGGAGGACCATCCGCTCGACTACGCTGGCTTCGAGGGCGTGATCCCGGCCGGCCAGTACGGTGCCGGCACGGTGATCGTCTGGGACCAAGGCCACTGGATGCCGGTGGGCGACCCGCTTGCCGGCCTGGCCGCGGGCCGGTTGAAGTTCGAGCTGCATGGCCACAAGCTGCGCGGCCACTGGACCCTGGTGCGCATGCGCGGCCGGCCGGACGAACGGCAGGCTGCGTGGCTGCTGATCAAGGAGCGCGACGACCAGGCCCGTGCCGTGGCCGACTATGACGTGCTGGTCGAACAGCCCGACAGCGTGCTGTTGCCCGCCGGGCCTCACCCCAGCGCCAAGGCCCAAGCGCGACCCAAGGCACAGCCGGCATTGAAGGCTGGGGCCAAGGCCAAAGCCGGCAAGGTGGCACGCCAGGCTTCGGCATCGGCTGCATCCACCGGCCTGCCGGCGCTGGCCCGCCCGGCGGCGTTGCCGCTCACACTGGCGCCGCAGCTGGCGGTGTTGGTCGATCGACCGCCCACCAGCGGCGCGTGGCGCTACGAACTGAAGTTCGACGGCTACCGGTTGCTGGCGCGCATCGATGCGCAGGGTGTGCGCCTGCTCACCCGCAACGGCAACGACTGGACCACCAAGCTGCGCAGCCTGGCCCGTGAAGTGGCCGGCCTGGGCCTGCAGCAGGCCTGGCTCGATGGCGAGATCGTGGTGGCCGGCAACGACGGCGTGCCCGACTTCCAGCGCCTGCAGAACGCCTTTGAAGCCGGCCGTACCGAGGCGGTCACGTACCACGTGTTCGACCTGCCGTACTGCGACGACCACGACCTGCGCGCGGTGCCGCTGAGCGAACGCCGCACGCTGCTGCGTGACCGGCTCAGCGGTGCCGGTGCGTCGCGGGTGCACTTCAGCGAAGACTTCGCTGCCGGCCCGGCCGAGCTGCTGCACACGGCTTGCGAGCTGCGCATGGAAGGGCTGATCGGCAAACGTGCCGATGCGCCCTACACCTCGGCCCGCTCGCCCGACTGGATCAAGCTCAAGTGCACCCAGCGGCAGGAGTTCGTGATCGGCGGCTACACCGAGCCGCGCGGCGCCCGCACCGGCCTGGGCGCGTTGCTGGTGGGTGTGCACGACCCGGCCGGGCGGCTGCGTTATGCCGGCAAGGTGGGCACCGGCTTTGACGCCACCCGGCTGCAGGCCCTGCGTCGCCAGCTCGATGCACTGCAGGCCAGCGGCCCGCCGTTCGATCCGGCGCCGCCAACTGATGCGGGCGCCCGGGCCGACATCCACTGGGTGCGGCCCAAGCTGGTGGCCGAGATCTCGTTTGCGCAGTGGACCCGCGACGGCCGCATCCGCCACGCCGTGTTCCACGGCCTGCGCAGCGACAAGCCGCCGCGCGCCATCACCCGCGAGCGAGCCGCCGAGCCGGCATCGACGTCGGCAGCGGCCGCTAAGCGCACGTCGAAACCTGCCCGCAAAGCAACCCTCGACGCGGCTGTGAAGCCGCCCAGCCTGCGCCCACCGGCCTGGCCTGCGGCCGTGCGCCTGACCCACCCCGACCGCGTCATCGACCCCTCCACCGGCATCACCAAGCAGGAGCTGGCGCAGTACTACCTTGCCGCCTCGCGGCAGATGCTGCCGCACCTGCAGCGCCGGCCGGTGGCGCTGGTGCGTGCGCCCGATGGCATCGGCGGCGCGCTGTTCTTCCAGAAGCACGGCGCGCAGCTCGCGGTGCCCGGGCTGCGCCGGCTCGACCCCGCGCTCGACCCGGGCCATCCGCCGCTGCTCGAAGTGGCCACGCTGCCCGCACTGCTCGGCGCGGTGCAGATGAACGTGGTCGAGTTCCACACCTGGAATGCCACCACCCGCGCCATCGAGCAGCCCGACCGCATGGTGTTCGACCTCGACCCCGGTGAAGGGGTGGCCTGGCCGCGCGTGCAGGAGGCCGCCGTGCTGGTGCGCGCGCTGCTGGTCGAGCTGGGGCTGCAGAGCTGGCTCAAGACCAGCGGCGGCAAGGGCCTGCATGTGGTGGTGCCCTGCAAGCCCGCGCTGGACTGGGCCCCATTGAAGGCCTTGTCACAGCGCATCGTGCAGCACCTGGCGCAGACGCTGCCCAGCCACTTCGTGGCCAAGAGCGGGCCGCGCAACCGCGTCGGCAAGGTCTACGCCGACTACCTGCGCAACGGCCGCGGCGCCACCACCGCGGCCGCCTGGTCGGCGCGGGCCCGGCCGGGCATGGGGGTGTCGGTACCGGTGGCCTGGGACGAACTCGACCACCTCACCAGCGGAGCCCACTGGACCGTGCGCACGGCGGTTGAACGGCTGGTCTTGCCGGACCCCTGGCGCGCTGATGCGAAGGCAGCGGCCTCGGCCGCGCGCCAGAGCCTGCGGGCCGCGATGCAGGCGCTTGACTTCGTGCCGCCTAGCCCTGGCGCGCGCCAGAGATAGGCGCGAGGGGTCACGGCCGGCTGTCGGTCTGGACCTTCAGCGCACGGGCCATCGACAGGTGGTGCTCCAGCGTCGGCAAGGTCTTGCTGGCGAACGCCTTGATGTCGGCATCGCCCGATTGTTCGGCGACCTTGCGGAACAGCTTGATGGTGTCCTGGTGCGCCGAGATGCCGATGTCGTCGACGTAGTGCTTGTCGAAGCCGGCGCCATCGCGCGCGCCCAGCAGCTTGAGCTTGGCCTTTTGCATCAGCGAGGGCTCGGCCGACAGCTTCACGCCCTTGGCACCCGCCAGGGCCTTGAGTTCGTCGCCGGCCGCGGTGTGGTCGGTGACCATCTGCTGCGCAAAGGCCTTGACCTCGGCGGTGCTGGTCTTGCCCAGCGCCAGTTGGCTGCCCTGCACTTCGAGCTGGCCGTTCTGCGCGGCCTGCTTCATGAACGCTACGTCACCTTTGGGCAGGGCCGTGCCGGCACTGGCGCTGGGCACCGCCGTGACGACCGGCGACGAGGGCGACGACTGCGCACGCGCCAGCGGCATCAGGGCGATGCCGGCGGCGAGCGCGACGGCGAGCGCGGCGGCGGCGGCAACATACACGGGGCGTGACAGCATCATGGGGGCTCCTGCGGACAAAGGTCACCTGCATGGGCAACCCCCGTGCCCGCGGCCTCAGCTGGCTCAACGGGCTCAGCCTGCGCTGCTGGGGCGGCGGCGCAGCGTCGCCACCAGATCGCGCAAGGCCTCGATCGACACCGGCTTGCCGATGTGGCCGTCGAAGCCCGCCGCCAGCGCACGCTGATGGTCCTGCGGGCGGCCGAAGCCTGTCACCGCCACCGCCGGCAAGCGGGCATGACGCGGCTGCCGACGCAGCGCGCCAATCAGCTGGTAGCCGTCCATGCCCGGCATTGCCACGTCGGAGAGCAGCAGGTCGAACGCACCTTCGGCGGCGGCGGCCAGGGCCTGCTCGGCCGAACCGGCGCGGGTCACTTGCGCACCTTCGAGCTCCAGCAACATGCCAAAGGTTTCCAGCGTGTCGGCGGTGTCGTCCACCACCAGCAGGCGCAGGCCGGCCAGCGGGTTGGCTTGCTGCGGCACGGCCGGCGCGGGCGGTGTGATGGCCATGCTCAGCGGCAGCCAGACGCTGAAGCGCGCCCCGCGCCCCAGCCCGTCGGAATGCACCGCAGCGCGGCCGCCATGCAGCTCGGCCAGGCTCTTCACCAGGGCCAGCCCGATGCCCAGGCCGCCCTTCTCGCGGGCGATGCGGGTGTCGGCCTGGCGGAACATGTCGAACACCTCCGGCAGCAGGGCCGGCTCGATGCCCAGGCCGGTGTCCTCCACCTCAATGCGGGCGCAGTCTTCTTCACGCCGCAGCCGCACCGTCACCCGGCCGCCGGGCGGGGTGAACTTGAGGGCGTTGCTGAGCAGATTCCACAGGATCTGCTCGATGCGCACGAAGTCGCCATAGGCCGTCAGGGCCTCGGCCGGCATCTCGAAGGCCAGGCGCAACGAGCGCGCGTCGGCATCGCCGTGGACCGCCTCGAGGATGCGCTCCATCAGCGGGCGCAGCGGCACCGGTGCGCAGGTCAGGCTGAACTTGCCGGTGTGCGCCCTTGAGAGGTCGAGCAGGTCGTCGATGATCCTGGCCTGGCTGAGCACGGTGCGGCGGATGGTGTCGGCCGCGCGCTGTACTGCGGGCATGTTGCGCACCTCCGGCAGGCGCATCAGCAACTCGGCCTTCATCTGGATCAGGTTGAGCGGGTTCTTCAACTCGTGCGACAGCACCGCCAGGAACTCGTCCTTCAGCGCATTGGCGGCCTGCTCGGCCGAGAGCACCGCGTCGCGGCGCCGATCATCGATCCGGCGCTCGGTGCGGTCCTTCCTGTTCTGCAAGGCGTCGTCCGGCGCAGCGATGGGCGTTGCGTCAGAGCTCCTCGAGGCAGCAGAGCGGCGAGCAGACCTCATGAGACCGGCAATGGACGAGCGCCGACGGCCGCCGCGACCGTTGCGGCCGGGTCGGTGGCGTCGGCCCAGCTCACCGTATCGACCACCGGCGGCAGCAGGCCCTGCCTCAGCAACTGCACCTGCAACTGTTCCATGCGCAGGCCCAGCTCGCTGCGCCGCGGCCCGTCGATGAGCCGGCGTGCCAGCGGGAACAGCTGCGTCTCGTCTTCGAGGTGATGATGTTCCAGCTCCGAGCGCAGCATGCGGAGCTTGGCTTCAAAGCCCGGCGCGCCCGTCCACTGCAGCAGCAGATCGGCCAGCAGGCGCTTGAGCGAGAGGTGCTCTTCGAGGGCGCCCAGCAACTGGCCGCCGATGCGGCCGGCCTGCAGGGCGGGGTAGAACACCGATTCCTCGGCCACCAGGTGCAATGTCAAAGCATTGGCGGCCTGCTGCAGGCGCTGCCGGCGCAGGCCGGGATCGGCATCCTCCAGCACCGTTTTCATCAGCGCTTCGACGGTGTGGTGCTGGCTCGTCAGCAGTTCGATGGCGTCCATGGCAGGCAATCCGGTGACTTCATTGCAGGGCACTGGGCGGTCACCTGACCGCTGCAACTCGGCCATGGCGCCCACATCGCTGTGCCGGCAGGCGGCGCCAGTGAGCGTTTGCGTCGTCCTGGCAAACCGGATGCCAGGGCAGGCGGGAACGCGCCACGCCACGCCCGAGCGGGCCGCAGCCGTTGAAAAATCCTCAGGCCGCGTGGCGTCGGCGCCGATCCACCGGTTCGATGCGCAGCAGCTGGCGGTACTTGGTGACGGTGCGGCGCGCCACCACCAGGCCCTGCTGGGCCAGCTGGCGGGTGATCTCGGCGTCCGACAGCGAGGCCTCGGGCGGCTCGCCGGCGATCATGTCCTTGATCAGGCCGCGGATCGCGGTGCCCGAACAGGCACTGCCATTGGCGCTGACCATGGCGCGCGAGAAGAAGTACTTCAGCTCGAACACGCCCGAGGGCGTCGACATGTACTTGTTGGTGGTGACGCGCGAGACGGTCGATTCATGCAGCCCCACCTCCTCGGCAATTTCCTTGAGCCCCAGCGGCTTCATCGCCATGGCGCCGAAGTCGAGGAAGTGCTTCTGGCGCTTCACGATGGCCTCGGCCACGCTGAGGATGGTGGAAAAACGCTGCTCCACATTGCGCACCGTCCAGCGGGCTTCTTGCAGATGGTTGGCCAGCTCGCCGTTCTGCGACGTGCGGTGCCGCGCGAACAACTCGGCATACACCTTGTTCAGCCGCACCCGCGGCACGATGGCCGGGTTGAGCTGCACATGCCACTGGCCGCGGTGCTTCTTCACCACCACATCGGGCACCACATAGGCAATGTGCGACGAGCTGAAGCGCCAGCCCGGCCGCGGGTCGAGCCGGCGGATGCGGTCACACACCTGCTGCACCTGAGCCAGCGGCAGCTCGAGGCGGCGCGCCAGCGCGGTGACATCCCGGGTGGCCAGTGCGTCGAGGTGTTTCACAACGATGGTCTCCGCGAGTGCCCGTTGCTGCGGGCAATCGATGGCCGGCAACTGCAGCAGGATGCATTCGCCCACCGAGCGCGCGCCCACGCCGGCCGGGTCGAGCGACTGCACTCGGCGCAGCGCGATCTGCAGCTCTTCGAGGCTGGCGGGCGGCGACAGGTCGACCACCGCCTGCAGCTCCGTCAGGTCGATGCGCAGGTAGCCGTCGTCGTCGAGCGACTCGACCACGGCCTTGGCCAGCGCCAGGTCGCGTTCGTCCAGCGGCAGCAGGTTCAGCTGGCCGTGCAGATGGGTGTTGAGCGAGGCCTGCACGGCCGTCATGTCCAGCGCCGATACCTCGGCATCGTCGTTGCGGGGGCCGTTGGGGCTGCCGTCGGCCTGCCACAGGTCGCGGTCATCCTGCGGGCCGCCGTCGTCCACGTCGATCGGCGTCAGCTCGGCTTCGGCGCCCACCGGCAGCGCCACGCTGTCGTCGCTGGGTTGCAGGTCCAGCGCGCCGGTGTCGGTGACCTCGGTGTCGGCGTCGGCGTCGTCGCCGGCCTCGTCGGCTTCCAGAAACGGGTTGGTGCCCAGCGCTGCGTTCACCTGTGCGGCGAAATCCAGCGACGACAGCTGCAGCAGGCGCACCGCGCGCTGCAGGCGCGGCGACAAGGTCTGGCTGTGCCGGGTTTCGGTTCGAAAGTCCAGGGCGCTCACGCGGGGGTCCTTGTCAGTGAGTCAGAAGCTCCTCACTGCAACCCCCGTGCCGGCTGCGCGCTGCAGCACACCAAGT
>JBDTQF010000024.1:0-24722 GCA_039932275.1 Burkholderiales bacterium
AAGCCGCAGCCACCTCTTCGGCCAGCATGGTCTTGCCTGTGCCGGGTTCGCCTTTGATCAGGAGCGGGCGCTGCAGCGCGATCGATGCGTTGACGGCCAGCATCAGGTCCTGCGTGGCGACGTACTGTTCGGAGCCAGTGAATTTCATGGGGCAACCGGCGAAATGCGCCAGAAAGTGAGTATTCGAATCAGTATATCGAGTGCTCCATTTGTCGTAGCGGCGTTCGCCTTGTCACACTCTTATCAACTTGCGCGACTTATTTTGAGATCGATCCCGCAGTGGCAGGCCTACTATGGCCTTCAGCCTTCTCAAGCTGCAAGACAACCAATCAAAGTCAAAGGGAACGAATATGTTGCGTATCTCCACCGTCGCCACAGGTTTGGCGTTCAGCGCCTTGTTTGCCGTGTCATCGGCCCAGGCGGCCTCATTCGATGTCTACGCGCTCGCCAACAGCAGCAGCGGCGGCATTGGGCTCGACACCATCAGCCTCACGGCTGGCCAGAGCTTCAGCGTCTCGGCAGATGCAGGCGATCTGTGGAATGCGGGGGCACTGCCCCGCTGGTCCAACGCCGATGGTCTGACGGGCAATCTCTTTGCCACCGGCACTGATGACAGCGGCGAACCTGCCACCACCTTGATCGGTCAAGCGTTCGGCAGCTGGGCGCAGGGCAATCTGACGGCGCCTTATGGTGCACTGGTAGGCCAGATCGACAGCGGTGACTACTTCCTCGTCGGCACCAGCTTCACGGGTACTGCGAGTGCAACGGGCACCTTGAAGCTCTACTACTGGGATTCCAACAATGGTGACAACACCGAGTTCATCACCGCCAATGTCTCGGTGGTGCCGGAGCCCGAAGGGTTTGCCATGATGTTGGCCGGGTTGGGTGTCATGGGCTTCCTGGCACGCCGACGTCGCGCCTGAGCTCGCCCTTCTTTGCAAAACAAAGCCGGCTCAGCCGGCTTTGCTGTTGGGGGTGGCGCAGCAGGCGCCCGCCGCTCAAACAAGGATTGCTGTTCAAGCAGTCAGGCGCGCCTGATGCCGCGCGATCTGCGCCCGCACCTGTGCCGGTGCGGTGCCGCCCAGCGTATTGCGCGCGTTCAGCGAGCCGGCCAGCGTGAGCACACCGAACACGTCGTCGCCGATGCTGGCGTGGAAGCCCTGCAGCGTGGCCAGCGGCAGCTCTGAGAGGTCCTGCCCGGTGGCCAGCGCGGCTTTCACCGCATGCGCCACCACCTCGTGTGCATCGCGGAAGGGCAGGCCCTTCTTCACCAGGTAGTCGGCCAGGTCGGTGGCGGTGGCATAGCCACGCAGTGCGGCGCGTTCCATCGCCTCGGCCTTCACCGTCAGTCCGCCTTGGCGTGAGCCATCGGCCTGCACCTCGCCGCCCACCATCTCGGCCATGATGCGCAGCGTGTCCTTCACCGTGTCGACGGTGTCGAACAAGGGTTCCTTGTCTTCCTGGTTGTCCTTGTTGTAGGCCAGCGGCTGGCCCTTCATCAGGGTGATCAGGCTCATCAGGTGGCCGACCACACGGCCACTCTTGCCGCGCGCCAGCTCGGCCACGTCGGGGTTGCGCTTCTGCGGCATGATGCTGGAGCCGGTGCAGTAGCGGTCGGAGAGGTTGATGAAACCGAAGTTCTGGCTCATCCACAGCACGATCTCTTCGGCCATGCGCGAGACGTGCACCATCACCAGCGTGGCGAAGCTGCTGAACTCGATGGCGAAGTCGCGGTCGCTCACCGCGTCGAGGCTGTTCTGGCACACGCCGTCGAAGCCCAGCGTGCGCGCCACGCGCTCGCGGTCGAGCGGGTAGCTGGTGCCGGCCAGTGCGGCGGCACCCAGTGGCAGGCGGTTGACGCGCTTGCGCAGGTCGGCCAGGCGCTCGGCATCGCGCGCGAACATCTCCACATACGCCAGCAGGTGGTGGGCGAAGCTCACCGGCTGAGCCACCTGCAGGTGGGTGAAGCCGGGCAGGATGACCTCGACGTTCTGCCCGGCCACATGCACCAGCGCGCGCTGCATGTCGGCCAGCAGCAAGGCGATTGCGTCGATCTCGCCGCGCAGCCACAGCCGCACGTCGGTGGCCACCTGGTCGTTGCGCGAGCGGCCGGTGTGCAGGCGCTTGCCGGCGTCGCCCACCAGCTGCGTCAGGCGGGCTTCGATGTTGAGGTGCACATCTTCCAGGTCGAGCTTCCACTCGAAGCGGCCGGCGCTGATCTCGTCGCTGATCTGCGCCATGCCGCGCTGGATGTCGGCCAGGTCCTGCGCGCCGATGATGCCCTGCGCCGCCAGCATCTCCGCATGCGCCAGGCTGCCGGCGATGTCGGCCTGCCACAGCCGCTGGTCGAAACTCACGCTGGCTGTGTAGCGCTTGACCAGCTCGCTCATCGGTTCCGAGAACAGGGCCGACCAGGCCTGGGACTTTTTATCGAGTTGGTTCGAGCTCATGGGGGCGGGTGTGGCCGCGGCGCGGGTATCGCGGCCTGACGCGGGGAGAATGGCCAGCAATTGTAGGGATGGGTGGGATGCACTCAGGACCGATGACCGCACCGTCGACACTGGCCTCGGGCTTTGCCGAACAGCGCGCCAGCCTGGCGCGGCTGCCGCGTGTGTTCGACGTGTGCCATGCCGGCGTGGTGCTGCGCGCGGTGCTGTGCGTGCATGCCGTGGTCGCGCTGGTGCTGGGCTGGCGTGCCGACACCTGGCAGGTCTGGCTGGCCGACGGCTCGCTGGCGGTGGTGGTGGTGCTGCCGGCGGTGCTGCTGTGGTTGCTGCTGGCCTGCCTGATGCAGCGCGCGCTGGCCCGCCTGCCGCGCTGGGCCTATTGGGCCGCCGCGCTGGCCTTGGGCGCGGCCTGCGCGCTGCTGGCGCAGGCCGGTTGGCAGGCCTTGCTGCAACCGTTGCAGCTGGCGCCGGCCTCGGGCCGGCTGGCCTGGCTGATGGCGGCCCTGGCCGGTGTGGCCTTTGCGGCAGCGATGGTGCATTGGCTTGAGCAGCGGCTGCAACTGCAGCAGCCGGTGGCCACTGCGGCCCGGCTGGCCGAGCTGCAGGCGCGCATCCGCCCGCATTTCTTGTTCAACGCGCTCAACAGCGCCATCGCGCTGGTGCAGGTGGATCCGGCCCGCGCCGAGGCGGTGCTGGAAGATCTGGCCGAACTGTTCCGCGCGGCGCTGGCCGAAGGCCGCGATGTGGTGCGGTTGGGCGACGAGATCGAGCTGGCGCAGCGCTACCTGGCGATCGAGCAGGTGCGTTTTGGTGCGCGGCTGCGGTTGCACTGGTCGCTGGATGCGGCGGCGGCCGCGGCCCGGGTGCCGCCGCTGGTGCTGCAGCCGCTGGTCGAGAACGCGGTGCGCCACGGCGTCGAGCCGGCGGCCGAGGGCGGTGAGATCAGCGTCACCACCCGGGTCGAGCGCGGCACGGTGGTGCTGCGCATCGTCAACTCACTGCCGGCGTCGGACCAAGCCCTGGCGCGGCCCGGCCACGGTCTGGCGCTGCGCAATGTGCGCGACCGCCTGTACCTGCTGCACGACGTCGACCTGCGCTTCGAGGCCGGCCCGGCCGGCCCGTCGCAGTGGTGCGTGACGCTGCGCCTGCCGCTGCCCCGATGATGTGCTCGCGATGAGATGCCTGCGATGAATACCCCCGGTGCGGCCCTGCGCGTGCTGCTGGTTGACGACGAAGAGCTGGCGCGCCTGCGCCTGCGCAGCCTGCTGGCCGACTGCGTGCAGCCGGCGGTCGTGGTGGTGGCAGAAGTGGCGCATGGCGGCGCAGCCCTGCATAGCCTGGCGAATCTGCCGGTGGACGTGGTGCTGCTGGACGTGCACATGCCCGGCCTGGATGGCCTGCAACTGGCGCAGCGCCTGCACCGCCTGCCGCGGCGGCCGGCGGTGGTGTTCGTGACCGCGCATGCCGAACATGCGCTGGCCGCGTTCGAGGTCGAAGCGGTGGACTACCTCACCAAACCGGTGCGGCGTGCGCGGCTGCAGGAAGCCCTGGTGCGCTGTGCGCACTGGCTGGGTCGCCAGGCCGAGGTGGCCGGCACAACGCCGCCGCTTCATGACGATGCGGTGATCGTCGTGCACGAGCGGGGGGCGGTGCTGCGGGTGCCGCTGGCCCAGGTGCTGGTGCTCAAGGCCGAGCAGAAGTACGTCTGCTTGCGCACCGCGTCGAGCACCCATTGGCTGGACGACAGCCTGGCCGAGCTGGCGCAGCGGCTGGGTGAGCGCTTCCTGCGGGTGCATCGCAACGCGCTGGTGGCGCGCGCGGCCGTGCGCGAATTGGCCCGGCGACCGCAGGACGAGCGCCTCGAACCCCTCGGCAGCGGTGAAGACGGCGACGCCGACGCCGGCGGCTGGGCGGTGCGCATCGACACCATTGAGGAATGGGTCACGGTTTCACGGCGCCAGCTGGCGGCTGTGCGTGAAGCGCTGGCGCAGACCGGCCGATGACCCGCGCAGCTGCGGGCCGCGCGGCGGATCGAACCCCCGCTTGCCCTGCCGCGCCCCGTGTTCCCGGGCAGGCGCCGTCACTGGCATGTGACCGAGTGTGTGGAAGAATCGGCGGCTGCGCTGCAGGCCGCCTCGGGTTGACAGGCAAGCGCCGGGCCCCGTATTAGCATCGGCCTCCTTCCGCCCGGTCCTGCTCGCCGCGCGTCCCGCGAACGACCCTTCGACCATCGATCAAGCGCCGCGTGAGCCTCCTCGCTTCCCTCGCCAAACACACCCGGAACTACTCGTTCGCCAGCGTGCTGACCACGGTGGCGGGCCTGATCTCGTTCCCGATCCTGACGCGGGCCCTGCAGGTCGAGGACTACGGTGTGATGAGCCTGATCGCCTCGGCGCTGACGCTGGCCGTGGGGCTCGGCAAGCTCGGCATGCAGCATGCGACGCTGCGTTTCTACGGCGAGGCGCGCGCCGGCTCGCTGGCCGGGGTGCAGATCGGCCAGTTCGCCCCCACGGTGCTGTACGGCATGGCCGCGCTCGGAGCCGTGGCCACGCTGCTGTGGCTGCTGATCACCCAGCTGCTGCCGGCCGCCACCTGGGACGATGCCCGCATGCCGGCGCTGATGCTGTTCACCGCCGTGCTGGTGCTGGTGCGGGTGCTCGACAGCGCCGTGGCCAACCTGCTGCGGGCGCAGGAGCGCAGCGGCCTGCTCGCGCTCTTGACGGTGATCAAGCGCTACATCGGGCTGGCGCTGGTGGTGGGGGCGGTGCTGCTGATCTCCCCGACGCTGTGGAGCTTCTACGGCGCCACCGTGCTGGGCGAGGTGCTGCTGCTCCTCGGCATCCTTTGGTGGGTGTTGCGCAGCGACGTGCCGCGCGTGAACCAGGTCTCGCCGCCACTGCTCCGGGCCATGGTGGTGTTCGCCATCCCGATGACGGGCTACGAGCTGGCGTCGGTGGTGCTGCAGATGGGCGACCGCTACGTGCAGCAGGCGGTGCTCGGGGCCGAGGCGGTGGGGCTGTACTCGGCGTCGTACAACCTGTGCGACTACATCAAACTGGCGCTGTTCAGCGCCATGAGCGCGGCCGCGCTGCCCATGTGCATGCGGCTGGGCAGCGAACAGAGTGACGCGGTGGTCGAGCAGTTCCTCGACTTCTACACCCACATCTATTTCCTGGCCGCCCTGCTGGTGGTGGCCATCACCGCGGCGGTGCGGGTGGAGCTGCTGGCGGTGCTGGCCTCGCCCAAATACCAGGCCGGCGCGGCGGTGATTCCGCTGGTGATCACCGGCATGATGTTCGAGGCCTACATCGTCATCGCCGGTGTCGGCCTGTACCTGCGCAAGCGTTCGGTCACCACCATGATCCTGGTGGCGGCTGGCGCGGTGCTCAACATCGTGCTCAACCTGCTGCTGGTGCCACGGCTGGGCATCCTGGGCTCGGCGGTGGCCAACGTGGTCAGCTACCTGGCCATCGTGGTGGCGGCGCTGCAGGCCACCCGGGCCACGCTCAAGCCGCCGCCGTTCCTGCGGCCGCTGCTCAAGTTCGGTGCCATTGCCCTCGGTGCCTACCTCGCGGCCACGCGGCTGGAGTTGGGGCACCCGGCCCTCACGCTCGTGGGTCGCGGTGCCGCGGTGTGTTTCGTCTATGTCGGCCTGGCCCTGCTGCTGGATGCACGGGCCCGCGAGATCACCCACCTCGGCTGGGATCGCCTGAAAGCGAGGCGCGCCGCATGATCACCGTGTTGATGTACCACGCCATCCCGGCCGGGGCGGCCGACGAAGACGGTGCCGACCCGCACTACAGCGTGCCGCTCGCCGTCTTCGCGCGCCAGTTGCGCCTGATGGCCGAATGCGGGCGGGCACCGCGCAGTGTGGCCAGCCTGCTGGCGCAGCCGGGTGAGCGCAAGGCCGCCGTGGGCATCACCTTCGACGACGGTCACAGCTCCAACTACGCCGCCGCCGCGATGCTGCGCGACGTCGGCGGCAGCGCCGACTTCTTCATCAATCCTTCCACCGTCGGCACCGCGAACTTCCTCAGCTGGGGTCAGTTGCGCGAGATGGCCGGCTGGGGCATGTCGATCCAGTCGCATGGCATGCACCACCGCTTCCTCGACGACCTGGCGCCAGCCGAGGTCGAAGCCGAGCTGGCCGATTCCAAGCGCGTGATCGAGGCCGAGCTGGGCCGGCCGGTCACGCTGTATGCACCCGCCGGCGGCCGCCAGGCGCCGGGCATGGATGCGCTGACACGCCGGCTGGGCTACCGACAGATCTGCTCCTCGCGCGTGGCGCTGTGGAACGACGGCGATGCGGCCTCGCTCGACATACCCCGCCTGGCCATGCTGCAGGCCACCGGCGAGGCGCAGTTGCGGCGCTGGCTGCGCCAGTCGGTGTTGGAGATGAGCTGGCAGCGCGGCCGCTACCTCGCCCTGCGCGGTGCCAAGCGGCTGCTGGGCAATGGCTTTTACGTGCACCTGCGCGGCGCGCTGTTGCGCGATGCCGCGCGCTGAACCAGGGGCCTGCCGATGACCTGGCTGATCCTGTTCTGGTGCGCGGTGGCCTTCGTCGCCTACACCTATGCCGGCTACCCTTTCCTGCTCGGCCTGCTGGCGCGCCTGCGCCCGCGCCCGCCGCAGCGCAACGCCGCGTATGCGCCGTCGGTGGCCATCGTGGTGGTGGCCTACAACGAGGCCGCACGCATCGCCGCCAAGATCGACTCCTGCCTGGCCCAGAGCTACCGCGCCGGGCCGGTGCGGGTGGTGATCGCCTCGGACGGCTCCGGCGAAGAGATGCACGCTGTGGTCAAGGCTTACGCCGACCGCGGCGTGACGCTGCTGCCGTTTGCGCAGCGCCGCGGCAAGGCTGCCTGCCTCAACGATGCGGTGGCGGCCTGCGACGAAGAGGTGATCGTCTTCACCGACGCGCGCCAGCGGCTCGACCCCGACGCAGTCGCCAAGCTGGTGGCCGTGCTGGGTGACCCGCAGGTCGGCGCGGTGTCGGGCGAACTGGTGTTCGAGAAAGACGATGCCAGCGCCTTCGGCGACGGCGTCGATGCCTACTGGCGCTACGAGAAGTTCATCCGCCGCAGTGAGGCCATCGTGGGCTCGGTGGTGGGCGTGACCGGTGCGCTGTATGCACTCAAGCGCCGCTGCTTCCGGCCCATCCCGCCGCAGACCATCCTCGACGATGTGGCCATCCCGATGCAGGTGGCGATGCAGCGCCTGCGCGTGGGCTTCGAGCCCGGCGCCATCGCTTATGACCGCCCGGCCCAGGAAGTGGCGCAGGAGCGGGTGCGCAAGGTCCGCACGCTGGCCGGCAACTACCAGCTCGTGCAGCTGTATCCGGCGCTTCTGTCGCCGTGGCACAACCCGCTGTTCCTCGGCTTCGTCTCGCACAAGCTGTGCCGTCTGCTGGCACCACTGGCCCTGTTGATCTGCCTGCTGGCCAGTGCGGCGCTGGCGTCGCAAAGCCCCTTCTTCCTGGCCTGCCTGGTGGTGCAACTGCTGGGCTATGCGCTGGCCTGGGCCGGTGGCCTGGCGGGCGTGGGTGAGCGTTTCAAGCTGGCCCGCATCGCCCATGCCTTCGTGGTGCTGAACTGGTTCGCGGTGCTGGGCTTCAAGGAGTTCCTGGTCAACCGTGAGGCCCATCTCTGGCGCGCCAACGTGATCTCGGCGCCGCCGGGGCCGGGCCGGTGAGGGGCGACGGCATGCGCGTGGTCTACCTCGTCTCGCTGTTTCCGTGTTGGTCGGAGACCTTCATCGTGCGCGAGATCCAGGCGCTGATGGCGCAGGGCGTGGAGGTGCACATCGTGTCGCTCAAGCAGGCGCACGAGGCCATGGTGCAGTCCGATGCGCAGGCCATGCTGAGCCGCGTGATCTACCCGGTGGCGCCGGCGCGCAATGCCTGGCGTGTGCTCAAGGCCTGTGCCGCGCACCCGCTGCGCGAGCTGCACGACCTGGGCTCGGCGGTGGTGCACCTGTGGCGCCGCCCGGTGTCGCTGGGCAAGACGCTGGTGGTGTGGTGGCGCATGCTGGGCATGCTGGACGAGGTGCGCAAGTTGGCGCCGCAGCACCTGCATGCGCACTGGGCCACCTATCCCTCGACCGCGGCGATGTGGATGGCGCGGCGCCTGGGGCTGCCGTTCTCGTTCACCGCCCATGCGCACGACATCTTCCTGGAAGACCAGCTGATCCGCCGCAAGCTGCGCGAGGCCCGCTTCGGCGTCACCATCTCCGACTTCAACCGGCGCTTCCTGGCCAATGAACGCGGCCATGCCGCGGCGTTGCAGATGCGGGTGGTGCATTGCGGTGTGTCGCCGCAGCTGTTTGCCTACCAGCCGGGCGGGCGCGAGCCGCGGCTGATCATGAGCGTGGGCCGGCTCGACCACATCAAGGGCTTCGAGCACCTGGTCGAAGCCTGTGCGCTGCTGCGCCAGCGCGGTGTCGAGTTCCGTTGCGAGATCATCGGCGAAGGCCCGCTGCGCGGCGCGCTGGAGGCGCAGATCGCCCGCCATGGCCTGCAGGCGCAAGTGTTGCTGGTGGGTGCGCGCAAGCAGGAAGAGGTACGGGCGCTGCTATACCGTGCGGCCATGTTCGTGCTGCCTTCGGTCGTCACCCCCACGGGTGATCGCGACGGCATCCCGGTGGCGCTGATGGAGGCCATGTCCGCCGGGCTGCCGGTGGTCTCGACCGACGTCTCGGGCATCCCCGAACTGGCCGTTCACGGCCAGACCGGGCTTGTCGCGCCGCAGCGCGACGCGGCTGCCTTGAGCGCCTGCATCGAGCGTCTGCTGGCCGAGCCTGCGCTGGGCCTGGCGCTGGCCGAGCGGGCGCGGGCGCTGGTCGAGGCGCAGTTCGACATCGCGACGGAGGCGCGCAAGCTGCATGACGCGTTCCGCTGAATCTTCACCGCCGCGCCTGCGCGTGCTCATCATCACCGACGAGATGGAGGTGGGCGGCACACAGCGGCAGATCGTGCACCTGGCGCGCGGGCTCGACCGCCAGCGCTTCGAGGCCACGGTGCTGTACTTCCGCGAACGTTCGTTCCTGGTCGACGAGCTGGAGCGTGACGGCATCCGCACCGTGCACGTGCCCAAGCGCGGCCGCATCGACCCGGCCTTCGTGGTGCGGCTGCGCCGCGCGGTGGCCGCGCTGCGGCCGGACGTGGTGCACTGCTTCGCCTTCTCCGGCGAGCTGTGGGGCACGCTGGCCTGTGCGCTGCCCGGGCGCGGGCCGCGGCCCGCGCTGGTGTCATCGATCCGCGGCACCTACGAGTGGTACCGGCCCTGGCAATGGCGCATCAAGTCGTGGGTCAGCGCCCGTTCGGCCCATGTGGTGTCGAACTCGCGCCAGGCCGGCGACTTCGCGGCGCGGCAGATGGGCCTGGCGCCGTCGGCCATCGACGTGGTCTACAACGGCGCGGTGCTGCCGGCGCTGGACGACATCGCCGCGGCGCGTGTGCGCATGCGGGCGGAACTCGGCCTGGCGCCGCTGCAGCCGATGATCCTGTTCGTCGGCCGGCTGGTCGACCACAAGAACATTCCGTTGCTGCTGCGGGCGATGCAGCTGCTGGTGGCGCGGGTGCCCGGGGCCCAACTGATGATGGCCGGTGATGGCCCGCTGCGCAGCGAGACTGAGCAGGGCATCGCAGCGCTTGGCCTGGCCAACCATGTGCGGCTGCTGGGTGAGCGCAACGATGCGCCGGCGCTGATGGCGGCCTGCGATCTGCTGGTGCTGTGCTCGCTGCGCGAGGGGCTGTCCAATGTCATCCTCGAAGCCATGATGAGCCGCTGCGCGGTGGTGGCGTCAAGGGTGGGCGGCAACGTCGAGCTGGTGGACGATGGCGTGACCGGCCTGCTGTTCACCTCGGACGATGCGGCCCAGCTCAGCGCGGCACTGCAGCGCCTGATCGACGACCCGGCGCTGCGCCAGCGTTGTGCCGAACAGGGCCGGGCCAAGGCCGTGGCGCAGTTCGGCATCGACGCCATGGTGCGCGCCTACGAACGCCTCTACCAGGGTGCCCGCCGGCCGGCGTTGCCGGCACAGCCCCTGCAACCTCTGCAACAGACACAGAAAGACAGCTGATGGCAGCCTCTCTTGGCGAATTCATTCTGGTGGTCGGGTCGGTCGCGGCGCCCGGCGCGGCGCTCGACGACCCAGTCCGCTGGCCGAGCTGGCGTGGTGCGCCGGCTGGCGTGCAGCGCAGCGAACTCGCGCCCGGCATGACGCTGTGGACGCGCGGCGACATCGCCCGCCGCACTGAAGGGCCGGTGGGTGGCGTGGGTTTCATGCTGGCGCCCCAGAAGGCTGGCGTGCCGCGCCATGCCGAGCAGGTGATCGACGCCTGGGTTGCCACCCGCGAGGGCCAGGAGGCCGCGCTGCGCGGCCGCTTCGGTTTCCTGCTGTGGGATACGCAAAGCCGGCGCGTGCGCGCCTGCACCGACGCCTTCCGCACCCACCCGGTGTTCTATGTGCAGCAGGGCGACACGCTGGTGATCGCCAGCGACCTGCGCCTGGTGCTGGCCACCGGGCTGGTGGCGCGCAAGCCCAATGCCTCGGCGCTGTACCACTACCTGAACTTCTCGTACGTGCCGGCGCCGTTCAGCGCCATCGAGGGGGTCACCAAGCTGGCGGCGGGCTGCCTGCTGGAAGCTGGTGGCGGCCAGCCCGGCGTGCAGGTGCGCCGCTATTGGGACGCCGTGTACCCGGCTGACAACCAGCGCAGCGAGGCCGAACGCGTGGTGGGGCTGCGCGACGCCATCGTCGACACCGTGCAGCGCTACCGGCCCGAGCTGCCGCCGCAGCAGTGGGGCACCTTTCTCAGCGGCGGCACCGACAGCTCCAGCATCTCCGGCATCCTGGCGCGCCAGGTCAAGGGCGAGCAGGTCGGCAGCTTCTCGATCGGCTTTGCCGAGGAGGGCTACGACGAACTGGGCTTCTCGCAGATTGCCTCCAGCCACTACGGGCTGCAGCCGCATGAGCTGCGCGTCGGCGAGGCCGAGGCGGTGGCTGCGATCACGCAGCTGGTGCAGGCTTATGACGAGCCGTTCGGCAACTCCTCGGCCATCCCGACCTACTACTGCGCGGACCTGGCTGCCAACGACGGCCGCAGCATCCTGGTGGCTGGCGACGGCGGCGATGAGATCTACGGCGGCAACGAACGCTACCGCAAGGACCAGATCTTCGAATGGTTCCACACCGCACCGGCACCGCTGCGGGCGCTGGGCCATGGCCTGGCCGGTGCGCTCAAGGGCAGCGACTCGCGTTTTGCCAACCGCATCAAGAACTTCGTGCACCGGGGTGCGATGCCCAACCCCGACCGGTTCTACAGCGATGATTCCTTTGCCTCGGACTTCTTCGAGGAACTGCTGAGTCCGGCCTTCCGCCAGCGGGTGGGCCGTGATGAATCGTTGCAGGTGCAGCGCGACATCTATGGCCAGGCCCGGGCCGACTGCACCCTCCACCGGCTGATGTACCTCGACCTGAAGATGACCATCGCCGACAACGATGTGACCAAAGTCGTGCGGGCAGCCAAGCAGGCTGGCATCTACGTGGCCTTCCCGTACCTCGACCAGGACCTGGTCGACTACACCGGCCACCTTCCGGGCAGCGACAAGGTGCACGGGCTGACCAAGCGCTATCTGTTCAAGAAGGCCGCGGCGCTGGGCCTGCTGCCGGACGAGATCCTGAAGAAGAAGAAGCAGGGCTTCGGCCTGCCGGTGAGCGTGTGGCTGCGCCGCAAGGGGCCGATGCACGACCTGGTGGCCGACACGCTGCTGTCCGAGCGCGCTGCCGACCGGGGTTACTTCAACCGCGACTACATCCAGCAGCTGTGGCGGCGCCATGAGCGCGGTGCCTGGGACCATGCCTCCGAGCTGTACATGCTGCTGATGCTGGAGCTGTGGCACCGGGCCTACGTCGACTGATGCCGGTGGAACCGTCCTTGGATCTCGCCGGCAGCGACGCCATCGCGCTGCTGCGCCGCGCGGGCAGGCCGCCGTCGCTGCTGATGGTGCTCGAAGGTGTCTACCCCACCGATGGCGGTGGCGGTGCCGAGACGCAGGTGCGCACCTTGAGCCGGTACCTGGCCGCCCAGGGGGTTCAGGTCACGGTGTGCGCGCCGATGGTGCACTTCGACGATGCCCCCAGCGACACGGTGGTGGACGGCCTGCCGGTGATCCGCATCCACTACCCGCGCGTGCCGGTGCTCGGTGCGCTGCTGATGCTGGCCAAGCTGGCATGGATGCTGTGGCGTCGGCGCGGCGAGTTCGACGTGCTGCATGCCCACATTGCCGGCAACATGGCGGCGGTGGCCTGCGTGATGGGCCGCCTGACCGGCAAGCCGGTGCTGGTCAAGCTCACCGGCATGACCGAGATGGTGGGCGGCATGCTCGACCCGCGCGCGCCCTTGGCCGCGCGGCTGCGGCGCGCCGCGATGCGCCAAGCCACCGCCGTGCATGCCATCAGCAGCCGCATCGCCAGGGCCCTGTTGCACAGCGGCTTCGCTGCGCAACAGGTGCAGCAGTTCCCGAATGCGGTGGACCTGCCGCGCTTTCGCCTCGCCGGGCCGGCACCGGCGCACCGCATCGACGCGCTGGCGGGGGTGCGCCTGGTGGGTGTGTACGCCGGGCGCTTCATGCCGGAGAAAGGCGTCGAGCTGCTGCTGCGAGGCTGGGCCGCTTGTTTCGCCGGCCGCGCCGACGTGGCCCTGCTGCTGCTGGGGCAGGGGCCACAGGAAGCGGAGTTGCGCGCATTGGTACAGGAACTTGGCATCGTCACCCAGGTCAAGTTCCTGGGCCCGCGTGACGAAGTAGAGCAGTACCTGGTGCAGGCGCACTTCGGCCTGCTCACCTCCCGGGCCGAAGGCCTGTCGAACACCCTGCTGGAGTACATGGCCAGCGCGCTGCCGGTGGTTGGCTCCATCGTCAGCGGCAACGAGGATTTCATCGTGCATGGAGAAACCGGATGGCTGTTCCCCGTGGATGACCTGCCGGCTTTCACCGCCTGCCTGCGCGAGCTGGCCGAGACCTCGCCCGAGCGGCTGGCTGCGATGGGCCAGGCCGCGCGCCAGCGTGTGGCCGAGCGCGCCGCGCTGCCGGCGGTGGCGCAACGCCTGCTGCAGATCTATGGCTTCGTGGACGCGCCGGCCGGCGCTGCCGCGCGGACCTGACCTTCAAGTTCACGAAAGACCCAGACCATGTGCGGCATCGCCGGCCTGTTCAGCCTGGAAGGCCCCCGGCCTTCCGACCCGGGCATCGTCGATGCGATGTGCCGGCAGATCATCCACCGTGGGCCGGACGACCAGGGCGTGTTCGTGCACCCGCTGGGCCAGATCGGCATGCGCCGGCTCAGCATCATCGACCTGGGTGGTGGGCACCAGCCCATCCACAACGAAGACAAGTCGATCTGGATCGTCTTCAACGGCGAGATCTACAACTACCGCGAGTTGCGCGAGGAGCTGCAGCAGCTCGGCCACAGCTTCTACACCCAGTCTGACACCGAGTGCATCGTGCATGCCTACGAGCAGTACGGCGAGGACTGCTTCGCGCGGCTGCGCGGCATGTTCGGTGTGGCCATCCTCGACCTGCGCCACGGCAAGCTGGTGCTGGGGCGCGACCGCATCGGCAAGAAGCCGCTGTACTACGCCCGCACCAAGGCGGGCTGGCTGGCCTTTGCTTCCGAGCTGAAGAGCCTGTTCCCGGTGCCGGGCTTCGAGGCCCAGGTGGCGCCCACGGCGGTGCGCGACTACTTCTCGCTCGGCTACGTGCCGGCGCCGGACTCGATCTACCAGGGCGTCTCGAAGCTGCCGCCGGCTCACTACATGGTGGTGCAGAGCGGCGAGGTGACGATCAAGTCGTACTGGCGGCCTGTGTTCGAACCGAAGTGGAGCGCTTCGGAGGCCGAGCTGGAGCAGCGCCTGCTGCAGGAGCTGGACGACGCCGTGAAGGTGCGGCTGATGAGCGACGTACCCTTCGGCGCCTTCCTCAGCGGCGGCACCGATTCCAGTGTGGTGGCCGCGCTGATGGCGCGCAACATGAACACGCCGGTGAAGACGTTCACCATCGGCTTCGAGGAAGCGGCGTTCAACGAGATGCCCGATGCGCGGGCGGTAGCCAGGCACATCGGCGCCGAGCACCATGAGCTCGTGGTGAAGGCCGATGCGGTAGGCATGATGTCCAAGCTGGTGTGGTATTTCGACGAGCCGTTCGGAGATTCGTCGGCCATCCCGACCTACTTGGTGTCGCAGCTGGCGTCACGGCACGTCAAGATGGTGCTGTCCGGCGACGGTGGCGACGAGGTGTTCGCCGGCTACGAGCGCTACCGCAAGTACGACCGGTTGAACAAGCTGGTGAATCGCTCCGGCGGGCTGGCCGTGCCGGCGCTGCGCCTGGCCGGGCTGGCGCTGGGTGGTGCGAAGCGAGTGCGGCTGGGCCGCATCGCCGACCGGCTGGCCACGCCGTTCCCCGACCGCTACCTGTCGGGCGTGGGCCTGTGCAATGCCGCCGACCTGTCGATGCTGCTGGCGCCGGGCGTGCCGTCGGACGATCCGTACGCCAGCGTGCGCCATCACTTCATGCGCACCGACATCGAACTCGAAGCCGAGCGCATCCTCAGTGGCGACATGGCGACGTACCTGAGCGACGACATCATGGTCAAGGTCGATCGCATGACGATGGCCTGCTCAATCGAAGCCCGTGCGCCGCTGCTGGACCACCGGCTGATCGAGTTCTCGGCGCGCCTGCCCTATTCGATGAAGTACCGCGACGGTGTTGGCAAGTACCTGTTCAAGCAGGTGGCGCGCCGGCTGCTGCCCGCCGAGGTGATGGACAAGCCCAAGCAGGGCTTCGCCATCCCCGTGGCCCAGTGGTTCCGTACCGACCTGCGCGAGATGATGCAGGACACGCTGTCGGACCAGCGTTTCCGCGAGCGTGGCCTGTTCCGGCCGGAGGCCGCCCAGCAGCTGATGAACCAGCATCTGGCCGGCACGCATGACCGCAGCGAGATGCTGTGGCTGCTGCTGACCTTCGAGATGTGGGCGCGGCGCTTTCTCGATCAACCGATGGCGCAGTGGGCTTCTGCCCAGGCCGCCGCGTAACCCGATCACGCGATCACGCGACGTTGCCAGGAGCAGTTCAATGTCCTACCAATCACGTGGCATGGGTCCCAAACATGCGCTCAAGCGCATGGCGTCGCCGCTGCTCGACGGCCTGGGGCTGTACGAGCGCGGGCTCAAGCGTCTCAAGCACGGCAGCGGCACCTGGACCATCCTGATGTACCACCGTGTCATCGCCGACCGGTCGGAAGACCCCTTCGGCCTGGGCATGTGCGTGCGGCTGCATCACTTCGCCGCGCAGCTGCGGTACCTGCAGCGCGATTTCGAGCCCATCTCGCTGCCGGACGCGGTGGCCCGCCTGCGGCGCGGCGAGCCGCTGCCGCCGCGGGCGCTGTCGATCACCTTCGACGATGGCTATCTCGACAACCTGGAGCTGGCGTACCCGCTGTTGAAGCAGCATGGCATGCCCTGGTCGCTGTTCATCGCCACCGGCGGGCTGGAGCAAGGCGAAATGCTCTGGTGGGACCGCGTGATCCGGGCCTTTGCACTGACGGGTGAAGGCAAGCTCGACACCGGCGTGATCAACCTGCCGCTGCGCCAGCAGCAGCTGCCGCTGGACGGCGCTCACCGCGAGACCTCGCTGCAGGCGGTGCTGGGAGCCCTGTGGGCCATGCCGATCGAAGCGGTGATGGTGTGCGTGGCGGTGATGGAGAAAGTGCTGCTGCGCGCCGGCGCCAGCGGCGGCCCCCGGGCCACCCGCATGAGGCCGGACCAGATCCGGCAGCTCGGGCAGGAGGGCGTCGAGATCGCCGCCCACACGGTGCGGCATCCCAACCTGACGCTGCTCGGGCCGGGCGAGGCGCTGCGGGAGTTGCAGCAATCACGCCGCACCGTCGAGGCCATCACCGGCATACCGGTGATCGGGTTTGCGTACCCCGGCGGGCGGGCCAATGCCGAAGTGGCGGATGCTGTGGTGCAGGCCGGATTCGACTATGCCGTCGGCACCGTGTCAGGCATCAACACCGGCCCGTACGAGCTGCTGGAGCTGACCCGCGTGGGAATGCCCGACACCGGCGTGGCCGACTTCAAGCGGGCGCTTGGCAAGGTGGTGCGCCGCAGCTTCGAGCCGGGTGCGCAGCTCACTACCATTCACGCACCGCTGTATTGAGGGCACGGGCCAGACAATCATGTTGTTCCTGAGAGCGTTGCTGTGTGCAACGGCCTTCTACGTGGTCGAGCAGTTGCATTTCCCGTTCGAGTTCACCGTGCGGGGCCTGAACGTCTTCAACATCCTGTTCCTGCTGATCTGGCTCACGCTGCTGGTGCGCGGCATCAAAAACGCGGAGTCAACGCCGTACAAGGGTGCGTTCTACTTCCTGTTCGTGATGTTGGTGTGGGGCTTCATCGTCGGTTTCTTCAATGACGATTCCAGCTGGGTGGCGGACCTGACCGAGCTCAAGACCAGCATCTTCTACCTCCTGCTCTACATGCTCTACTACCGTGCCGTGCAGGACATGCGCACGTTGAAGATCGTGCTGGCCTGCCTGCTGGTCACGGCCTTTCTGGCGCAACTCGAAGCGGTGCGCGAAGGGCTGGACTACGGCATCGGCGCCTACAACGAGACCCACCGTGCCTCGGGCCCGTTCGGCAACGACTTCTGGCGTGCCAACAGCGCGGCCGCCTTCTACGTGATCTTCGTGCCGGTGGCGGCGGTGTTCATGCTGGCGCTCAAGCGCGGCACCTTGTTGAAGGCGGCGCTGGCCGCCTCGGTGGCGGTTGGGGTGTTCGGGCTGTTCGTGACCTACTCGCGCCAGGGCTACTTCATCCTGGCGTTGATCTTCCTGTACATGACGCTGCGTCGCAATCCGTTGATCGCCGTGGTGCTGGTGGTGGTGCTGGGGTCGTACCAGTCGTGGGCGCCGGAGTCGGTGATCCAGCGCATCGACATGACCGAGCAGACCGAGGAAGCCAGCGGCGAGCAGCACTTCGACCAGAGCACCGAGAGCCGCATCGTGATCTGGGAAGGGGCCTGGGAGATGATCCAGGACCACCCGCTCGGGGTCGGCCTGAACCACTTCCAGCGCAACATCGGCATGTACGTGCCGCAGTACCGCGGCTTCGATGCCCACAACAACTACATCCGCATGACGGCGGAGGCCAGCATGCTGGCCACAGTGGCCATGCTGGCGGTGGTGCTGTGCCTGTTCCGCTTGGGCTGGCGGGTCGAGCACATGGACAAGAGCGACACCTCACGCGCCTTGGGCCTGGGTCTGCAGGTTGCGGTGTTGGGTGTGCTGCTGAGCAACTTCTACGGCAGCCGCTTCTTCGATGGCGACGTGATGGGCAACTTCTGGATCCTGGCGGCGCTGGTGGCGCGTTACCGCCAGCTGCGCCTGCAGGAAAGGGCGCCGCAAGAGCAGCAGGCCGAAGCGCCTTGGCCGGGCCTGCGTCGCCTCGACGCATCGCCCGTGATCACACGACCAGCCCTGCCCAGCCCGCAGCGACCTGCAAGGCCCTAGCGGCGTCCTAGGCTTGCGACGCGGCCGACTTGGCCGGTGTGACCCGGCCGGGCTTGGCCGGCACCAGGTGCAACCAGTCTGGCCGCACGTACATGAAGCGCAGCGGCGTGCGCAGCAGCACCTGCCACAGCAGCACGGTACCCAGCACGGTGGCGACGGTGACCGTCAAGGCCAGCGAGCCGACATCCGGGATGAACGGCAGGAACAGCCGCATCACCACGACGCTGACGACATAGTCGGCCAGGTAGAGCACGATCGAGTGCTCGCCGATGAAGCGGACCGGCTTGGTCCAGCTGACCTTGGAAACCAGGCCGGCCGTGAAGATGATCGCCAGCGCACCGGCATAACCGAGAAAAAGGCTTACGCCCGGCAACCCGGACCAGCCCGCCTGCACCAGCGCGCCATTGAGCAGCGCCCAGCCCACCAGGTACAGCAAGGCAGCGCGGGTGTGCCGAAGCGCCCAGTCGGCGATGCGGAACACATGCTGCGCAAACATGTAGCCAGAGTAGAAGTAGATGTAGCGGGCCGCGAATTCGTCGATCACCACCCAGCCGGTATGCGGCTGCAGGCTGTGGATGGCTGCGCCCGCCAGCCACATCGCCCACCACGGCACGCTCTTCGTCACCCGCGTGACCAGGAAGAACAGCGGCAGGATGTGGATGAACCAGAGCGCCCCGCTCGGGTTGACGAAGCGCAGCAGGTAGTTCTGTGCGATGGCAGCGGTGGAGGCGCCTTCGGCCAGTGAGTGCCGGGCGTCGAACACCAGGAACTCCACCGTCATCCACAGCAGGTAGAAGTAGTAGAAGTGCACGACCTTGCGGTCGATGTAGAGCCGCCACGGCCGGTTGATCACCTGCGACAGGAACAGGCCGGCGATCAGGAAGAAGTCCGGCATCCGGAACGGCCGCGCGAACAGCACCACGTGTTCGAGCCAACCGATCTCCTTGACATGGTTCTGTACCAGGTCGTTGACGTGCAGCATCACGACAAAGAAGATGCAGATGCCCTTGGCATAGTCGACCCAGTCGACACGGTAGCGGGTGGTCGCGGTGGTGTTCATGTCAGCTTTGGGGGGAGGTGGACAGGTCGGGCGATGAAGCGGGCGCAGCGTGGCTGGCTTCTTCGGCCCGATGGCGATGGGCGAAGGCGCGTTGCAGCAGCTTGTGGATCACGGCGCCGCGCAGCCCCGGGCGGAACAGGATGTGGCGCTGCACCGGCGTCAGCTGCGGCTTCCAGAGGTGGGCCCAGGGCGGGTTGGTCACCAGGCTCAGGCGGTCGAGCTGCGGGTCGTCGCAGACGCTCTCGATCGTCTTGTGCATGATCAGGTTGCCCGGGGCCACCTGGGAATGTTCGGGCCGGTAGCCTATCTTCAGCAGGTTGAGCTGCCGCGCCGTCACCAGGCCGAACTGGGCGGCGATGGTTTCATCGCCGAGCTTGAGCAGGTTGATGCGGCACTGGCCCAGCGGGCCGAAGCGATCGATCAGCTCGCGGTAGAACGCCACCAGTTGGGGATCGCGCAGGATGGCGGAGCCGGCGTCGCCCTTCCAGCCCGACGACTCGACTTCGAGGAACTGCTGCAACGCGGCAGGCAGGGCCTCGGGCGTGGTGATGATGTCGTAGCGGAGCTCGCCGCTTTGCTCGGCTCGCCGCATCAGCCGGCGCACGTTCTGGCGATGGGAGCGGGTGACGCCGCCCAGGGCCTGCTCGATGCCCTGGCTGCAATCCAGCCACGCGGTGGCGTGGCGCGCGTCCGAGATACGCGGCGTGGGCTCGGTGACGCTGATCCAGCGGCCCAGCGTCGAGTCTTCGGCCACGCCCTGGGTCCACATCAGGTCCCACTTCAGATCGCGTTGTCGCGCCATCCACGCAAGCAAGGCTGTCCAGACGCCGGAGCCGGCATCCGCACTGGCACAGTCGGCCAGGTGCATGTGGTCGTTCTTGATCAGCCGCAGCGTATTCAAGCCCAGCGGGGGCAGGCCCTGCCGAACCGATTCGAAGGTGAACACGCCGCGCAGTTGTCCTGCGTGGCGGGCGGCGATGCACACCACTCGGTTCGCGTTGGTGGCAAACGAGTGCAGGTACGCGCCCAGCCATTCCGGCGTGTGGAGGTAACCTGCGGCTGGCGTTTGCACCACCATGGCACGCCACTCGGCGTGCAGATTTGCCAGACCTGCTTGACCGCTATACAGGCCGAAGGTCCATTGGTCGGTTCGTTCAGTCGACATGCTCAAGGGGGTGGATCGGGGCACTGGGCGCCCGGTTGAAACACACCCGAGAGTGTCACGGATGTCAGGTCGTATCCAAGCCCTGAACAGGGGCCCCAAGTGTGTGGTAACTGTCGATAAGCCGGTCCAGCACCACATCCAGGGATGCGGTCTCCACCACCCTGCGGCGGGCGGCCTGCCCCATCAGCGCGCGTTCCTCGGGAGCACATGCCGACATCCTGTGTAGGCAGGCCTCGAAGTCGGTCGTGTGTCCCACGTCGAACAGCCAACCGGTCTGGCCGTCGGTGATGAAATCTTCATTTCCGCTCACCCGTGTGCCAATCACGGGCAGGCCGCACGCCATGAACTCCAGCAAGGTGTTCGACAGCCCCTCCATCTGCGAAGTCAGGATGCCGAAATGGGCCAAGGCGTAGTACTTTTCGACCTGGTCGCTGGGCCCGACGAACAGCACCTGGTTGGCCACGCCGAGCTGCAGCGCCTGTTCCCGCAGCACGGCTTCCAGTGTGCCGTGGCCAACGATGATCAGGGCGGTGTCGTTGCGGTCTGCAAAGCAGCGTGCCCAGCTGCGGATCAGCAGGTCGATGTTCTTGTCGGGGCGCAGGCGCCCAGTGAAGATGCCGACCAGCGTCTTGTGGCCATAGAGCCTGGCCGCCGCGCCGCTGTCGATCGTCACCGGCCTGAAGCGCCGGATGTCGACGGCGTTGGGCAACTGCATCACCTGGGCCGGCGAGTAGCCGACATCCACCAAGCCCATCGCGATACGCGAGCTGATGGCCTGGAACAGGCTGGTGAACTTCAGCAGCCGCCGTTGCAGGCGCGCCGACAGCGGTGGATGCGGATCGAGGATGCCGCCCACCATCTCCGTCAGGCCGGTCAGCTTGACCAGGACCGGCTTGTGCAGCACCCAGCCGAGCAATGAACAAGTGGCAGCCAGCTTGCCGGCAATGTGGGCATGGATGATGTCGAAGCGTTTGCCGTGCGCCAGCAGCCGCAACCCGATGGCCACCAGCAGCCACACGCCGCCCAGCAGCCTGACCTGTGGGTAGTACAGGCGGTGCACGACGATGCCGTCCACCAGATCGTGCTGCGCCATGCCACGGGCTTCCTTCACCAGCGGGGCCCATATTTCGACATCGAAGCCGCGTTGCTTCAACGACTTTGCCAAGGTCCTCAGCTGGTTCTCGGCGCCGCCACCACCGGTGCTCGGATAGACGCTGTCGATGACCATCAGGATCGATGCGCCGTCGGGTGGGGCAATGGTGGGCATGCGGATGGGGCGGTGAACGGCGGCTGATCGTAGCAGCGGGGCCGTCAATTCTTGTAGGAGAAGAACGGCCTTCACCGCTTGTTCACGGGCTGTTCTCTGCCGCAGCCCCGGCCGAGGCGGGTGGCGGCGTAGATCGCCGTCTGGCCCACCAATCGCGAGCCTGCCGGGCCCTTTGCAACAGGGCCGATTCAACTCGAAGCTTCACGGAGGCCCGCTGCAGCGTGGTCCAGTACAGCGTCTGGGTGCCGCTGGCGAGCGTGCGCTTGTACTGGTAGTCGCCGGCCATGAAGTCGTACAGGTCATGGCCCTGGCCGAGGAAGTGCTCGATGGCCAGCGCATGCGCTGCCAGGCCGGGGCTGTCGGTGCTTTCGACCACGCCGTAGTCGATGCCGGACTGGTAGTAGTGCACCCGGCCGCCAAAGCAGAAATAGTAGAAATATCCCAGCACCTGCTCACCGCGGCACACCGACAGCACCACCACCTCGCCGCGGGGCACTCCGACGCTGATCAACCGGTCATGGAACTGTTCGGCAAATAGGCTGCCAAAGGCGCCCTTGTCGCCCCGGGCGGCCCAGTACTCGGTGTGCAGGCGTTTGAGTTCACCGAACTGGCGGCGCGCCTCTTCCACGGTCTGGGCCACCAGCAGCGACAAGGGCGCGGTTTCGCCCAGCCGCTTCAGGCTCTTGCGCACCAGGTAGCGCGAGCGCTGCTTCAACGAGCCGAGGTAGTCGGTACCGGCGGTGCGGATGGCTGCCAGGTCGACGTGGTAGGCGCCGTACTCGGTGACGTTGGTTGTGAGCGGTTCGGCCGGCAGTACCCGTGCGACAGACCGGCCGAGGTAGGCCAGCCGGAACTCCTCCGAACGCCGATCGGCTTGCAGCCAGTGCGCGAGCATTTGCTGCCGCAAGGTGTCTGGGGCGTCGCGGCTGACGAGGAAGTCGTTGTGCTCGATCGTGATGCCGTCGCACACCGGATCACCGGTTTCATGCAGGCAGGCCGTGCGCACCGGGATGCAGCCGCGCCGCAGGCCCAGCCGGGACACCACCACGGCCAACCCCATCACCCGGTCGCCGTCCCGGGCCACCAGCAACTGCGGCTGTATGCGCGGCGGCAGCCCGGCCAGCCAGCAGCTCACCCAGGTCCAGGAGATGAAGAAGCCGCCATCGCTGCGCCCCTCCAGCGCGCGCCACAGCGGCTCCAGCGTGGCCGAGGAAGGGAGTCGTTCGAGCGACAGGGTGAGGGTCGTGTCAGTCATCGTGGCTCAATCGCTCCAGCCCTTGAGGCGGTAGAACATGCGTCCGACGATCTCGTGCAGCACGTCGGCCATGCGAGTCGGTCCGCCGTTGCTGGGCAGCCAGCCCGCCGCGCCGAGCGGCGGCACGGCCTGGTAGTCGACACGGTGGGGGCGCACCGCCGGCCAGTCCAGGCGTCGGGTCACGGCCAACGCGCGGGGCATGTGCAAGGCACTGGTCACCAGCCACACCGGGCCTTGGTGCTGCTTGACCAGCGCAGTGGCGCTTTGTAGGTCTTCAACGGTGTTGGCGCCGCCGCCCACGTAGGCCAGGGCGCGTGCAGGCATGCCGAAGTCGCGGGCAGCCTGCACCATCTGGGCACCCAACGATGTGCGTTCGCTCAGGCCGGGGCCACCAGCCATCAGCAGTTGCCCATCGGTCTGCTGCCACAGCCGGATGCCGCCGTGCAGCCGCTCCCAGCCAGACTGGTCGAGTCGCGGTCTCAGCTCGCCGCTGGCCAGCACCACGATCAGGGTCTGCTGATCGCGTGCCGGGGTCTCGGTGGCCGCCGCTGGCGCGCCCTCCATCGCCCGGATCAGTTCGTTCGAGGCCGACGGCGCGGACAGCACCCAGGCCCACGCCACCAGGCCGACGCACAACCAGCGTGCCCGGTGCAGGCGATGGCGTGCGGGCCGCCGCCAAGCCATGGCGGTGATGAGCATCAACACCAGCACCAGGTAGAGCGGCAAGGGCAGCAAAAAGTCGAGCCAGCCTGACATCAACACCCGACGATTCCCTTGTTTGCCACCATGTTCATGAAAGAAATGCCCACCCGATCACACGCCTGCCGAAGGCCCGGCGGCGAAGCGCCCGGATGCTACCGTGCCCACTGCGGGCTACTGGGCCCTGCAGCGGCGATCCGGCGCCGGAATGGCCAATGCGCCGCACAAGCTCACGGAAGGAGGATCCGCGCCAGGCCGGCGATCCGGCCTGTGTGCGAATTGGCGCAGTGCTGCCTTCGGCCTGTGGTCCAGGGGTGTGAGGGCCTACCCGGATACGGTCTAATCCGGCGCCATTGAGGCAGTGGAATGCGGGAGTCGCATTCCCCTTTATTCGTGGAGAAAACATGACGACGATCGCCGTTGTAGGCCTGGGCTACGTGGGCCTGCCGCTCGCTGTGGAGTTCGGCAAGAAGCACCGCACCATCGGGTTCGACCTGGCGCAGTCCAAAATCGAGGCCTACCGGCGTCATATGGACCCGACCGGGGAGGTCAGCACCGAAGAGTTGAAGGCCGCCAGCCTGCTGCACCCCACCAGCGACCCCGCGGCGCTGAAGGAAGCCGACTTTGTCGTCGTGGCGGTGCCCACGCCGGTGGACGATGCGCACAACCCGGACTTCTCGCCGCTGATTGGCGCCAGCATCTCGGTGGGGCGCAACCTGCGTAAGGGTGCCATCGTGGTGTTCGAGTCCACCGTCTACCCCGGCGCCACCGAAGAGGTCTGCATCCCCATCCTGGAGAAGGAATCCGGCCTCAAGTGGAAGCAGGACTTCTTCGTCGGCTATTCACCCGAGCGCATCAACCCGGGCGACAAGCTGCACACGCTGACCAAGATCGTCAAGGTGGTCTCCGGCGACACACCCGAGACGCTGGACAAGGTGGCCGAGATCTACGGCAGCGTCATCGAAGCCGGTGTACACCGGGCCTCCAGCATCAAAGTGGCCGAGGCCGCCAAGGTGATCGAGAACACCCAGCGCGACCTCAACATCGCGCTGGTCAACGAGCTGTCGCTGATCTTCCACCGCATCGGCATCGACACGCTTGAAGTGCTGCAGGCGGCCGGCACGAAGTGGAACTTCCTGCCCTTCCGGCCCGGTCTGGTGGGTGGGCATTGCATCGGCGTCGATCCGTACTACCTCACCAACAAGGCCGAACGCATGGGCTACCACCCCCAGGTCATCCTGGCCGGGCGGCGCATCAACGAC
>JBDTQF010000025.1:0-24716 GCA_039932275.1 Burkholderiales bacterium
GCTTCGACCATGAGTCGGAGCTGGCGGTGATCATCGGCCGCACCGCGCGCAATGTGCCGCGGGCCGAGGCGATGCAGTACGTGTTTGGGTACGCCTGCCTGATCGACGCCACCATGCGCATCGAGAAGGACACCTTCGAAGAAGAACGCTCGATGCGCAAGTCCTTCGAGACCTTCACGCCGCTGGGCCCCTGGCTGGTCACGGCCGACGAGGTGGCCGACCCGCAGAACCTGCGCAACCAGCTGTGGGTCAATGGCGAGCTGCGGCAAGACGCCAATACCCGCGACATGATCGTCGGCATTGCTGAGCTGATCGAGCTGATCTCGTCGGTGCTGACGCTGCGGCCCGGCGATGTCATCGCCACCGGCACGCCGGAGGGCGTGGGCCCGTTCGCGCCGGGCGACACGGTGAAGATCGCCATCGAATCGGTCGGCGAGATGACCCTGCCGGTGCGCGCCCAGGCCAAGCGCTCACCACGACCCTACTGACCAGGCCCGCAGCGATGCGCACCAAGTACCCAGCCGTGTTCGCCCGCGGCGGCACCAGCAAGGCATTGATCTTCCACCAGCGCGACCTGCCGCCGCGCCCGCAGTGGGACGCCATCTTCCTGGCCGCGCTGGGCAGCCCCGACCCCTACGGCCGCCAACTCGACGGCATGGGCGGCGGCGTCTCGTCGCTGTCGAAGGTGTGCGTGGTCGGCCCGTCGACACGGCCGGATGCCGACGTCGACTACACCTTCGCGCAGGTGCAGGTGCGCGAGGCTGCGGTGGACTACGGGGGCAACTGCGGCAACATGTCCTCGGCCATCGGCCCGTTCGCGGTCGATGAAGGCCTGGTGTCGGTGGCCGATGGGCCCGCCGCCGTCGTGCGCATCCACAACACCAACACCGGCAAGGTGATCCACGCCACCTTCGCGGTGCAGGGCGGGCGCAGCGCCGACAGCGGCGATCTGGCCATCCCCGGCGTGGCCGGCACCGGTGCCTCGGTGCGGCTGGATTTCCTGGCGCCCGGCGGCGCCTCCACCGGCCGGCTGCTGCCCACCGGCGCGGTGCTCGACATGCTGCAGGTGCCCGGCCTCGGCGCGGTGCAGGTCTCGATGGTGGATGCGGCCAATGCCTGTGTCTTCATCGAAGCTGCCGCGCTCGGGCTGACGGGCACCGAGCTGCCCGACGAGCTCGATGCCCGCCCGGACGTGCTCGCGCACCTGGCGGCCGTGCGGCTGCAGGCCTCGGTGGCGATGGGCATCGCCGGTTCGGTCGATGAGGCGCGCAGCAAGCGCATGATCCCGCTGATCGCCTTCGTCGCACCACCGCAGGCGAGCCGCACGCTCGATGGCGAGACGCTGCCCGCCGACGCGGTGGATCTGGTGGTGCGCATGATCTCCAACGGCCAGCCGCACCGCGCGCTGCCGCTCACCGGTTCGCTGTGCACCGCGGTGGCGGCGCAGTTGCCCGGCAGCCTGGTGCAGCGTTGCGTGCCGGCCGGCCGCAGCGGCGCCCTGCGACTGGCCATGCCCTCGGGCATCCTCACCGTGGCCGCGCAGGTCGCTGCGCAAGGCGGCGGCTGGCAGGCGCTGCACGGCTCCTTCTACCGAACCACACGCCGCCTCTTTGAAGGCTTCGTGTGGGCATGACATGAACACCATGGATTCAACTGCTGAAAATTTCGACCTCATCGTGGTGGGCGCCGGTATCGCCGGGCACAGCACCGCCCTGGCAGCCGCGCAGGCCGGTGCGCGTGTGCTGCTGCTGGAGAAGACCGGCCAGTACGGCGGCAGCACCGCCATGTGCGGCGGCGCGTTCGCCTTTGCCGGCACCGACCTGCAGAAGGCGAACGGCATCGACGACAGCCCCGAGCTGCTCGAAGAAGACTTGATGAAGGCCGGCCAGTACCGCAACGACCGCGCGCTGGTGCATCTGTATGCGCAGCGCCAGCTCGACGCCTGGCGCTGGCTCGAAGGCCTGGGCCTGCACTTCGAGCGGGTCTCGCTGAGCGGCGCGCAGTCGGTGCCGCGCAACCACAGCATCGATCCCAATCTCGTGCTGCGCACGTTGCATGAGCACGCCCTGGCCACCGGCCGCGTGACCTTTCGTGCCAATGCCCCGGTGCGCCGGCTGCTGCTGCGTGAAGGCGGCGATGTTGTTGAAGGACGCGCGGTGGTGGGTGTCGAACTGGTGGGCGGCGAGCGCCTGCTCGCCCGCGGCGGCGTGGTGCTGGCCACCGGCGGCTTCTCGCGTGCGGCCGACCTGATCGAACGTTTCGTGCCGCACCTGCGCGATGCCCGCAAGATGGGTGGGGAGGGCAATACCGGTGATGGCCTGCGCATGGCCTGGGCGCTGGGCGCCGACCTGGTGGACATGGCGCTGGCCAAGGGCACCTTCGGCGCGCCGCTGGTGCCGGTGCCGCGCGAGCAGGAAGAAAATGCGCCGCGGCTGCTGTCGGCCATGTACCGTGGCGCCATCGTGGTCAACACGGCGGCGCGGCGCTTCGTCAACGAATCAGTGTCGTACAAGGTCATCGGCGACCGCTGCCTGGAGCAGCCAGACGCCAAGGCCTTCCAGATCTTCGACCAGCAGGTGATGGACCAGTCGGCGCCGCTGCCCACGGTGGTCGATTTCCGTGGCGGCCTGGCGGCCGGGCTGGTGGCGCAGGCTGATTCGCTGGACGAGCTGGCGATGAAACTGGGCCTCGACGCGCAGGTGCTGCGCGAGACGGTGCAGCGCTACAACGCGGCCTGCGATGGCCTCTTGCCCGACGAATGCGACCGCACCTCGCTGAGCACCGGCTACGGCAAGCCCACGCGCATCGAGCGCGGGCCGTTCTACGGCATCGCCACCACCACCGGCCTGACCTCTACCTACAGCGGCCTGCGCACCGACACCCGGGCGCGCGTGATCGATGTGTTCGGCGACACCATCACCGGCCTGTACGCGGTGGGCGAGGTGGTGGGTGGCTTTCACGGCGAGACCTACATGAGCGGCTCGTCGCTGGGCAAGGGCTGCGTGTTCGGCCGCATCGCGGCGGCCGATGCGGCGGCGCGCGCCGGCGTGACGGCGGCTGTGGCCTGAGGCCAGCGCCGCGGCCTCGGCCGCGGTGGCAGGCGGCTGGCGATGGTGCCCGGTACACAACGAGGAGATGAACGATGAGCGCATCCACACCCCCGCGCCGTGGCGCGCCGCCGCACCACTTCGTCGACGAGGCCTGGCTGGCATTGCGCGACGAGCCGGTGCTGGCGCCAGCGCTGCCCATCATCGACCCGCACCACCACCTGTGGGACCGCCGGCCGCACAGCCTGTACCTGCTGCCGGAGATGCTGGCCGACATCCGCGGCAGCGGCCACGATGTGCGGGCCACGGTGTTCGCCGAATGCACGTCCATGTACCGCGCCAGCGGCGACCCGCGCTTCGCCGGGCTGGGCGAGGTGGAGTTCACCAACGGCATCGGCGCCATGTGCGCCAGCGGCGTCTACGGCAACGTGCGGGTGTGTGCCGGCATCGTCGGCAAGGTCGACCTGACGCAGGGCGCCTCGGCAGGCGAGGTGCTGCAGGCCATGCAGCAGCGCGCGCCCGATCGTTTTCGCGGCATTCGCCACATGGCCGCCTGGGACGCCAGCGCGGAGGTCAGCACGCTGCTGCGGCCACCGCCGCGTGACATGCTGCTCGATGCCCGCTGGCTTGAAGGCTTCGCCTGCCTGGCGCCGCTGGGCCTGAGCTTCGACGCCTGGGCCTACCACCCGCAGCTGCCGCAGGTCATCGCGCTGGCCGATGCCTTTCCGCAGACGACGATCGTGCTCAACCATCTGGGTGGCCGCGCGGGTGTGGGCCCCTACCGCGAACGGCATGACGAGGTGGTGCGCGAGTGGCGCGGCCACATCAGCGAACTGGCGCGCCGGCCCAACGTGGTGCTGAAGGTGGGCGGCATCGGCATGCGCCTGGGCGGTTTTGACTTCCATGACCGCGACCTGCCGCCCACCTCACAGGAACTGGCCGACGCCTGGGGCCCGTACATCGAGCACGCCATCCAGGCTTTCGGCCCGGCGCGCGCCATGTTCGAAAGCAACTTCCCGGTGGACAAGAGCGGCTGTAGCTACCGGGTGATCTGGAACACCTTCAAGCGGCTGGCGGCGGGTTATTCGGCCGACGAGCAGCGCGAGCTGTTCGCCGGCACTGCCATCCGCACCTACCGGCTCGACCCCATGCTGCTGGCGCCGGGCACGGCCTGAGCCGTACGGCGCCGGCCTCAGGTCATGAACGTGCCGCCGTTGACGTCCAGCACCGTGCCGGTGATGTACCAGGACTCCTCGGAGACGAGGAACGCCACGGCGCTGGCAATCTCGGGTGGCGTGCCGATGCGCCCGACGATGATCTTGCCTTCGAGCGCAGCGCGCTGCTCGGGCGTGCCCTGGTCGGTCATCGGCGTCTTGATGCGGCCGGGCGCGATGCAGTTGACCGTGATGCCCTGCTTGCCCATTTCAGAGGCCACCACGCGTGTCATGCCGATCAGGCCGGCCTTGGTGGCGGCGTAGTGCACTCCGGCGGTCTCGACCAGCGTGCGGCCGGCGCGCGACGACATGTTGATGATGCGGCCCCACTGGCGCGCCTGCATGTGCGGCAGCACCTCGCGCATCAGGATGAAGGCCGCGGTGAGGTTCACGTCCATGCACAGCTGCCACTGCGCCGTGGTCATCGTGAGGATGGAATTGCGCTGACCGGCGTTTTTGGGGCTGATGCCGGCGTTGTTGACCAGGATGTCGAAGCGGCCATGGCGTGCCGCCACGTCGGCGACGAAGGCCTTGAGCTGGGCTTCGTCGGCCACGTCCACCACCGCGGCCTCGGCGGCCAGGCCTTGGCCGCGCAGGCGTTCGGCCACCTCGTTCACGGTGGGCGAGCGGTCCAGCGCGATCACATGGTGGCCGCTGGCGGCCAGCCGCTCCGCGATGCCCAGGCCAATGCCGCTGGCGGCGCCGGTGATGGCGGCAACTTTGCGCTCAGTCGTCATGCTCGTTCCTCTCAGGCCTGCAGCACGGTGCCGGCCTTGCGTAGGGCGGTGATCTCGTCGGCCGTGAAACCCCAATCGGCCAGCACCGCGTCGGAATGCTGGCCGGCGCGCACCACCGCCGGCCCCTGGATGGTCGGCGCGGTGCGGCTCAGGCGCGGCGCGGGGCCCGGCTGCACGATGCCGTCGACCGTCTGGAACACGCCGCGGGCCTGGTTGTGCGGGTGCGATGGCGCTTCGCGCACTGTCAGCACCGGCGCGAAGCAGGCATCGCTGCCTTCGAGCAATGCGCTCCAGTGGGCCAGCGGCTGGCCCAGGAAGATGCGGGTGAAGGTGCGGCGCAGCGCCGGCCAGTTGGCGCGGTCGTCCCGGCTGGGCAGCGTGGCCGGGTCGAGTTCGAGCCGCTTGAGCAGCTCGGCCCAGAAGCGCGCTTCGATGGCGCAGATCGAGACCCAGCGGCCATCGGCCGTTTCGTACACGCTGTTGAACGGCGCGCCACCCCCCAGCACATGCTCGCCGCGCTGGTTCATCCAGGTGCCACCGGCGACCTGGCCGTGGATGCCGGCCAGCAGGCTGGACACGCCGTCGACGATGGCCGCGTCCACCACCTGGCCCTTGCCCGAGCGGCCACGTTCCACCAGCGCGCAGGCCAGGCCGAAGGCCAGGTACATCGAGCCGCCGCCGAAGTCGCCCACCAGGTTCAGCGGGGGCGCCGGCGGCGCACCTTCCCAGCCGATGGCGTCGAGCGCACCGGTCAGGGCGATGTAGTTCATGTCGTGGCCGGCGGCCTGCGACAGCGGGCCGTCCTGGCCCCAGCCCGTCATGCGGCCGAACACCAGGCCGGGGTTGATCTCGTGGCACACCGCCGGGCCCAGGCCCAGGCGCTCCATCACGCCGGGGCGAAAGCCTTCGATCAGCGCATCGGCGTGCTGGATGAGGCGCAGCACGGTGGCGATGCCCTCGCGCGACTTCAGGTCGACGGCCACCGAGCGCTTGCCGCGGCTGGCGATGTCGAAGCGCGGGTCGCGCTTCATGCCGAGGTCGGCGTCGCCCTGGCGGTCGATGCGGATGACCTCCGCGCCCATGTCGGCCAGCAGCATGCCGCAGAAGGGCGCCGGGCCGAGGGCGGCCATTTCAATGATCCGAAAACCTTGCAGGGGTCCCATGTCGTTCAGTCTCGTGGTGAAAAGGGTCGGTCAGGACGCCATGAAGGCGCCGCCATTGGCATCGACGCAGATGCCGGTGACGAAGGCCGCACCGTCGCTGGCGAGGAAGGCCGCCACCGCGGCGATCTCGTCCGGCGTGCCAAGCCGGCCCACCGGGATGCCGGCCACCGCCTGCTGGATCAGCTCCGGCGCCGAGGTGGACGACAGTGGCGTCTCGATGCGCCCGGGTGCGATGCAATTGGCCGTGATGCCATGCGCCGCATAGGTGCCGGCGAGCTGGCGCGTCATGCCGATCAGCCCGGCCTTCGAGGCCGAGTATTGCAGGCTTACCGGCCCGACAAAGGTGCGGCCGGCGCGCGAGGCGATGTTGATCACGCGGCCCCAGCCGCGGGACTGCATCAGCGGTACCAACTCGCGGCACAGCACGAAGGGGGCGGTCAGGTTGACCTTCAACGTGGCTTCCCAATCGGGCGTGGTGATGTCGGGCAGCGTGAACGGGCGGCCCAGGTGCTTGGGTGAGATGCCGGCGTTGTTGACCAGGATGTCGACGCCACCCCACCGTTGTTTGACGGCCTCGGCCAGCGCGACGACCTGGGCGTCGAGCGCCAGGTCGATGACTTCGGCGCTGGCCTGCGGGCCCAGGCCGCGGGCCACTGCACGGACCTGCTCGTTGCGATCAGCCAGCACCACCTGGTGGCCGGCAGCCAACAGCCGGCGGGCGATGGCCAGGCCGATGCCACTGGCGGCGCCGGTGACGAGTGCAGTGCGGGTCATGCTCATGAATCACTCGCGAAGTGAAAAACGGGGTGAAGGCGAAAGTATAAAATGGTACGACCTATTCAAGATTCAGGCGCCATCCCTCCCTTGGCCCGCTTGCAGAGAGTACCCACGTGACATCCCCAGCCTCCCCCGGCGCCGCCTTCCGGCAGGCCCTGGCCACCGAATCGCCGCTGCAGATCGTCGGCACCATCAATGCCAACCATGCGCTGCTGGCCCAGCGCGCCGGCTACCGTGCGATCTATCTCTCGGGCGGCGGCGTGGCGGCCGGTTCGCTGGGCCTGCCCGACCTGGGCATCAACACGCTGGACGATGTGCTGGTCGACGTGCGCCGCATCACCGACGTGTGTCCGCTGCCGCTGCTGGTGGACATCGACACCGGCTTCGGTCCCAGCGCCTTCAACATCGCCCGCACCGTCAAGAGCCTGATCAAGGCCGGCGCTGCGGCCTGCCACATCGAAGACCAGGTCGGCGCCAAGCGCTGCGGCCACCGCCCGGGCAAGGAGATCGTGAGCAGCGCCGAGATGGCCGACCGCGTCAAGGCCGCGGCCGATGCCAAGACCGACGCCGCGTTCTGCCTGATCGCCCGCACCGACGCCATCGCGGTGGAAGGGCTCGATGCGGCCATCGAACGCAGCCTGGCCTGCGTCGAAGCCGGCGCCGACGCCATCTTTGCCGAGGCGGTGCACGACTTGGCCGGCTACCGCCGCTTCGTCGACGCGGTGAAGGTGCCGGTGCTGGCCAACATCACCGAGTTTGGCCAGACCCCGCTGTTCACGGTGGACGAGTTGCGCAGCGCCGGCGTGGCGATGGTGCTGTACCCGCTGAGCGCCTTCCGCGCCATGAACAAGGCGGCCGAGAACGTGTACCGGGCCATCCGCCGCGACGGCACGCAGCAGCAGGTGATCGACACCATGCAGACCCGCGCCGAGCTGTATGACCGCATCGGCTACCACGACTACGAGCGCCGGCTCGATGCGCTATACGCCAGTCGCCAGGGCGGTGCTGGCGCCGATTGAGCTGCCGGTGCGCTATGGCGCCTGCCGCTCGCGCGCCAGCCGTATATAGACCTTGGCGATGCGGCGCATGTTCTTGTTCATCTCGTCCACCGCGGCGTCGGCATCGCGTGCGTGCATCGCCTTCATGAATCGGTCGCGCGAAAGGAACACCGCGGTGCCGGTCTCCGAGCCGGCCACCCGCTGAAAGGCCGAGATCACATCGGTCAGCGTGCGCATCACGATGATCAGCACCGGATTCTTGGTGGCCGCGGCCAGCACGTTGTGGAACTCGATGTTGCGGGCCGCCTTCTCGTCAAGCCGGCCCTCACGGTGCAGCGCCTTGGCCTCGACCACGTTGGCCTCCAGCGCCGCCAGGTCGGCCGCGCTGGCGCGTTCGCAGGCCAGCCGCACCACCTGGTCCTCGATCAGGACGCGCGCTTCGGTGAGCTGCTGCATCGAGATGCTCTGCAGGTGCAGCAGGTCGGTCATGTTGGCCGACAGCACCTTCGGGTCGCCGCTGGAGACATAGGCGCCGCCGTGCCGGCCGGTGCGCAGGTCGACCACGCCGGCCACTTCCAGCGCCCGCAGGGCCTCGCGCAGCGCGCTGCGGCTCACGCCCAGCCGGGCGCACAGGTCTTCGTCGCTGGGCAGCTTGTCACCGGGCCGGAGCGAGCCGTCGATGAACGCGCTGCGGATGCGCAGCGCCACCTCCTCGAAGGTCTTGCGGGTGCGGATCTTGTCGAAGGGCTGCATGGAAGGCCGGTCCGGGCGGGGGTGATCGAGCGGGCGCTCGGCCATGGAATGTACTGCCTGGGCCCGCGGCAGCCGCTCGGCCGACCAGAGCGGCGGCAGCGTCCGTAGAATGGAATGACCAATGACACTCGCCGCCACGATGCCCGGTGGCGGCAACGGGCCGACCGCGCCCACGAAAGGCGATGATGGATCTCGAACTGCGCGGCAAGTGGGCCCTGGTGACGGGGGCATCGAAGGGCATCGGCGCGGCCGTGGCGCAGGTACTGGCCGAAGAGGGCTGCCACCTGCACCTGGCGGCCCGCAACGGCGAGGCGCTGACGGCGCTGGCCCAGACCCTGCAGACCGCACATGGCGTGCAGGCCCGAACGCATGTGATCGACCTGCGCGACCGTGAGCAGCGTCGCGGGCTGGCGGCCGATTGCGGCACCCTCGACATCCTCGTCAACAACGCTGGCGACATCCCCGGCGGCACGCTGCAGGACATCGACGAGGACCGCTGGCGCCATGCCTGGGAGCTCAAGGTGTTCGGCTACATCGACCTCACGCGGGCCGTGTATGCGCGCATGCAGGCGCAGGGCCATGGCGCCATAGTCAACATCATCGGCCTGGCGGGCGAGCGCTTCGATGCCGGCTACATCGCCGGCTCCAGCGCCAATGCGGCGCTGATGGCTTTCACCCGCGCGCTCGGGGGGCGCAGCATGACGCATGGCATCCGCGTGGCGGGGATCAACCCGGGTGCGATCCGCACGGACCGCATCAGCACGCTGCTCAAGGCGCGGGCGAAAGCGCAGTTCGGTGACGAATCGCGCTGGGAGGAACTGGCCGCACCCATGGCGATGGGCCAGCCGCGCGAAATTGCCGACGTGGCGGCGTTCCTGGCTTCCAAACGGGCCAGCCATGTCAGCGGTGCGGTGCTGGCAGTAGACGGCGGCGCCGCTTCGCGAACGGGTTGAGCGAACAGGAGGGGTGATGACGGCGCAGCGGATCGGTTTCATCGGGCTGGGCGACATCGGTGCGCCGATGGCGATGCGGGTGGTGGACGCAGGCTGGCCGCTCACCGTCTTCAACCGCTCGCCCGCGAAGGCGCAGCCCTTTGCCGACCGCGGCGTGGCGGTGGCCGCTTCCCCCCAGGCCTTGGCGCAGGCCAGCGATGTGGTGCTGCTGTGTGTGACCGATGCCGACGCCGTGGAGGCGATGGTGTTCGGCGCCAACGGGTTGGCCGCGGGCTGGGCCGGGCGCAGCGGCCTGGCGCCTGTGGCGGTCGACCTCTCGACCATCCATCCGCGTTCGGAGCAGGCCTTTGCCAAACGGCTGGCCGCGGCCTGCGGCGGCCGCTGGGTGGACGCACCGGTGTCGGGCGGCGCCATCGGCGCCCGGGCCGGCACGCTGGCGGCGATGGTGGGTGGCGACGCCGCCGATGTCGAACGTGTGCGGCCGGTGCTGCTGAGCTTTGCCGGGCGCCTGACGCACATGGGCGGCATCGGCTGCGGCCAGGCCACCAAGCTGTGCAACCAGATGATCAACTGCGGCACCGTGGCCATCGTCTCGGAGGCGATGGACCTGGCCGCGCGTTTCGGCATGGACCCGGCCAAGCTGCCCGAGGCGCTGGCAGGCGGCTTCGCCGACTCCAGCATCCTGCGCAACTACGGCCCCAAGCTGGCCAGCGGCGCCTATGCCGGCCAGGGCAACACGCTGACGACGCTCAAGGACGCCGAACTGGTGCTCGACCTCGGCCGCAGCACCGGCGCACCGATGCCCCTGTTCGGCCTGATCGGCGCCATGCTGCGCGGCCTGGTGAGCCGCGGCCACACCAAGGACGGCATGGCCGGGCTGTCGCGGGTGTACCGCGATCCCGGGCGTTGAAAGTCAGGCGGCTGTCCACCGGCCGCCATCCACGGGGATCGTGGTGCCCGAGACAAACTGGCTGTCGTCACTGGCCAGAAACAGGACCACGCGGCCCATGTCGTCGGGCAAGGCCAGCCGGCCGAGCGGGGTGGATTGCCGTCGCTGCTCGACGGCCTCGGGGCCCATGCGCCGCGCGCTGGCCTCGTGCAGCACCAGCCCGGGCGCGATGCCATTGACGCGGATGCCACGCGGGCCGAGCTCGACCGCGGTCTCGCGCGTCAGGCCTTCGACGCCGGCCTTCACCGTGGTGTAGACCATGCGGTTGGGCGTCACACGGGTGGCCGCCATCGATGACACGTTGATGATGGCGCCGCCTTGGCGCGCCAGCAGCGGCTCGGCGGCCTGCGTCATCCACATCAGCGCCTTCAGGCCGATGCCGAACATGCGGTCGACGGTGTCTTCGTCGACCGCGGCGATGGGCTGGTAGTTCACCCACATGGCGTTGTTGACCACGGTGTCGAGGCGGCCGAAGTCGCGGTCGACCTGATCGACCAGGGCGTGCACCGCGGCGCGCTGGGTGATGTCGACCGCATAGGCACGCGCGGTGCCACCGGCCTGTTCGATCAACTGCACCGTCTCGCGGCAACTCGGCTCGTTCAGGTCGACGCAGGCGATGGCCGCGCCTTCGCTGGCGAGCGTGGCGCAGATGCCGCGCCCGATCACGCCGCCCGCACCGGTGACCAGCGCCACCTTGCCGTTCAATCGATTCATCGTCGGCCTCGCTTCGCAGGAATAGGTTTACTTGGTCATACCATTCGATGTTCCACTGTAACCCAGGCTGGCGGCCTTGGCATGTCATGCGTGACATCCGTCTCGGCTCCGCCGCGGTCCAGCCCATCTTCAGGCAATTGCAAGGCACCCGCCGGTAGCGTGTGGTCGATGAATTGCAGTGAGCGTGGCCGGGTCGCGGGCGCCGGGCCGTGGGCCGGGGTGTGGTGGAAGAAAGGCGTGCTGTGGGCGGTGGCCTGCGGCATGGCCACGTCGGCGGCCGCGGTGGGGCTGCAGGAGGCGCGCACCACCGCGCTGGCCCGCCACCCCGATGCAGCGCTGGCCGACAACGGCGTGCGCGCCGCGGCGGCCGACCTGCAGGCCGCCGGCCAACGGCCCAACCCGGCGCTGTCGGTGCAGACGGTCAACATCAACCCGTCGCGTGGCATCGGCAGCGGGCCACCGACGCGCCAGTATGTCGACACCACCGTGGGCCTGACATGGCTGGTCGAACGCGGTGGCAAGCGCGACCTGCGCGTTGCCGGTGGCGAAGCCCGCCAGGCCGCCGCCCGCGCCGACCGCGCCGAGACCCTGCGCCAACTGCGCTTGACAGTGGACTGGGCCTACTTCGACCTCAAGCGCGCGCAGGACCGGTTGCTGCTGGTCGACGCCGCGCTGGCGTTGCAGCAACGCGGTTATGAGATCGCCGAACGCCGCCTGCGCGCCGGCGACCTGGCCGCGGTGGAGGTGGCGAGGCTGCAGGTGGAGCTGGCGCGCGCCCAGGCCGAGCGGGCGCAGGCCGTGGCTGACCGCACCCTGGCGCAGCGCGCGCTCGCCGCCGCGATGGGCCTGGACGGCCCTCCGGCCGCAGCGCGCGACCTCAGCGCCGATGACGACTATCCCGCTGTGCCCGCCGAGGCCTCGGCGGATGCAACCACCCGGGCGCCGGCCGCCGAGGTCTCGCCAGTGCTGCGGCTTGACGCCATCGACACCGCCGCCGTCGCTGCGCCCATCGACAGCCGACCGGATGTGATCGCCGCGCAGCGCCGCGTCGAGGCCGCCCGGGCCCAGCGCGAGCTGGCCGAGGCCACCACGCGGCGCGATGTCACCGTGGGCGTGTCGGCCGAGCGCTATCCGCCGGACAACCGCGGCTCGTTGGGCGTGGGCGTCAGCGTGCCGCTGTTCTGGCGCCATGCCTTCGAGGGCGAGCGCCGGCGTGCCGAGGCCGACGCCGAGGCGGCCGAGCTGCTGCTGCGCCGCCAGCGCCAGCAGGCCGAGCGCGAACAGCGCCAGGCCGACGACCAGCTGCAGGCCGCCCGCACCCGGCTGCGCACGCTCGAAGGCCCGGCCCAGCAGGCCGCGCAGCGCGCGCTGGCCGGCATCGAGCTGGCTTATGCACGCGGCGCTGCGGCGCTGACCGATGTGCTCGACGCGCGACGCCAGCTGCACGCCCTGCAGCTCGACCTGGCCGATGCCCGCGCCGCCCATGCCAAGGCGCTGGCGCTGTGGCAGGCCAATGCCGTGGCCGGCGTGACCGCGGCCCCCTGAAGGATGACGATGATGGACAAGACGCCCCGCCAAGCCGGGCCCTCGACCTTGCGCACCGCGCGGGCCTGGACGGTGCATGCCGCGCAGCTGTTGACGGCTCTGGCCACCGCTGCCACGCTGGCGGCCTGCCAGCGTGGCAGCGACGTCGCGACCGTGCCCACCATTGCACCGCCCACGGTGAACGGACAAGTCATCACCTTTGCCGCCGCCAGCCCGCAGCTCAAGGTGCTGCGCAGTGCCGAAGTCACCGCGCTGACCGAAACCACGCTGGAGCTGCCCGGCCGCGTCGCCTGGGACGAGACCCGCACCAGCCGCCTGTTGGCGCCGGTGGGCGGGCGCATCGTCAGCCTCGACGTGCAGCCCGGCCAGGCCGTGCAGGCTGGCCAGGTGCTGGCGCGGCTGAGCGCACCCGACTACGGCCAGGCCCAGGCCGATGCCGCCAAGGCCGCGGCGGATGCCCAGCAGGCCCGGCAGACCCTGTCGCGCGCCACCGAGCTGCTGGCGGCCGGCGCCATTGCCCAGCGCGACCTCGAAGCCGCGCAGGCCGACGCCGCGCGCTCGCAAGCCGAACAATTGCGCGCCCAGGCCCGGCTGGCGGGCTACGGCGGCGGGGTGTCAGTGGACCAGCGTTTTGCGCTGCGCAGCCCGGTCCGCGGCATCGTGGTCGAGCGCAACGCCACGCTGAACCAGGAGTTCCGGCCCGACCAGGGCGGCCCCGGCACGCCGACGCTGTTCACCGTGACCGACCCGACCCGCGTCTGGATCTGGTTCGACGTGCCCGAGGGCCAGGCCGCGCGGGTGCGGCTGGGCCAGACGCTGGACGTGCGGGTGGACGGCACCGACCCCGGTGCCGCGCCGCGCAGCGCCCGCATCGAGCAGGTGGCCGATGCGCTCGACCCGGCCACGCGCAGCCTGCGCGTGCGCGTGGCATTGGCCAATGCTGACCGCAGCCTCAAGGCCGAGATGTTTGTGCGTGGCCTGCTGCACCTGCCGGCGGCCACGCCACAACCGCTGATCGATGCCGATGCGGCGGTGCTGATCCGCGGCCAGCGCTATGTGTTCGTGCAGACGTCCGAAGGCCGCTACGAGCGCCGCCCGGTGCGGGTGTTCGAAGCTGGGCCGGGGCGTTTGCAGGTACTGGAAGGGCTGCGCGTCGGCGAGCGCGTGGTCACGCAGGGTGCGCTGCTGCTGCAGCAGGTGATCGGCTCGGCCGAGAAGGAGTCGGGCGCATGATCAAGCGCATCGTCGCCTTTGCGCTGGAGCAGCCGCTGTTCGTGGTGCTGGGGCTGATCCTGTTCGTGGGCGGCGGCATCATCGCCTTCCAGAACCTGCCGGTGGAAGCCTTCCCCGACATCTCCGACACCCAGGTGCAGGTCATCACGCTGTACCCCGGCCATGCGGCCGAGGAGGTGGAGAAGCAGGTCACGGTGCCGATCGAGATCGCGCTGTCGGGCATACCGAATGCGGTGCGGGTGTTCTCGCACACCCAGTTCGGCCTGTCGTTCCTGGTGGTCACCTTCAACGACAAGGCCGACGACTACTTCGCCCGCGCCCAGGTCACCGAGCGGCTGCGCGATGCCGAGCTGCCCGATGGCGTCAAGCCCGGGCTGGGCGCGCTCAGCTCGTCGATCGGTGAGATCTACCGCTACCGGTTGAAGGGTGACCACCTCAGCTCGACCGAGCTGCGCAGCATCCAGAACTGGACCATGGAGCGCCAGCTCAAGACCGTGCCGGGCGTGGCCGACGTGGTGAGCTTCGGCGGCCAGATCAAGACCTACGAGGTGCAGCCCGACCTGGCGCGGCTGCGCGCGCAGCACCTGTCGGTGACGCAACTGGCCGACGCGGTGGGCCGCGGCAATGCCAATGGCGGCGGTGGCTCGGTGGAGCAGGGCCGTCAGCAACTGCTGATCCGCGGCATCGGCCTGCTGCAGTCGCCAGCCGATATCGAAAACATCGTCGTGGCGCAGCACCAGGGTGTGCCGGTGCTGGTGCGCGACGTGGCGCAGGTGCGCCTGGGTGCAGTGCCGCGCCAGGGCGTGGCCGGGCAGGACCAGGAAGACGACATCGTCTACGGCCTGGTGCTGATGCGCAAGGGCGAGAACGCCTCGGTGGTGCTCAGCGCGGTGAAGGACAAGATCGCCCAGATCGAGCGCAGCAGCCTGCCGCCGGGCGTGACGGTGGCGCCGTTCTACGACCGCTCGTGGCTGATCGACCGCACGCTGCACACCGTGTTCGGCAACCTGCTCGAAGGCGCGCTGCTGGTGAGCCTGGTGCTGTACCTGTTCCTGTCCAACTTTCGTGCCGCGGCCATCGTCGCGCTGGTGATCCCGCTGTCGCTGCTGGCCACCTTCATTGGCCTGAAGCTCATCGGCATCCCGGCCAACCTGCTGTCGCTGGGCGCGATGGACTTCGGCATCATCGTCGACGGCGCGGTGATCATCGTCGAGCACATCTTCCATAAGCTGTCGCAGCAGCAGGACGGTGTCGATCCGCTCGACGTCGACACCCAGCCGGCACCGCTGCCCGGCGCCGTGCCGGCCACTGTGTGGGGCGGCGTGGCCTCGCCCGAGGATCCGCACATCCGCCTGCGCACCGTGCTGCGCGCAGCGGCCGATGTGGGCCGGCCGACGCTGTTCTCGATGCTCATCATCATTGCGGCGCACATCCCCATCTTCACGCTGCAGCGCCACGAGGGTCGCATCTTCGCGCCGATGGCGTACTCGGTGACCTCGGCATTGATCGGCTCGTTGATCGTCTCGCTCACGCTGGTGCCGCTGCTTTGCTACAAGGGCCTGACCGGCAAGCTGCTGCATGGCGACAACTGGTTGATGCGCGGCGCCAAGCGGGCCTACACGCCCGCGCTGCACTGGGTGCTGGACCACCGCCGCTGGGTGCTGATGGGTGCCGGTATCGCACTGCTGGGCAGCTTGTGGGGCGCCACCAAGCTGGGCACCGAATTCCTGCCCGAGCTCAACGAGGGCGCGGTGTGGCTCAACGCCACGCTGGAGCCCACCGTGTCGATCAGCGAGGCCACTGCCACCGTGCACCGCATCCGCCAGACCGCACTGCAGGTGCCCGAGGTGCGCACCGTGATCTCCAAGCTGGGCCGGCCCGAAGACGGCACCGACCCGAAGATCGCCTCGCAGGTCGAGGCCTTGATCGACCTGTACCCTGAAGAGCAATGGAAACGCGGCCTCACCAAGGCCCAGGTGCTGGCCGAACTGGACCACCGCATGGACGCGTTGCCGGGGGTGGAGACCAGCTTCTCGCAGCCCATCCGCGACAACGTGCTGGAGAGCATCTCGCAGATCGACGGCCAGGTGGTGGTGAAGGTGACCGGCGACGACCTCGACAAGCTCGGCGCCTACGGCCGGCAGATCCTCGCGGCCATCCACGACGTGCCCGGCGTGGCCCGCGCCTTCATCGACCGCGACGGCCAGTTGCCGCAGTACCAGATCCAGATCGACCGCGCCCGCGCCGCCCGCTACGGCCTGAACGTGGGCGATATCCAGGACGTGATCGAGACCGCGCTGGGCGGCAAGCCGGTGACTGCCATCTGGGAGGGCGAGCGCCGCTTCGACGTGGTGGTGCGCCTGCCGGACGCCGAGCGCGCGCCCGAGCGCATCCGCGCGCTGCTGGTGCCCACGGCGGACGGCGCACAGGTGCCGCTGGCCGAACTGGCGCAGTTCAAGTCGGTGTCGGGGGCGATGAACATCGCGCGCGAGAACGGCCGGCGCGTGGTCTCGATCGGCGTGTTCATCGCCGGGCGCGACATGGGCAGCGTGGTGGCCGACATGCAGGCCCGCGTCGACAAGACCCTGAAGCTCGACACGGGTTACGCGCTGTCGTGGGCCGGCGAGTTCGAAAACCAGCAGCGCGCCATGCTGCGGCTGTCGTGGGTGGTGCCGCTGTCCATCCTCATCATCTACATGCTGCTGTTCGACGCCTTCAAGTCGCTCAAGACCGCCAGCCTCATCATCGCCAACATCCCGTTCGCGATGATCGGCGGCATCGTCATGCTGCTGGCCACCGGCATCCCGCTGTCGGTCTCGGCGGCCATCGGCTTCATCGCGTTGTTCGGTCAGGCGGTGCTCAACGGCGTGGTGATGCTGACGCACTTCAACGACCTGCGCGCGCAGGGCCTCGACGTGCGTGAAGCCGTGGTGCAGGGATCGCTCGGCCGGCTGCGCACCGTGCTGATGACCGCGCTGCTGGCCATGCTGGGCCTGCTGCCGATGGCGCTGTCGCATGCCATCGGCTCCGAGACCCAGCGACCGCTGGCGCTGGTGGTGATCGGCGGGCTGGTGTCCGCCACGTTCTTGACGCTGCTGGTGCTGCCGGCGCTGTATGTGATGACGCAGGGGCGGCGCAAGGCGGTGGGTTGAGCGGCGCGAGCCGGCCGCTCAGTGATTCGGTCGTTCAGCCGGCGGCGGCCTCAGCCAGCCGGGAACACCTGTAGCACTGCCGCGTCGCTTCCCAGCGTGCGGGCCAGGGCCTGCAGCAGCCCGTCTTCGAGTTGATGCCGCCGGCGCGCTTGGGCGCGATGCTTCGAGGCCACGGCTTCGATGGGCTTGCGGGTCAGTTGCGTCGGCAGGCGAAAGGCGTCGCCTTCGGCCTGGCCACCGAGTTCCTGCCAGAACTGGTCGTAGTCGGCCCGTACACGGGTGCGGCGGCGCCAATGGGCCTGGTAGACATGGCTGCGGTTCGACACCGTCAGCAGCGTGGGCACGCTCAGCGCCGCCATCAGGCCGTACAGCGCCAGCATCACCGCCTGCTTGGGCCGCAGGCCGTGGAGCGCCTTGGTGGCCTCGCGCACCAGGTCCTGCGTGCCGGCGGCATCACCGCCCTGCAGGCAGCCCACGTGGGCACAGCGATCTCTGCCGTGCGCATGCACGGTGAAGGCGACAGCCGCGACCCGCTCAGCACCCAGGCGCAGTGACAGCACCCATTCGCCCTCTTTGGCGAAGCGCTCGCAGGCGCTGAGCACCACGCGCACCGGGTGGTCGCCAAGCGCCAGCGTGGCCAGCGTCAGCCCGTTGTCGGTGTAGATCGCGGCCAGCAGCGGCGCCGGCAGGGCCTGCTGGGCCCAGGTGTGGTGGTCGATCAACCAGGCCAGCTTGTCGCGCAGCGGCAGGCCGGCCTGCAGGTAGTCGCGCTGCAGCTTCCAGCGCAGCTGCGGCCGGGCCGTGGCCGCCGCCCGCATCGCGCCGGGGGTTGCCAGAAAGCGCTGCCAGCGCACATGGCTGCGCCAGTGCAGGCAGGCGCGCAGGTAGAACTTGGCGGTCTCCAGCGTTGTGGTAGCGATGACTGGTGGGGGTGCCTGGTCACCAGATACTTCTGACAGCAAGGCTGCTGCGGCGCTCATTTGTTTGTCCCGCTGAAAATGTTTCAGAAGTGTAAAGCGTAGGGGTGTGACGCTGAAGCCAACCTGAACACGGCCTTCAGGCAACAGCAAGGGCTTTGCTCCTACGCTGGCGGCGTGATGGACCTTGAATCGCTGACCTTGCACAACGCCATCGGCCATGGCCGGCAGGCGGGTGTGCATCCGGGCCACAACCGTCAGGCGGTGTTGCTGCTGCATGGCCTGTGTGCCAACCCGTTGGAGATGCAGCCGCTGGCGCGCATGCTGCACCAGGCCGGCTACAGCGTGCATTCGCCGCTGATCGAGGGCATGGGCGTTGACAGCCTGGCGCTGCGCCAGGGTTGGCGGCCGGGGGTTTGTGAACAGTGGGTCGACGAGGCCGTGCGGCATTTCGATGCCCTGGCGGCTACGCATGAGCGCGTGGCTGTGGCCGGCCTGTGCATCGGTGCCGTGCTGGCGCTGGCGCTGGCCGCGCGGCGCACGCCGCAGGCGCTGGTGCTGTTGTCGCCAACGCTGTATTTCGACGGCTGGAACGTCTCGCCGTGGCGGCGCCTGCTGCCGCTGGCCTACCTGCCGGGGCTGCGCCAGTGGCTGAGCTTTGCCGAACGGCCGCCCTACGGCCTGAAGAACGAACGGCTGCGCAAATGGATTGCCCAGGCCATGGCCAGCGACGGCCTGTGCGCCGTGGGCGCCGCGCGGCTGCCGGCGGCCAGCCTGTACCAGGCCGAACGCCTGATCCGCGAGGCCCGGCGGGAGCTGGCCGACATCACCGTGCCAGCGCTGGTGCTGCATGCCACCGAGGACGACGTCGCCAGCCCGCGCAGCGTGCACCTGCTGAGCGACCGGCTCGGCCGGACGCCGGAGGTCACCTGGTTCGACGACAGCTATCACATGCTGACGCTCGACAACGAACGCGAGGCCGTGTGCTCCCGGGTCGCCAGTTTCGTGGCCGAGCACCTGCCCGGCATTGACCATTCAATCCGTACCGACATGGAGGTTGCCGCATGAACGAGAGCACGCTGGATGTGCTGCGCACACTGATCGTCCAACGCTTCGAGGTCTCACCCGACGCGGTGGACGACCACCGTCCGTTCGCCGAGATGGGCCTGGATTCACTCGGGCTGGTGGACTTCATCTTCCAGGTCGAGGATCTCTACCACGTGGTGATCGACCACGAACAGGCGCTGGCCGTGCCGACCCTGGCGGGCCTCAGCCAATTGGTGGATCGGCTGCGCCTGCCCGCGCTGGCTCAACAGGCCTGAGCCATGCACCGCGTCTGGATCACCGGCCGCGGGGTGGTCAGCCCGCTGGGCTCGACGCCGGATGCGCTGGCCGATGCGTTGGAGCAGCAACGCTCCGGCGTGCGCCTGCTGCCCGGCGCCGCGGCGCTGGGCATCACGCCCTACACCTGTGTCGGTGCGTCGATCGGCAACGACCCGGGCGGCGCCGACGTCGCCGATCCGCAGTGGTCGGCGTCGCTGCTGGCCCTGCTGGACCGCAATGCCATGCTGGGCCTGCGCGCCGCCCAGGCGGCATGGCAGGACGCCGGCCTGGCGCAGGCATCGCTCGACCCGCAGCGCGCCGCGCTGGCCTGGGGCTGCGGCATGGGCGGTGCCGCCACCGCCGAGCAGAGCTATGCCGACCTGTTCGCGCCCAGCCCGCGGCGGCTGCACCCCTATGTGGTGGTGCGCACGATGAACAACGCCGCAGCGGCCCACATCGCCATGCGCCATGGCCTGCAGGGGCCGCTGCTGTCGGTGTCGAATGCCTGCGCCTCGGCCGCCCAGGCCATCGGCGAGGGCATGCACTGGGTGCGTTCCGGCCGGGCCGATCTGGTGGTGGTGGGAGGCTCGGAGGCGCTGCTGGTGCCGGGTGTCATCCGCGCCTGGCAGGCCATGGGCGTGCTGGCCCGCACCGACCTGCAGCAGCCCGAGGCCAGCTGCCGGCCGTTCGACCGCCGCCGCAACGGCCTGGTGCTGGGCGAGGGTGCCGGCGCGCTGGTGCTGGAGAGCGAGGCGCATGCCCGTGCCCGCGGCGCCCGGCCGCTGGCCGAGCTGGCCGGCTACGGCAGCAGCTGCGACGCCACGCACCTGTCGCGGCCCGACGAGGCCGGCCAGGTGCGCGCGATGCGCCAGGCCCTGCAGGATGCCGGACTGCAACCGGCGCAGGTGGGCCACCTCAATGCCCACGGCACCGGCACGCCGGTGGGCGATGCGGTGGAGGCCCGCTCCATCCACGCGGTGTTCGGCGGCGACGGCCCGCGGCCCGCGGTGGCTGCCACCAAGGCCCTGCACGGCCACCTGATGGGCGCCAGTGGCGCGGTCGAGCTGATCGCCAGCCTGGAGGCGCTGCGCCGCGGCCGCCTGCCGCCTTCGGCCCATGTGAGCGACAGCGACTGCCTGGCCTGGATTGACCTGATCGAGGGCGCGGTGCGCAGCGTGCCGGTGGAGGCGGTGATGTCGAACTCCTTCGCCTTCGGCGGCGCCAATGCCTCGCTGGTGCTGCGGCACGCAGTGGCCTGAGCCAGCTTCGCTCGATCAGGCAACATCGCCCCCATGCGAGTGCTGCTGGTTGAAGATGATCCCCTGGTCGCCAGTGGTGTCAAACAAGGTCTGGAACGTGCCGGCTTCGTGGTCGACGTGGCCGGTGACGGCCGCAGCGCGCAGCAGATGCTGGCGCTGGAGACACCGGCGGCGCTGATCGTCGACCTCGGCCTGCCCGACATGGACGGCACCGAGCTGATCCGCTGGGCCCGCGGCAAGGCACTGGCCCTGCCCATCCTGGTGTTGACCGCGCGCGACAGCCTCGAAGACACGGTGCGCGGCCTCGACCTGGGCGCCGACGACTACCTCACCAAACCCTTCCGCCTGCCCGAGATGTCGGCCCGCCTGCGTGCACTGGTGCGGCGCTCGCATGCCCGGGCCGACCCGACGCTGCGGCTGGGCCGGCTCGCCATGAACCCGGCCACGCGCGATGCCGCGGTGGACGGCCAGGCCCTCGACCTGAGCCCGCGCGAGTGGACGCTGCTGGAACACCTGATGCTGGCCGCGCCCAAGGTGGTGCCGAAGGCACGGTTGCTGGAGCAGGTGACGGGCTGGGACCGCGAGGCCACCCCCAACGTGATCGAGGTGCACATCTCGCGCATCCGCCAGAAGCTGGCCGATGCACGCGCCGGCGTGGCCGTGCGCACCGTGCGCGGCCTGGGCTATCGCCTCGAAGGAGACGCCGCCGATGCGCCTGCCTGACTGGGTGGCCGAGCGGCTGGCCCGCTGGCGCCACTGGCCGGTGCACAGCCTGCGCCGGCGCCTGCTGTTTGCGCTGCTGCTGCCGATGGGGCTGGTCATGATCGGCACCGCGCCGTGGGATTTCCGCCTCGCTGTCGGCCCCAGCGCGCGGGCTTACGACGACATCCTGGTCACCGACGCGCTGGCCCTGGCCGAGCAGGTGCAACTGGTGGAAGGGCGTGCAGCGTTGAGCCTGAGCCGGCAGGCCGAATTGCTGCTGCGGGCCGATGGCCGTGACGAGGAGTACTTCGCGGTGCGTGACGCGCGCGGCTGGCTGCTGGCCGGCGACCAGGCGCTGCCACGGGCCGAGGCCCCCGGCGAGGCGCCGGTGTTCAGCGACATCGAGGTGGCGTTCGAGGGCGGGCCGCCGAAGCGGCTGCGCATGGTGACGCTGCAACGTTCATTCGATGCCGGGCCGGTGGTGGTGCAGGTGGCCGAGACGCTGAACAAGCGCGAGGCCGCCGAGCGCCGCATCTTGGCCGCGATGATCCTGCCCAACCTGCTGTTCGCCAGCATCAGTGGGCTGTTGTTGTACGCCGCCACGCGTGTGACGGTGGCACCGATCGAGCAGCTGGCGCAGCAGGTGGCCACGCGCTCGCCAGGCGACCTGCAGCCGCTGGTGTTGCACGAGCCACCGCGCGAGCTGGCCCAGGTGCTGGCCGCGCTCAACGGCCTGTTCGAGCGGGTGCGCGAGGCCGGCCTGCGCCAGCAGCGCTTCCATGCCAACGTGGCGCACCAGTTGCGCACGCCGCTGACCGGCCTGCGCACGCAGATCGAACTGGCGCAGATGGACGGCGCCTTCGCGGTCGACCCGCTGCGGCACGAGCGCGTGGTGGCGGCGATCGACCGCATGAGCCACCTGATCGATCAGCTGCTGAGCCTGGCGCGGGCCGAGGCGGGGGTACTCGATGGCGTGGGTTTTGAACTGGTCGACCTGCCGCGGCTGATCGAGCAGGGTGCTTGGCTGTTGGTCGACCGCGCCGTCGAGGCGGGAATCGACCTGGGCTTTGACCTTGCGGCTGCGCCGCCGGTGCAGGGCGTGCCGGTGCTGTTGGGCGAGCTGCTGAACAACCTGGTCGACAACGCCCTGCGCCACTGCCCCGCCGGCAGCGAGGTGACGGTGGCCTGCGGGCAGCGCAATGGCCGGCCGTGGCTGGCGGTGGAGGATGACGGCCCGGGCATTGCCGCCGAACAGCGCGAGCGGGTGTTCGCCCGCTTCCAGCGCGGCAGTGCCACTGCCGCAGAGGGCAGCGGCCTCGGCCTGGCCATCGTGCAGGAGATCGCGCAGCTGCACGGCGCCAGCGTGGCAGTGGGCACGCCGGCCCGCGGGCGCGGCGTGCGTTTCGAGGTGGCGTGGTGAGGCGCTCAGTTCACTTGCACAGCGATCTTGCGCGGCTGGGCATGCGCGGCCTTGGGGATGCGCACCCGCAGCACGCCCTGGGCCAGTTCGGCGCTGACCTTGTCGGCATCCAGCTCCTTGCTCAGCGTGAAGGCGCGGCGGTAGTGCGACAGCTGCACCTCGGCATGGTTCGAGGTCATGCCCTGCGGCACGGACAGCGCGGCCTCGGCTTCCAGGTGCAACTGGTCGCCTTCGACGCGCAGCGTCAGCCGGTCCTTCGGCACGCCGGGCAGGTCGGCGTACAGCGTGATGCCGGTGGCGTCTTCCATCACGTCCACCGGCGGCAACAGTGCAGGCTCGGGGCGGGTGGTGGTGGCGGTGTCGCGCTTGACGGGGTCGATCGGGTTGGGGGTGTTCATGGCGTCACTCCTGAAAGGGGTTCGAGGTCACAGCACGTCGATGCGGCGCGGCTGCGCGGCAGCACGGCGCTGCACGCTCACATGCAGCACACCGTCGCGGTAGTTGGCGGTCACGGCGTTCGGGTCGACGTCGTCGGGCAGGCTGACGACGCGGCGGAAGCGCCCGGCAAAGCGTTCGTTGATGTGCAGGCTGGTCTTCGCATCGCTGGCGGGCAGCGTGTTCTGGCGCTCGCCCGACAGCGTCAGCACGCCGCGGTCGAACTGCACCTCGATCGAGGCCGGGTCCATGCCCGGCGCGAAGGCGTATACCTCCACCGAGGCCGGCGTGCTGCCGACATTGAGGGCCGGGTAGCCGCCGCGGCCCAGGCCCCGTATGCTGGGCGACAGGTCGAAGGCGTTGGACGTCTCGCGCTGCAGGCGGTCGAGCTCGGCGAACAGGTCGCGTGGAAACAGGCTTCGGTACATGATGGATCCTCCGTAATGGGGTGGCACTGGGAGGCACTGCGGTGCGCTCCGTCGGACAGCAACTTGGGGGCTGCGCCGATCTTTCAAGACCCCTTGAAATCATTGGCAGGCAACAGCATCTGAGGTTGCGGGAGATCAACATCGTGGAGTTTCGCGACTACTACCAGGTGCTCGGCGTGCCGCGTGACGCCACCGCCGAGCAGATCAAGAAGGCCTACCGCCAGCAGGCCCGCAAGTACCACCCGGACGTCAGCAAGGAGCCCGACGCGGCCGCGCGCATGAGCGAGATCAACGAAGCGCATGCGGTGCTGTCCGACACCGAAAAGCGCGCTGCCTTCGACGCCATCGGCCAGGGTCGGCATCAGGGCGAGGCCTTCACGCCGCCGCCCGACTGGGACGCGGGCTTCGAGTTCACCGGTGCCGACGGCCAGCATGACGGCGACTTCAGCGACTTCTTCGAGCAGTTGTTCGCCCGCCGCGGCGCTGCCGGCGCACCGCGTGGCGCCCGGCCTGGGGCGCGCGCCGGCGCCGGGGGGGCTGCTTACGCCCAGCGCGGTGAAGACCACCATGCCAAGGTGCTGCTCGACCTCGAAGACGCCTGGCGCGGCGCCACGCGCCAGCTCACGCTCAAGAGCCCGCATCTCGACGAGCAGGGCCGCGTGGTGCTGCGCGAGCGCACGCTCGACGTGAAGATTCCGGCCGGTGTGCGGCCTGGCCAACTGATCCGCCTGGCCGGGCAGGGCGGTGGCGGGGTCGGTGGCGCGCCCGCCGGCGATCTGTTCATGGAGGTGCATTTCGCGCCGCACCCGCGCTACCAGGTGGCCGGTGCCGACCTGATCGCCGAACTGCCGGTGGCGCCGTGGGAGGCAGCACTGGGTGCCGTGCTGCCCGTGGTGCTACCCGATGGCTCGACGCTGAAGGTGCGCGTACCGGCGGGCGCCCAGAGCGGCCGGCAACTGCGCGTGCGTGGCAAGGGCTTGCCCGGCGCAAACCCGGG
>JBDTQF010000026.1:0-24509 GCA_039932275.1 Burkholderiales bacterium
AGCAGATGAAGACGCTGATCACGCGCGCCGGCCCGGGCACCAAGATCGTCTGCCTGGGCAACCTGGCCCAGATCGACACGCCCTACCTCACCGAAGGCAGCTCCGGCCTGACCTTCGCCGTCGACCGCTTCAAGGGCTGGCCGCATGCCGGCCATGTGATGCTGGCGCGCGGCGAACGCTCACGTCTTGCGGACTTTGCTTCCGACGTGCTGTAACCGTTACCGGCGTAGGACAAAGCCGCGTCCTCGGGCGCGGCTTTTTCTTTGATCACGCGGATATGGCCGGCCCTACAGTGGCCTCAATCCACCTTTGACCTGAAGTCCACATGCCGTACCTGCACCGCTCCCTGAACCTGCTTGTCGGCCTCGCCTTGGCCGGCGTGGTTGCGCAAACCCATGCCCTGACGGTCGATCTCGGCGCCGCGAGCAACTTCAGCGCGGTGACCTTCGGCAACTTCACCGGCCTCAGCGGTGACACCGGCAGCCTGCTGGCAGTGGGCGGCGACGCCAGCCTGACCAACTGGCAGGTCAATGCCAACAACATGCCGCTGTATGGTGGCCGTTCGCTCATCGTCGGCGGCAACTTCACCGGCACCGATGGTGGCGTGGTAGGCAGCAGCTTCATCGGCGGCACCAGCACCACCAGCAGCTTTGGGCTCGGCAGCAGCCCTTCCATCGGCGCCGGGACTGCGGCCTCGCCGTTCGACTTTGCTGCGCTGCAAGGCCAGCTGCAAGGCACCTCCGCCGCAGCAGCCGCCGCCACGCCCACCGGCAGCGTCACCTACGCCGGCGGCAGCACCCAGCTCACCGGCACCGGCAGCGCCGTGGAGGTGTTTGCCATCGATGGCGCCGAGCTGTCGGCTGACTCCTTCCTGCAGTCGCTCAGCGGCATCAACAGCGACGCCACGGTGATCTTCAACGTCAGCGGCAGCAGCATCAACCTGGCCTCTTTCGGCTTTGATCTGGCCGGCGGGTCGCTCCAGCTCAACCTGCTGTTCAACTTCTACGAGGCCACTTCGCTGAGCTTCGCCAACATGGCCATCGAAGGCGCGGTACTGGCGCCGTATGCGGCCGTCACCGGCACCAGCGGCCACATCGGCGGCACCTTCGTGGCGCAGAGTTTCGACAGCGGCGAGGTGGGCAACTTCGAGTTCCACGACATCAACTTCATCCCGGTGGAGGTGCCAACCAGTGCGGTGCCCGAGCCCTCGCCGTGGATGCTGCTGGCCGGCGGCCTGATGGCCTGTGCGTTCGTGTCGCGGCGCCGCCGATCAGACGCGGACGCGGCGTCGCTCAGTTGACCTGACGGCGCTTCTCACACCGCCATCGGCCCGTTCTAGCCGGCCATCACCTCGCCCAGCCGGATGGCCCGGCCGGGTGCCCAGTCGGGGTTGAAACGCAGCGGCCCGCGGTCTTGCGCCGGCATCAGCATCACCACGGTCGAGCCCAGCAGGAAGCGGCCCATCTCCTGGCCCTGCTTCAGCACGATGGCCTGGTCGGCATACGACCAGTCGCGCACGCGGCCGGGGCGCGGCGGGTTCACCACGCCGTGCCACACCGTGGCCATGCTGCCCACGATGGTGGCGCCCACCAGCACTATCGCGAACAGGCCCTGGTCACCTTCGAACACGCACACCACCCGCTCGTTGCGGGCAAACAGACCCGGCACGCCGCGGGCGGTGGCCGGGTTCACCGAGAACAGCTCGCCCGGCACGTGGATCATGCGCAGCAGCCGGCCGGTGGCGGGCATGTGGATGCGGTGGTAGTCGCGCGGGCTGAGGTACAGCGTGGCAAAGCTGCCGTTGTGGAACTCTGCCGCCAACGCGCCGTAGCCGCCCAGCAGCGCCGCGGCGCTGTAGTCGTGGCCCTTGGCCTGGAAGATCTGCTGGCCAACGATGGGGCCGAACTGGCTGATCGCGCCGTCCACCGGGCAGATCCAGGCGGCGTCGGCCAGCGGCCGCACACCGGGCTTGAGGGCCCGGGTGAAGAAGGCGTTGAAACTCTCGTAGGCAGCAACGTCCGGCTCCGCAGCTTCGGCCATGTCGACCCCGTACTTGCCCACGAACCAGCGGATCAGCGCGGTGCTCAGCCGCCCGCCCTGGGCGCCGGCCACCCAGCCGGCGAAACGCGTGAGGGCCAGTTTCGGCAGAACATGCTGGGTGAGTACGAAGAGGCGGTCGGACACGGCAGGAGCGGCCAGGCCGCAGGTGGGGAGCGCGGGATTCTATCGGCGCCCTACAGGCCAATAGAACGCGGGCAGCGGCTCAGGCAACCAGCATGCCGTGCAGCGGCGGTGCCGCTTCCAGCAGAGCCCGCGTGTAATCGGACTGCGGCGCCAGCAGCACCTGCTGCACCGGGCCGGCTTCGACCACCTGCCCGTCCTTGAGCACCATCACCTGGTGCGCCATCGCGGCCACCACCTCCACATCGTGGGTGATCAGCAGGTAGCTCAAGCCACGTTCGCGTTGCAGCTGCTGCAGCAAGGCCAGAATCTGCTGCTGGATGGTGACGTCGAGCGCGCTGGTGGGTTCGTCCAGCACCAGCAGCGCCGGGTCGACCGCCAGCGCCCGCGCCAGGGCCAGGCGCTGGCGCTGGCCACCTGAAAACTCATGCGGGTAGCGCTGCAGCAAGCCGGGGAACTGGTCCTCGCCCAGCCCTACTTCGTGCAGCGCCTTCATCACCCTGGCCCGCACCTGCGCGGCATCCAGCTCGGGATGGTGCACCCCCAACCCCTCGCCCACGGTTTCTTCAACGGTGCGGCGCGGCGACAGCGACGAGAACGGGTCCTGGAACACCACCTGCACCACCCGGCGCAGCGGCTTGTCGGCCACGGCACGGCCTTGCCAATGCTGGCCATTGAGGGTGAGCTCACCACTGCACCGCTGCAGGCCCAGGGCCGCCAGCGCCAGCGTCGATTTGCCCGAGCCCGACTCGCCGATCACGCCCAGCGTCTGCCCCGCCGGCAACACGAAGTCAGCGCCCTTCAGCGCCTCGAAGCGGCCTTGCCTGAACCAGCCCCGTAGGCCGGCCAGCGGCACCGGGTAGGTGACCCGCAGCGCCTGCGCCTTCAGCAGCGGCGCCGCCTCGGGCGCGGCCGCCACCACGTCGCGGCGCGGCCTAGCGGCCAGCAGCTTGCGGGTGTAGGGCTGCTGCGGCGCCTGGAACAGTGCGTCGGTCGGGCCCTGCTCCACAGCCCGGCCCTGCTCCATCACCACCACGCGGCCGGCAAAGCGGCGCACCAGGTGCAGGTCGTGGGTGATGATCAGCACCGCCATGCCGTGCTCGCGCTGCAGCCGGTCGAGCAGGCCCAGCACCTGCAGCCGCACCGTGGCATCGAGCGCGGTGGTGGGCTCATCGGCCAGCAGCAGTTTGGGCTCACAAGCCAGCGCCATCGCGATCATGGCGCGCTGGCGCTGGCCGCCCGAGAGCTGGTGCGGGTAGGCGCCGGCCCGCCGTGCGGGCTCGGGGATGCCGGTGCTGGCCAGCAGCTCGACCGCGCGTTGCCAGGCCTGCGCACGGCTCAGGCCCTGGTGCAGCTCGATCACCTCGGCAATCTGGTCGCCCACGCTGAACAGCGGGTTCAGCGCGGTCATCGGCTCCTGGAAGATGGTCGCGATGTCCTTGCCGCGCACGCCGCGCAGTTCGCGTTCGGGCAACGTCAGCAGGTCGCGCGGGCCCTTGCCTGTATCCCTGCCGGTGTCGAACAACGCCTGGCCGCTGACCTGCGCCTGCGGCAGCAGCTTGAGCAGGCTCAGCGCGGTGACGGTCTTGCCCGAGCCCGACTCGCCCACCAGCGCCAGCTTCTCACCGGGCTGGATGTCGAACGACACGCCCCGCACCACCGGCCGGCCGCCAAAGGCGATGCCGAGATCGCGTACTGAAAGCAAGGGGGCTGTCAAGGCACCCGGGCCGAGCGCCGGGCCGCCCCAAGCCGGCCCAGATCCCCTCGGGGGATCGATCGGCGTACTCGTCGAGCGAGGGGCTGTCATATCGTTTCTTTGCGCGGATCGAGCGCATCGCGCAGCGCATCGCCCACGAAGGTCAGCAGCATCAGCGTGATCACCAGCGCGGCAAAGGTGGACAGCGAGATCCACCAGGCATCGATGTTGTTCTTGCCCTGCGCCAGCATCTCGCCCAGGCTGGGCGTGCCGGGCGGCACACCCAGGCCGAGGAAGTCGAGCGAGGTCAGCGCCAGAATGGCCGCGCTCATGCGGAACGGCAGGAAGGTCACAACCGGCGTCAGGCTGTTGGGCAGGATGTGGCGCCAGATGATCTGGCCGTTGCTCAAGCCCAGCGCCCGCGCGGCCCGCACATAGTCGAGCTGGCGGTTGCGCAAGAACTCGGCCCGCACGTAGTCCGACAGGCCCATCCAGCCGAACAGGCTCAGCAGCAACAGCAGCAGGCTCACGCTGGGGTCGAATACCGCGGCGAAGATGATCAGCAGGTACAACTCGGGCATCGAACCCCAGATCTCGATGAAGCGCTGGAACGCCAGATCGGTCTTGCCGCCGTAGAAGCCCTGCAGCGCGCCCGTCACCACCCCCAGCAGCACGCCGATCACCGTGAGCGCGATGCCGAACAGCACCGAGACCCGGAAGCCGTAGAGCAGCCGCGCCAGCACATCGCGCCCGCGGTCGTCGGTGCCCAGCCAGTTGTCGCCCGAGGGCGCACTCGGGTTGGGGCTTTTGGCGAAGTAGTTGATGGTGCGGTGGTGGTACGGGTTGGGTGGGTACAGCGCAAAGTTGCCGGGCCGGGCGAACTGCTGCTTGATGAAGGGGTCGAGGTAGTCGGTGGGCGTCTCAAAATCGCCGCCGAAGGTGGTTTCGGGCAGCGTCTGCACCAGCGGCCAGTACCACTGGCCCTGGTAGCGCGCCACCAGCGGCTTGTCGTTCGACACCAGTTCGGCCGCCAGGCTGAGCAGCACCAGCAGCACCAGCAGCACCAGGCTCCACAAGCCGAGCCGGTGCTGCTTGAAGCGCAGCCATGCACGCTGCGAAGGAGAGAGCGACACGCTGTTCATCGTCAATCGAACTTGACGCGCGGATCGACCCACACGTAGCAAAGGTCGCCGATCAGCTTGGTCACCAGTCCGATCAGCGTGAACAGGTACAGCGTGCCCAGCACCACCGGGTAGTCGCGCCGCAACACCGACTCATAGCTCAGCAAGCCCAGGCCGTCGAGCGAGAACAGTGTCTCGATCAGCAGCGAGCCGGTGAAGAACGCGCCGATGAAGGCCGCCGGAAAGCCGGTGACGAGCGGGATCAGCGCATTGCGCAGCACATGCTTCCACAGCACCTGGCGCTCGGCCAGGCCCTTGGCGCGGGCCGTCAGCACGTACTGCTTGCGGATCTCTTCAAGAAAGGCGTTCTTGGTCAGCATGGTGATCACCGCGAAGCTGCCCAGCACGCTGGCCGTGACTGGCAGCGCGATGTGCCAGAGGTAGTCGGTGACCTTGGCGGCCCAGCTCAGTTCGTCCCAATTCGACGAGGTCAGCCCGCGCAGCGGGAACCACGACAGGAAGCTGCCGCCACCGAACAGCACCAGCAGCGCCACGCCCAGCACAAAGCCCGGGATGGCATAACCCGCCAGCACCACCAGGCTGGTCACGGCGTCGAACCGCGAGCCCGCCCGCACCGCCTTGGCGATGCCCAGCGGCACCGAGATCAGGTAGCTCAGCACAAACGTCCACAGCCCCAGCGTGATGGACACCGGCAACTTCTCTTTCACCAACGTCCACACGCTCTTGTGATGCTGAAAGCTCTGCCCCAGGTCGAACACCGCGTACGACTTCACCATGCGCCAGAAGCGCTCCGCCGGCGGCTTGTCGAAGCCATAAAACTTCCTGATTTCCTCCACCTGCGCCGCATCCACGCCCTGTCGGCCGCGGTAAGCGCCCGATCGCGCCGCGCCCTCGCCACCGCTGCTGCGCCCCTCCAGCTGCGCCACCATCTGCTCCACCGGGCCACCCGGCACGAACTGGATGACGATGAAGGTGAGCGCCATCACCCCGAGCAGCGTCGGCACCATCAACAACACGCGCTTGAGAACGTACGTCCACATGTCAGCCTTCCTCGCAGCGCAGCAGCGGGTTCAATGGCTTCACTTTGCCCACCAGCAGCTCAACGCCCAGTCTTCGGCCTGGTAGTACAGCGGTGCTTTCGGCGGCTGCTCGAAGCGCCCGGCCCGGTAGGCCACGCGGAACTTCGACGAGTACCAGTGCGGGACGGCATAGAAGCCGAAGCGCAGCACGCGGTCGAGTGCACGGGCCGCGGCCACCAGCTGCGGCCGCGTCTTGGCGGTCAGCAGTTGCTCGATCAGTGCGTCCACCGCCGGATCGGCCACGCCGCTCAGGTTGGAGCCGCCGGTGATGCGGGCCTGGCTGGAGTCGAACTGCCGGTGCTGCTCGGCACCCGGGTTCACCTGGCCGGTGACGCGTGAGCTGATGACGTCGAAATCGAAACCCTTCAGCCGCTTCTCGTACACCGTGTAGTCGATGACCCGGTAGCGGCTTTGAATGCCGAGCTTGTCGAGCGCCTGGATCATGGGTTGCACCACCCGGCCCATGCTGCCCGAGTTGTCGAGGAATTCGAACTCGAACGCCTCACCCTGGGCATTGCGCAGCGCGCCGTCGCGGTAGGTCCAGCCGGCCTGCGCCAGCAGCGCGCGGGCCTGGCGCAGGTTGTCGCGCAGAGAATGGGGCGGCAGCGTGCTGGGTGGCTGCGGCACCGCTTCGGTGAACACGGCCGGCGCAAGTTGCCCCTTCAGCGGCGTCAGCAAGGCCAGCTCGTCCGCGCCGGGCAGGCCCTTGGCTTCGTACTCGCTGTTGGTGAAGTAGCCCCGGATGCGCTGGTACGAGCCGTAGAACAACTGGCGGTTCATCCACTCGAAATCCATCGCCAGGCCCAGCGCCTGGCGCACCCGCACATCTTTGAACTGCGCCCGCCGCGTGTTGAACAAGAAGCCCTGGAAGCCCACCGGGTTGGCGTTGTCCCATTCGCGCTTGAGCAGCTCGCCGCTCTTGAACTTGCCGCCCTGGTACTGGCGTGCCCAGTCTTTCGAGATGAACGACTGGATGAAATCGAACTCGCCGGCCTTGAAGGCCTCGAACGCGGCCACGTTGTCGCCGTACATCTGGTAGGTGATGCGGTCGAAGTTGAATTGACCACGCCGCACATTCAGCCCACCTGCCCAGTAGGCCGGGTCGCGGTCATAGCTGACCTCTTTGCCGAAATCGACCCGGCCGAGCTTGTACGGGCCCGACACGATCGGCGGCTCGGTCACCAGCTCGTCAAGTGGCTTGCGCCGGCCGTCGGGCTGCAGGCCCCACTTGCGGCTGAATACCGGCAGGCTGCCGACGATCAGCGGCAGCTCGGCGTTGGGGCGCTTGAAGTCGAAGCGAATGCGGTGGTCATCCAGCACCACCGCGCCCGCCACCTCACCAAAAAACGCCCGGTACTGTGGCGAGGCCTGCTTGCTGACCAACTGGTCGAACGAGTGCTTGACGTCCTGCGCCAGCACGGCGTCGCCGTTCTGAAAACGCGCCTTCGGGTCGAGGTGGAACACCACCGAGCGGCCGTCGGCGGCCACCGCCACATCGTCGGCCAGCAGGCCGTAGGCGGTGGCGGGCTCGTCCATCGAACCCATCAGCAGCGTGTCGAACAACAGCCCGGCCAGCCCCGGCGGTTCGGTGCCCTTGAGCGTGAACGGGTTGAACTTGTCGAAGGTGCTGGCGATCAACGGCGCCACCAGCGTGATGGTGCCGCGCTTGGGTGCAGCCGGGTTCACATAGTCGAAGTGGTCGAAACCAGCCGCGTACTTGACGTCGCCGAACTGCGCGTAAGCATGCGCCGCCCAGGCGCCGCCGGCCACCGCCCACAGGCAGCAAACTACGCCCAGCCGCCGCAGCACCGCAGCCGCCACCATCAACCGTGGCCCCAGGCGATCAGCGCCTCGCGGCCCTCGACCACCAGGTCGACCCGCCGGCCCACCGGCAGCGTCACCAGGGTGGCCTGGTGGCCGAACGGCAAGCCTGTCAGCACCGGCACGTCGCACACCGAACGCACCTGCTCGATCGCACTCTTGAGCGTGTAGCCGCGGTCCAGCGGCGATTTGCGCCAGCCGGCAAAGCTGCCCAGCACCACGGCGCGCTGCGCACTCAGCACGCCGGCCTGGTGCAGCTGCAGCAGCATGCGCTCCACGCGGTACGGGTGTTCGTTCACGTCCTCCAGGAACAGGATGCCGCCCTTGACCTTCGGCCAATGCGCTGTGCCCAGCAGCGAGCACACCATCGTGAGGTTGCCGCCCCACAACGTGCCGCGCAGCGCCAGCCCGTCGAAACCCGGCTCGCTGCGAAAACCCACCGCCTCCAGCTCGCCATGCATGGCCTCGCTGAAGCAGGCCTGGGTAATGTCGTCCACGCCCCCTTCCACCTCGGTGCGGCCAAAGTGCTCCAGCGCCAGCGGACCGGCCCAGGTCACGGCCTTGGCGTGCGCCAGCAGACCGAGCTGCAACACCGTCATGTCGCTGTGGCCCACCCATCGGGTGCCCTGCTCCACGCTGCGCGCCAGCCGGGCCCAGTCGATGCGGTCAAGCAGCCGCGTCAGGCCATAACCGCCGCGCGTGGCCAACGCCACTGAGGGCGCGCGGTCAGCCACACGGTGCAGCGTGGCCAGCCGGGTTTCGTCGTCGCCGGCAAAGCGCTGATGGCGGGCCGTCGCCTGCTCGTCCACCAGCACCTCGAAGCCCATCGCGGCCAGCCGCCGGGCGGCCAGGCGCAGCGGCGCCACCTTCGGCAGCACCCCGGCGGGGGTGAACAGGCACAGGGTCGGCAAGGGCATCACGGCAGCTCGCGTTTCAGGAGAGGGGGTCATTCTCGGGCGACTCCGGGTCAATCACCTCGCCGGTCGGAATGGTTTCGATCTCGGCCGGCTCAGGCGCTGGCGCGGGCTGCGCACGCAGGGCCTTGTGCGCCGCCCGCCGCTCGGCAAAGAACTCGCGCAGCAAGTTGCCACAAGGCTCGGCCAGCACGCCGCCGACCACCTCGGTGTGGTGGTTGAGATCGGGCATGGCGAACAGGTTGGTCACCGAGCCCACCGCGCCGGTCTTCGGGTCGAACGCACCGAAGACCACCCGCTTGATGCGCGCATGCATCAGCGCCATCGCGCACATGGCGCAGGGCTCCAGCGTCACGTACAGCTCGCACTCGGGCAGGCGGTAGTTCTCCAGCAGGTTGGCCGCGTGACGCAGTGCCACGATCTCGGCATGCGCCGTCGGGTCGTGCGTGGTGATGGGCCGGTTGTAGCCGGTGGCGATGACCTGCGGGCCCTCAGCCGTGCGCCGCACGATCACCGCGCCCACCGGCACCTCGCCCACCAGCCGGGCATTGAGCGCCTGGTCGAGCGCCAGGCGCATGGCGTGTTCGTCATAGGGGCTGGGAAGGCTGGTCACTCGGGCATCACCTGGTCACGCGGTCAGTGGGCGGACGCGCCCCGCCGCTTGGCCACCGGCTCCGGCGCCGCTGGCACCGGCTTCTCGGCCAGGCGGCCGGTCACGTACTTGTGCAGCACGCTGGCGATCAACGTCTGGTAGGGCACGCCTTCTTGCAACGCACGCGCCTGGATGTCGCTCAGGTCACCGGACGACAACCGGATGTTCACGCGCTTGTCCTTCACGGCCGTCGCACGCGCGGCCGCCTTGAACCGCGCCAGATCGTCCTTCGTGGCCACGGACTTCAGCTGGCCGTTCTCGAAAGCCGCCAGCAGTTCCTGTTCCTGTGCGTCAAGCTTGGTCATCGCCTTCATCCTTGCGCAGATAGTCGCGCGCTGCCTTGCGGCTGGGAATGATCGTCTTCAAGAAGTAGTACCCGTCTTCCTCGACAAACGGCACCAGGTGGGCATAGCCGTCAAAAGCCACCACCAGCACCCGCTGGCGCGGGTACCGGCCCGGGTTGGGATGCGCCACGACGTCCAGCAGCCCGCCGGCCTCGATGGCCACCACCACCCGCTCGAACGACAGCCCGCGCTCGTTGATGAGCTGCTCGTTCTTCGCCGCGTTCCATCGAAATGGTTTCACGCTTCGATTCTAGTCCGAGGCGCATCCGGTTCGTGTGCCTTTTGGCTGTACATCCTCAAGCCGCCCGCCACCCATCCGCCCCTGCGCGGGCGCGGCCCAGCGCTTCGAGCGTCTGCAAGATCTGCGGCAGCCGCTTCTTCCACGGGCCGCGGCCGGTGAAGCGCTCGGCCAGCGCGGCTTCGGGCAGCGGGGCCGGGGTGGCGGCCAGGGTATCGGCGACGGCGCGCATCTGTTCGGGCAGGCCCGCGGGCCAGGGCTGGCGGGCCAACGGGGCGGCGGCGGTGGTGGCGGCGACTTCCTCCGGCCCGGCATCGGCCGGGGTGGGTTGGGCAGGAAGCTCGATGGCTGTCTGCTGCGCCGTGGCGGCCTGGCGGCGTGCCGGGTCCTGGTACTCGGGGCGCAGCCAGCGGATGGTGCCTTGGGCTTCTTCGGCGGCGCGGCGGGCATTGAGCGCCACCAGGCGTTCGAGCAGCGCATCGGTCCAGGCCTGGCGTGCCTCGGCATCGGCCCAGGGCACGGGGCCCAGGTCGTGCCAGCCATAGGCTTGCAACACCGCGGCGTCCAGCTCGTCGTGCAGCGTGCGCAGCACGCTCACCAAGCCCTGCTCGTGCAGCAGCTTGTCCTTGGCATTCAACGGCTCGCCGCGGCGCAGCTTGTCGAGCACGTTGTACAGCCCGGTCAGCGTGACGGCCTCGTGCGCGGCCTGGCGTTGTTTGCGGTGGCTGTCGATCTGCTCGGCCAGGGTGCGGATGCGGTCGGTCAGCGCGGGGGTGAGGCCGGTGTCGTCGGAGGGAAAGGGGAAGGTGTCGAAGCAGCGCGAGTTGTTGTAGCGCGGCCTGTCTTCAAGGGTGCCGCCGCTTGCGAATGACCAAGCGACGTGCACCACGGAACTCAACGGGCCGAGAAAGAACCCGTCGCTGAGGCAGATCGCTATCAGCCCTTGGTCAGGAAGCACCGTGGCAGGGAGCGTAAGGAACGCCCTGTGTTTTGCGGTCATGGGTGTGACCACATAACTGAGCAGGCCCTTTACCGCCGCGCGAAAGTCAGGCCGCGGCTCGGCAAAAGACCACCATCTTTCTCGGTAGACCTTCCGCTCGGAGACGTCGCGCTCTGGCTTGACGCGTGTCAGTAGTCGTTGATAGGTGGCCGGGAATCGGTGTCGAAGTTCGTCTTCTGACAGACCGAATGCATCAATGCAAAACAAGTCCCTCGGACGTTCAGTGAGGTCGCGCCCATTGCGCAGTCGTCGCAGGAGTCCTGGCTCTACCGTGGCAAGCGGATCGTCTGACTCCACCCAAAAGCCCTCACCCAACAAAGTGATTCCACGAAAAGCGAGTTGTCGGTTGGCAATGAGTTCTCTTGCTGCGGCTACGTTGGCGCCGATCCGCAGATCGCTCTGAATCTTTCCGGCGGATTCCTTGAGGTCCACTTCGACCTCATTGTTTTCTTCATTCCATCGTTCAGCATTGACCGTACAGAGGCGGCCGGCATCGTCGGACTGTCGAGCAACCGTCATGGAAATGCGAACGGCCGCGCCTTCAGCACTGTCCACCCAGGGATGATCTGGAACCGCGAATGACAAGTACAGCGCTGGTTTTCCGCCAAGCGCACTCTCGACAATCTTGCGATTGAAGACCATCGTCAGGCTGTTCGTCGTGATCAGTCCAAATTGACGTGCGCGCCCTTGTCGCACGTAGTCGCTGGCGCGTTGCCACCAGTACATGACGAAGTCGGCGCTCTCTGGCACGGACGGCCAAGCCCGACGCAAGGCCATGGTGTACCCGTCCCCCAACGCATCCCGCATCCGCTTGTTCCCAATGAACGGCGGATTCCCCACGATGAAGTCCGCCTGCGGCCACTCGGCCTGGCGCGGGTTGACGTAGCGCCACTGCATCACCTGCGCGGTCTCGTCGGGCACGCCTTCGCCGGTGACGGGGTGCTTCTTCATCGTGCGGCCGTCCCAACGCATCAGCGGCTTGCCGTCGGCGTCGCTGGCGGGTTCCATGCGGTCATACGACAGCACAGCGTCGCGGCATTCGATGTTGCCGTAGTCATGCACCACCGGCTCGGCCACGCTGGCGGCGCCGCGGGTGCGGATGTGCCACTGCAGCCAGCCGATCCACAGCACCAGTTCGGCCAGCGCGGCGGCGCGTTCGTTGAGTTCGATGCCGCGCAGCTGCTGCAGGGTGACGGTCTCGCCTTCGAGGCCGAGCTTGTCCTGCGTCTCACCCAAGGCATCGAGCTGGTTGAGCACTTCGCCTTCGAGGCGCTTCAGGTGCTCCAGCGTCACATAGAGGAAGTTGCCGCTGCCGCAGGCCGGGTCGAGCACGCGGGTGGTACAGAGCTGGTGGTGAAAGCGGCGGATCTCGGCGCGGGCTTCTTCGAGCTTGGCTTCGCGTTTGCGGCCTTCCAGTTCATCGGCCTCGCGTGCCAGCAGCAGCGCGGCGGCCTGGGCGTTGGCCCAGTCGGCGCGCAGGGGCTCCACCACGGTGGGCAGCACCAGCCGTTCCACATACGCGCGTGGCGTGTAGTGGGCGCCCAGGGCGTGGCGCTCGGTGGCGCTGAGCGCGCGTTCGAGCAGGGTGCCGAAGATGGCGGGTTCGACCTCCTTCCAGTTCTTGGCCGCGGCGCGCAGCAGGCCGTCGATCTGCGTCGCGGTGAGCGGCAGCACGTAGCCGCTGGCCGAAGCGCCCTTGAACAGCTTGCCGTTGAAGCGCAGCACGTCCTGCGCAATGGCGGCGTTGAAGCCGCCCGCATCCATGCCGGCCCAGAACACGCCCAGCATGCGGGTGAGCGTGGCGGGCTGCTCGCGGTAGGTGCGCAGCAGGTGCAGGAAGCTGCCGCTGCCGTCGGCGGCGTCGGGCAGCAGGCCCACGTCTTCGGCAAACATGCTGAACAGGCAGCGGGTCAGGAAGCCGGCCACCTGCTCGGGGGCATGGCCGGCTTCTTCCAGCGAACGGGCCAAGTCGGCCAGCTCGGCCGAGACCTCGCGCGTGACCTTGGCGCTGGCGCGGGCGGGGTCGAGCGCCAACGGGTTGGTCCACAACAGCGTGAGCCGATCGCGCACCGCCGTATCGGCCAGGTCGTGCAGGCGGATGCGGTGCGAGCGCGGGTCAGGGAACGGCGTGTAGGTGGCGCCGGAGCGGGTGAACTCGGCGTACAGCTCAATCACATGACCCACGTCCACCACCACCAGGAAGGGCGGGCGGCCTTCGCTGGCTGGCAGGGCACGGGCGTAGCTCTCGGCCTGGGCGCGGGCGCGCAGCAGGGCGTCGTCGAAGCGCTTGCTGGTGTTGCCACTGCCGCTGCCGGTGGCAGCCGCGGCCACGCCGGGCCGCAGCTTCTTCGACTCCCAGATGAAGGCGCCGCGGCGGTAGCAGTCGATACGCCCGGCGCTGGTGCTGCCGTCGCCGTGCTGGAAGGTCACGGGCCGCTCGAACATGTACTCCTGCTCGGGCGTGGTGTGGGGCCGCGGCACACCCAGCAGATCGCACAGCTCGCCGACGAAGTTCTGCGAGTTGGAGATCTCTGATCCGGGCACTCCCTGCCAACGCGCGATGAAGGCGCTGGTCTTGTCTTGTTCTGCGCTCATGGCGACGCATGATAGTGTCGCGTTCACCGTCACCTCCCTGCCCTTCGCCATGGCAAGCGCTCCATTCCAAGACACGCTCATCTTTGCTGAAGCACTGGCCCAGCGCTTGGTTGGCCCGCAGGCCGCCAACGCGCTGGTGCTCGACTGCAGCTTCGACCTGGCCGACACCGCCGCCGGGCGGCGGGCCTTCCTGCAGAGCCACATTCCCGGCGCTCAGTACCTGCACCTGGACGACGACCTCAGCGGCGCCAAGACCGGCGCCACCGGTGCGTTCAAGGGCCGCCACCCGCTGCCGGACCGCGAAGCGTTTGCTGCCCGGCTCGCGGCGCTGGGGGCGAGTGACGACACACAGGTGATCGCCTACGACAACGCTGGCGGCATGTTCGCGGCGCGGCTGTGGTGGATGCTGCGCTGGGTTGGCCACGGCGCGGCGGCCGTGCTCGACGGCGGCCTGGCTGCTTGGCGGGCGGCCGGCCAGCCGCTGGCCGAGGGCCCGGGCGGAACACCGGTGCCGAGCCGCTTCAGCCTGCGTGCGGCGCTGGTGGACACGGTCTCGTTCGACGACCTGCGGGCCGCGTTGGGCAGCCCAGGCGGCCCGTTGATCGTCGATGCGCGCAGTGCCGACCGCTTCCGCGGCGAGAACGAAACCCTCGACCCGGTGGGCGGCCACATTCCCGGTGCGCGCAACCGTTCGTTCCGCGACAACCTGGCAGCCGATGGGCGCTTCAAGCCGCCAGCACAACTGCGGGCGGAGTTCGAAGCCGTGCTCGCAGAGGCGGCACCTGCGCGCGTGGTGAACCTGTGCGGCTCCGGCGTCACCGCCTGCCACAACCTGCTGGCGATGGCGGTGGCCGGGCTGGGTGTCTCGACGCTCTACCCCGGCTCATGGAGCGAGTGGTGCGCCCAGCCGGGTGCGCCGGTGGCTACCGGGACCCGTACGGGTGGATGAAAGGGAAATCCAAGCGCCTGCGCGGCTTCAACCACCCTTGCGGAACACTCCGGCCAACGTGCTCGACGGTAGTTCCCCGAACTGGCGACGGTATTCGGACGCAAACTCACCCATGTGCCAAAAGCCCCAACGGCTCGCCACGTCTTGCACACCAGGTCGATCGGATGCAGGGACATCGGCCGCACTCTTTATCTCCCGTCGTGCGCCATTCAAACGAGCGGCGCGCAAGTACTTGGACGGGCTCATGCCCAGCACCGCCTGAAAGCTGTACTCCAAACGCCGCTGACTAGTGCCAATTTCGGTGCACAGCTTCAACATCGACATGGGCTGCTCGGGCCGCGACATCACCAGTTCGCAGGCGCGCTCTACCAGGCGTTTACGGGCCTCCAGGCTGCGCGTGTCGCTCATTTCCACGCGCTCGGGTATCGCCTCGACCCACTGCATCAAAATCTCGTCGCGCATTTGCGCCACGGTTTGCGGGCTCTGCAACAGCTGTGGCGAACTGGCGATGGCGCGCAGCATGCGGACATGAGCGTCCTTGAGGTCAGCGGCCGGCGCAGGGCGCGCCTGCACCACAATCTGGTGGTCCAGCCAGCGTGACAAGGGCCGCTGGTACATGCGTTGCCACAACTCACGCAGCAAGTCGGCCGCCACAACGATTCCAACCAGGCCAAAGCTTCCGGGACAACACAGATCCAGCTCTTCGCTGCGCCCGATCATCATGGACTGATCTTCCAGTGACTGCCCATCAAACTTGACTGGGCCTTGCATGGCCAGCGGCATCGCGAATCCAAAGTGGCCGACGCCAATGTGGCCGCGTTGCCGCAAACCGCAGTTGCTCTGCTCGTGAACCAAGCGAACGCCGGGCAACTGCACGCTGTGCATCTGCCCCTGAAATGGGCCCTTGGTCAGCTGGTCGTAACCCAACGCCCAGTTCGGTTGCGAAGCGGCCAACAGATCCACGTCGTCGGCCTGCGTCGACTGCTGCCAAGCTGCGGACGCACCCAATCCACCGGCCAACGCGGGTAGCAACGCAATGGGTGGAGTCGACATGCGAATGAAGCCGGATTGACAGCTTTTCCAGCCTCGCAAGTTATGCGCCTGACCAACAGACGTCAATCGAAAACGACCCTCTGAGACCTTCAGCTGGCTTGACCAAGGGTAAACCCAAATCGAAATCGTGCGAGGTTCCGATCACCAGCAGCGTTGCCACAACCGTACCCTTCGGTCACACATTTGGCCCGCCGTCAACGGGCTTGGCCGCAACGCATATCGAGCAGGAACCAACCATGGGCAAGCACACCAACATTGCGATCCGATTCGTGATCGGCGCCATCGCCGCTGCGGCAGTCGGCGCCTGCAACGCTCAGGCGGCTGACGCCGGCAGGCTGGGCAAGGAACTGACTGCCCTGGGCGCCGAGCCCGGCGCCAACAAGGACGGCAGCATCCCCGCGTTTGCGGGTAGCGAAGCGCCAGCGGCAGGCTGGACGTGGGGCAAGAAGCGCCTTGACGCCTGGAAGCACAAGGGCGAGAAGCCGCTGTTCACCATCGACGCCGGCAACGTCGACAAACATGCCGACAAGCTGTCACCCGGCCAGGTGGCCATGGTCAAGCAGACCAAGGGCTACACGATGGACGTGTACCCCTCGCACCGTACCTGTGCGGCGCCGGACTTCGTGGTCGAGAACACGCGCAAGAACGTGGGCACGGCCAAGCTCAATGCCAACGGCTGGAGCCTGGCCGAAGCCGTGCTGCCCGGCATCCCCTTCCCCATGCCCGCCAATGGTGCCGAGGTGATGTGGAACGCCAAGATGCGCTACCGCGGCGTGGCGGTGGACTACAAGAACGTGATCACGGCCGCCTCGCCGCGCAAGGGCAGCGACGAGTGGATCAAGGCCGGCTCCGAGCAGACCAACTTCTACCCCTGGGGCGCCAAGGGCTCGCAGCTGTTCAGCAAGATGCAGCCGATCGAGAACTACGTGTACTTCGCCTATTCCAGCCCGGCCGCGCTGGCCGGCCAGGCCCTGGCGATCACCATCTACACCGAACAGCCCACCGAGACCTTCCTGTACTTCCCCGGCCAGCGCCGCGTGCGCCGCATGCCCACCTACGCCTACGACGCGCCACAGATCGGCTTCGAAAACCAGTACACGCTGGACGAGCCCTACGTGTTCAACGGCGCCATGGATCGCTTCGACTGGAAGCTGGTCGGCAAGAAGGAAATCTATGTGCCCTACAACTCCTTCGGCGCCTACGACTTCAGCGCCAAGTTCGAAGCCGTGGCGCAACGTGACTTCATCGCCGCCTCGCACCGCCGCTATGAGTTGCACCGGGTGTGGGTGGTCGAAGCCACGGTGAAGGCCGGTGTGCGCCATCTGGCCCCCAAGCGCACCTTCTACGTCGACGAGGACAGCTGGAACCCGGTGCTGGCTGACGACTACGACGGCCAAGCCAAACTGTGGAAGCTGCGTGAAGGCTTCTCGATTCCGGTCTACGAGACCGGCGCCTGCGACGTGTCGGCCTTCGTCCAATACAACCTGCTCGAAGGGCGCTACGTGCTGGACGAACACGGTATCGGTACTGGCGCCGACGTGCGCTGGATCACCGAGCCCGGCAACAACCCGCGCCTGAAGCCTGGCTTCTACACCTCCGAGAACCTGCGCTCCATCAGCGACCGCTGAAGCGTCACCCCCCACCACAAAGCTGCTGGCAACCGCGCGCGGTTGCCCAGTTGCAGCCGCTGCATTGACCAACCCTTGCCCAGGAGTGCCCATGAACACTTTCAAAGTCAGCGCCATCTCGATCGCGGTCGCCGCGGCTTGCTGCGGTAGCGCGCATGCTTTCACCTTCAAGACCGAAAGCGTGTCCGGCAATTTCGACTCGACGGTTTCCGTCGGCACCGGCATCCGCATGAAGGACGCATCGTGCGGACTGGTGCTCACGGGCGCCACGGGCAGCGGGGCTCCTGCGGGCTGCCTGGCACCGACCTCCGCACTGGGGGACCAAGGCGACCTGAACTACGCCAAAGGCGACCGCTTCACCACCTACCTGAAGGGCAGCCACGAATTGCTGCTCAAGATGCCGAGCGACTTCACGTTCCTCGGACGCGTCAACTGGGTCAGGGACTTCTCGTCAACCCAAACCAGCGGCTACACCAGCGCAGTGGACCCCGGCGCGCCAGCCGTAACGCAGGGCTTGTCCGATGACGCGCGCAAAGACCTTCGCTTCAAGGCCCGGCTGCTCGACTTTTGGGTCAGCAAGAGCTTCGAAGTGGGCGAACAGCGCGCCCGTGTTCGTGTGGGCAACCAGGTCATCAGCTGGGGCGAGAGCCTGTTCCTGCCGGGCGGCATCAACAGCACCAACGCGGTGGACGTGATGCGCCTGTCCCAGCCGGGCACCCAGCTGAAGGAAGCCGTTCTGCCCGCGCCGATGGTCAGCCTGGCCAGCGGCCTGGGACCAGGGCTGAACTTCGAGGCCTACGTGCAGACCCACTGGAACGCCAGCTACTTCCCGCCCACCGGCAGCTACTGGTCCAACGTCAACGGCCTGGGCAAGGGTGACTCGGCCTACGGCCTGACCACCGTCGAGGCGCGCAACAGAGGTCAATGGGGCGCCTCCCTGCGCTACCAGCCCCAGGGCACCCAGCTGAACCTGGGCCTGTATGCGATGAACTATCACGACAAGGGCCCGAACTTCAGCACCAACATCAAGAACACTGGCGCCGTGGGCTGGACCTACGCCGAAGACCGCAAGCTGTTCGGCGTCAGCGCCAACTTCCCGGTCGGTGACTGGGCCATCGGCACCGAACTGTCCTACCGCCCGAAGGACGCCGTGGCACTCAACGGCAACGCCAGTGGCTGCAGCTCGCAAAACGGCAATTGCTGGGTCGATGAAAAGCGCTACCAGTGGCACCTGACGGCCCTGTACAGCGCAACGCCCGGCAATGCCAAGGGCCTGCTCGACCTGCTGGGCGCCGACACCGCCACCCTGCTTGCCGAATCGGTGGTGATTGCCTACCCCAAGATGAAGCAGACCTACGGCGGCGACCCGATCTCCGCAGGTGGCTGGGGCTGGGGCCAGGAAACCAACCCCGCCGGCACAGCGGTTCCGACGGGTACACGCACCTCTGCAGGCTTCAACTTCGACTTCAGCTGGGTCTACGACGGCACGCTCATCAAGGGCTGGCAGGTGGTGCCGGAGATCTACTACTTCCAGGCGCTCAGCGGCCGCACGCCCAACGTGGCAGGCAACTTCATGAAGGGCGCGAAGTCGGCCAACTTCGTCATCAGCTTCATCCAGAACCCGGCCTCGTGGCAGGCGTCGATCAACTACGCGATCTTCCGTGGCGGCAAGTCGTCGTTCGACCAGCCCTACCGCGACCGCGACTTCATCGGCCTGAACCTGTCGCGCAACTTCTGAACGGACTGCAGCCATGAACCCGACCACGGCACCCTATGGCGCGCTGTTGCTTCGTGTGGCACTGGGCGTCGTGCTCATCGCCCATGGCCTGCTCAAAGTGCTGGTCTTCACCTTGCCCGGCACGGCCGAGTTCTTCGCATCGGTGGGCTTTCCAGGCTGGATGGCCTACCCGGTGACGCTGGCCGAACTGGCTGGTGGCGCTGCCCTGATCGTCGGCTTCCAGGTTCGCCTGGTGGCCGCCGTGATGGCGGTGGAACTGCTGGGCGCCACCTCGGTGCATCTGCACAACGGCTGGACCTTTGACTCCAAGGACGGCGGCTGGGAGTACCCGGCATTCCTGGTGGTGGCCGCGGTGGTGGTGAGCCTGCTGGGCGCCGGGGCGCACGCCCTCGACGGCCGCAACCAAACTGGCTGACCCCCGCCCCGGCCCAGCCGGCAGAAGCTCTCGTCTACTGAAAGCCCGACGTGGAAACCCAAGACACTTCTGCAAACGCTGACTGGCTGGCGCGCGCCATGCAGCGCCTGGAGGACTTCGCCTTCAGGCGTCGTGCCTACATACTGGCCGTGCTGATGGCCTTCACGGCTGTGATGGCCGTGTTCGGCCTGCGCCTGCACATGGAAGCCGGCTTCGAGAAGCAGCTGCCCGTGGGCCACGAGTACGTGGACACCTTCCAGAAGTACCGCAACGACGTGTTGGGCGCCAACCGCCTGAACATCGTTGTCAAGGCGCGCAAGGGCAGCATCTGGACCCAGGCTGCGCTGACGCGCGTGTACGACGTGACGCAGGCCGTGATCTTCCTGCCCAGCGTCGAGCGGCTGGGCGTGCAGAGCCTGTGGACGCCTAACAGCTTCGTCAACGAGATCACCGAAGAAGGCTTTCGCGCCGACCCCCTGATCGACGGCACGATCACGCCCGCCCAGCTCGACGACGCCAAGATCGCCGCCATTCGCCAGTCCACCAGCCAGGGTGGCTTTGTCGGCACCCTGGTCTCGCGCGACGGCACCAGCGCCATGATCACCGCCGAGCTGATCGAGTTCGACAAGGACGGCAACAAGCTCGACTACATCGCCTACAACCGCATCCTGGAAGAACAGATCCGCACCAAGTTCGAAGACGCCGACTACGAGATCCAGATCATCGGCTTCGCCAAGCAGATCGGCGACATCGCCGACGGCGCCTCTTCAGTGCTCGAGTTTTGCGCCATCGCGCTGCTGCTCACGGCGCTGGCGGTGTTCTGGTACTGCCACTCGGTGCGCTTCACGGTGCTGCCCATCGTGTGCTCGCTGACCTCGCTGGTGTGGCAGTTCGGCGCGCTCAAGCTGCTCGGTTTCGGGCTCGACCCGCTGGCGGTGCTGGTGCCGTTCCTGGTGTTCGCCATCGGCGTCTCGCACGGCGTGCAGCAGATCAACTTCATCGTGCGCCAGATGTCGCACGGGCGCTCCACCTATCAAGCCTGCCGCGACAGCTTCACCGGCCTCCTGATCCCCGGCACGCTGGCGCTGGTCACCGCCTTCGTCTCGTTCATCACCCTGCTGCTGATCCCGATCCCGATGGTGCGCGAACTCGCCATCACCGCGTCGCTCGGTGTCGCGTTCAAGATCGTCACCAACCTCGTCATGCTGCCGCTCGCAGCGTCGTATTTCACCTTCGACGCGGCCTACGCCGCGAAGGCGGTGCTCAAACGCGACCAGCGTGCGCGCTGGCTGAGGGTGCTGGCCCGTGTGGCCGAGCCGCGCAACGCGCTGCTCGTGTTGGGCATCACCGCCGTCATCTTCGGCACCGCGGTGTGGCAAAGCCGCGACCGCGTGATCGGCACGCTGCAGCCCGGCGCCCCCGAGCTGCGCCCGGATGCGCGCTTCAACCGCGACGCGGTGTCGATCTCGAGCAACTACGACACCGGCCTGGACTGGCTGACGGTGATCTTCGAGGGCAAACCAGACTCATGCGAAGACGTCAGCCTGGGCGTCTACCAGGACCGATTCACCTGGGCGCTCCAGCCTGTCGAGGGCGTGCTCTCGGTCGTGTCGTTCTCGGGCCAGATGCGCCTGTACAACGAAGGCTACAACGAGGGTAACCCGAAGATGAGCGTGGTGCCGATCGATGCGGGCAACTACGCCGCGCTGGCCACCGAGATCGCACGCATTCGCGGCACCATGCGCAAGGACTGCAGCATGACGGCGGTGCACCTCTACCTCACCGACCACAAGGCCGAGACCATCAACCGCGTGATCGCCGCCGTCAAGACCTTTCGCGATGCGAACAAGCTGCCCGGCGTGACGGTTCGCCTCGCCTCCGGCAACGCCGGCGTGCTGGCCGCCGTGAACGACGAGCTCGAGCACAGCGAGCTGCCGATGATGTTGTACGTCTACGCCGCCATCGTGGTGCTGGTGTTCCTGGTCTACCGCGACTTCCGCGCCGTGCTGGCCTGCTGCCTGCCGCTGACCGTGGGCACCTTCATCGGCTACTGGTTCATGAAGGAGCTGCAGATCGGCCTGACCGTGGCCACGCTGCCGGTGATGGTGCTGGCCGTGGGCATCGGCGTCGATTACGCCTTCTACATCTACAACCGTCTGCAACTGCATCTGGCCAGCGGCCAACCCATCGTCAAGGCACTGGAGCACTCGATCCTGGAAGTGGGCACCGCCACCATCTTCACCGCCATCACGCTGGCCATCGGCGTGGCGATCTGGTCGTTCTCGGCGTTGAAGTTCCAGGCTGACATGGGCAAGCTGCTGGCCTTCATGTTCATGGTCAACATGGTGATGGCCATGACCGTGCTGCCCGCCCTGGCGGTGTGGCTGGAGCGGCTGTTCCCGCGCCGCGGGCCGGTCAAGGCCCCGGGCCTGCTGCAGCACTGAGAGGACTTCATGCGCAACGCTCTCTTCCACTCCTGGTTGGCCGCCACCCTGTGTGCGCTACTGCCTTCACCGGCTGCCGCACAAGACAAAACCGCGGCCAACACCCCCGTCCCGCTGGTGGCCGTACCGGCACAGCGCGTGGCGCACGCCACGACCGCCATGCTGCTGGCCAGCACCCGCGCCGGTGAGCGCATCGTGGCCGTGGGCGAACACGGTGTGGTGCTGCTGTCCGACGACCAGGGCAAGACCTTCCGTCAGGCCAAGACTGTGCCCATGGATGCCACGCTCACGGCCGTCAGCTTCGTGGACGCCAAGCAGGGCTGGGCCGTGGGCCATTGGGGCGGCGTGTTGAGCACCACCGATGGTGGCGAGACCTGGAGCCAGCAGCGCATCGACGTGGCGGTGGACAGGCCGCTGTTTGCCGTGCACTTCTTCGACGCCAAGCGCGGCGTGGCCACCGGCCTGTGGTCGCTGGTGCTGCTGACCGAAGACGGCGGCGCGCACTGGACCCCCGTCACCATGCCCGTGCCTGAGGGCGCGAAGAAGGCCGACCTGAACCTGCTGTCGCTCTTCGCCGACGGCAAGGGGCGGCTGTTCGCGACGGCTGAAAAGGGCGTGCTGGCCCGATCCGACGACCAGGGCAAGACCTGGGTCTACCTGAGCACCGGCTACAAGGGTTCGCTGTGGACCGGGCTGGCCGGCACGGACGGCAGCCTGCTCGCGGCCGGCCTTCGCGGCTCCTTGTTCAGGAGCACCGACGACGGCCGCACCTGGACCCGGTTGGACAGTGGCAGCAAGTCCTCGATCTCGGCCTTGGCCTACGCGGGTACCGACATCGTGGCCGTGGGCGCCGAAGGCCTGGTGCTGCGCAGCAGCGACGGCGGCACCAGCTTCAAGGCCACGGTGCGTGAAGACCGTGCCGGGCTCACCGCCGTCGTCGGCACCACCGACGGCAAGGCCGTGCTTTTCTCGCGCCAAGGGCTGGTCGCCGCGGCGGAGCCGGGCAACAAGCCCTGATCCCTTTGGAGAACATCGACGTGAAATATCCCTCTCTTGCCCTGCATGTGGCCGGTCAATGGCTGAGCCGGGCTTCCGGCGGCGAGCGTTTCGTCGTCAACCCGGCCGATGGCTCGCCGCTGGCGGCGCTGCCGCTGGCCGGTGTGGTCGAACTGAACGCGGCGGCCGAGGCGGCCGAGCGCGGCTTCCAACAGTGGCGCAAGAAGATGGCGCACGAGCGCTATGTGATCGTGCGCCGCGCGGCCGAGCTACTGCGCCAGCGCGCCGACGAAATCGCCCATGTGCTGACGCTGGAGCAAGGCAAGCCGCTGGCCGAGTCGCTGCGCGAAGTCACGCTGTCGGCCGACATCATCGACTTCCAGGCCGAAGAGGCCAAGCGCCTGTACGGCCGCATCGTGGCGCCACGTGTGGCCGGCATCCTGTCGCAGTCGGTAGTGCGCCAGCCGGTGGGGCCAGTGGCGGCCTTCACGCCCTGGAACTTTCCGGCCAACCTGCCGGCGCGCAAGCTGGGCAGCGCCCTGGCCGCCGGCTGCAGCGTGGTCATCAAGCCGGCCGAAGAAACGCCAGGCACTTGCATGCTGATCGTGCAGGCCTTCCTGGACGCCGGCGTGCCGCCGGATGCGCTGAACATGGTGTGCGGCGAGCCGGCCCTGGTGTCGTCCACCCTGATCGCGCACGACGCCATCCGCAAGGCCTCGCTCACCGGCTCGGTGGCCGTGGGCAAGCTGCTGGGCGCCATGTGCGCCGAGCGCGTCAAGCGCTTCACGGGCGAGCTGGGCGGCCACGCACCGGTGATCGTCTGCGCCGACGCCGACCTGCGCTTCGTGCTGAAGAGTTCGCTGGCGGCCAAGTTCCGCAACGCCGGCCAGGTGTGCGCCTCGCCGATCCGCTTCTATGTGCACCGCAGCCTGTACGCCGACTGGAGCGACCAGTTCGCCCAGGGCGCGCGCATGCTGCGCCTGGGCTCGGGCATGGACCCGCAGACCCAGATGGGCCCGCTGGTGCACGAGCGCCGCGTCGAAGAGATGGAGCGCCTGGTGGACGACGCCGTGGGCCAGGGCGCACGCCTGCTGTGCGGCGGCCAGCGGCCCGAGCGGCCGGGCTTCTTCTTCGAGCCCACCGTCATCGCCGAGGCGCCGCCCGAGAGCATGGTGCAGCGCATCGAACCCTTCGGCCCCATCGCGGTGATCGAGCCCTTCGACAAGCTCGACGACGCCATCACCAAGGCCAACGCCCTGCCCTACGGCCTGGGCGCCTACGCCTTCACACGCGACCTGCACACCGCGCACCGCCTGGGCGAAGAGATCGAAGCCGGCATGGTGGGCATCAACCACTTCGGCGTGTCGCAACCCGAGATGCCCTTCGGCGGCTGGAAGGAAAGCGGCATCGGCCAGGAGATGGGCTCTGAAGGCCTGCTGCACTACACCGAAGTCAAGACCATCACCGTGGGAGTTCCCCAATGAGCAGCAGCACCGACCAACTCAAGCAGGACAACGCCCAGTTCCTGTTCCACCCGATGGCGCACCCGCGCGCCATGAACAAGACCCGGCCCGACATCATCCAGCGCGGCGAAGGCTGCTGGATCTGGGACGTGGACGGCCAC
>JBDTQF010000027.1:0-24376 GCA_039932275.1 Burkholderiales bacterium
CCCGACCGCTACGTCACTTCCGTCAATGGTTCCACCACCCAGATCGATCGTTTCGATCTGACTGGCGAGATAACCAAGCTCCGCATCGGTGTCGACCGCCACGATCTTTTCATCGCAGACGACAATCGACTCCGCCGACGCGTGCTCTGGTTGACCGGTGAACACCTTGCCATGCTGGAGCAACCGGCAGAGCTTGGACGTCGCCAGCGCCTGAGACCGCGCGGGGTTCGACTCCGTTTCGCAGCCAACGAGCGAGACGACGAGCAGGAGCAGGGCGAGCAAGTTCGCCGTTTGGACTCGACGCCCACAACGGCCTGCTGTTGCACATCCGATTCCAGCGACACCGGCTGCCTCCAACACCGAATACGCGCCATTGAGGGGCCGGTCGCCAATACGGAACGTTTCCATACTCGAGTCTCCTATTTATGCAGCCGGTTGAAAGTACCGTCAAGCCTTCGCCAATGATGTTCAGCGCCTTGAACAGCCGATGCACAAACAGCATCGGGCGTAGTTCTGAGCGCCTCAATGATGGCCAAGATCGCGCCGTGCGGTTAGCCCGAATCGGCAACCGCCGGCGGGCCAGCCCAGAGGTCGGCGCGGCGTCGCATCGGCGACTGGCAAGGATTGTTGCAACGCTCGCCGGCGCGTTCTGCCGTACTACCTTCCGCCCAACTGCGGCCGTGGCGTCGATCTCGAATAGGATGCCCGTGCGGCGAGCGCCTGAACCCCGACCAGCGTCGATGTCGGCCCTCGATCGCCGAAGTGCTGGCGCATCGCGGCGTTGATGACGGGACGGTGTTTTTGGCCGTCGAGGCCGACGACGTACATGCGCACGCGCACGACGTCCTGGCCGCTGCCACCGGTGGCGCGCAATCACACCCCGCCTTCGGCGGCCAATACCGTTTTGACCCGGCACATGCGTACGCGTCATCCAACGAACTCCTTGTCGACAGAAAGGCTGCCGCCGCCCACGTAAGCTGACAGCCAAGGCGTAAGCGGCACATCAGCACGCCCGCTGGGACTATCAGTGCGGCGTTGCGGCGCGCGTTAGCCAAACGAGATGCACGCGCCACGGCTGCGGTGTTCGTCTTTGCTTTCCACATCGCAGGCGGCACGGCGGCGTCAAAAGCGCGTGCTTCGGTCACTGAAGCGGCACTGCAGGATTGCAGATTCGGGTTACTTGCCGACCTGCCCCCGCGCCTCACCTTTGAGCCGCAGGGGCAGTGACCACGCCCTGTCGCGAGTACAGCACCGGGCTTCCCTCCTCGTTACTCGACACCGCCGTCAGCGGCAATCGATCGGCTCGCACGTCCGCCGAGAACGAGACGCCGGCATCATCGCTGCGCAGCACCAAGCCATCGAGCCCGACACCGACGATCCGGTGGCCCGTGAGCGCCAGCGCCGTGATCGACGACTTGCTGTGTGTATCGATCCGCTGCCAGGACTGGCCTTCGTCGGTGCTGCGGAACAGCGAACCGCGCAGGCCGGCCACGAGCAGAGCGCCGTCGGGCTCGGCAATGCCGGTCCAGAAGGACCCCTGATATCCCGTGTTCAGGTAACGCCAATGCTGGCCGCGGTCGTCCGAACGCAGCACCGTGCCTCGCTCGGCGGGGGCATAGAGGCGACCGCGGCCGTCGGCGAACACGCCGAGCAGGTTGAGGTCGGCGCGCCGAGCGCCTTCGGGCACGGGCATCTCCACCACTTGCCAATGGGCACCGCCGTCGGAGGTCGTTAGCACCAACGACCACAGGCCGACGGCGACGCCGTGGTTCGCGTCGAAGAAATGGACCCCGAACAGGGGCCGATCTTCTTGCGTGTCGCTGCGCTGCAGCGTCCAGGTCTCGCCGCCATCGACGGTCTGCAGCACGACGCCCCAGTGCCCGACCGCCCAGCCGCGACGGTCGTCGACGAAGGACACCGCCGTCAGTGCGACGTCCACCGGCACGCGTTGCGCCTGGCGATGCGTGACACCGCCGTCGTCCGACAGCAGCACGATGCCGTGGTCACCGACCGCCACGATGCGAGGTCCGGCGCGCACACTGGCCAGCATGGTGGCATGCGCCGCATGTGACACGCGGGCTGCGGCCACGACGATGGGGGCTTGGCGCAGCGCGTCGCCAGCGGGTGGCGCCTGTGCCGTGCAGAGTCCCGGCAGCACGAGCGCATGGAAGAATACGAATGTGGTGAGTGCGGTTTTCATGGCCGGTGGTCAGTGTTGCTGGAGCCCCGTCGTGCGCACGGGTCCGCGGCGTGGAAAGAGCCGTTCGAGCCAGACGGCCATGGCGGGTAGGGCGGTCATGGCCATCACCATGTTCACCATGAACATGAAGGCCAGCAGCTTGCCCATGTCGGCCTGGAACTTGAGCTGCGAGAACGACCAGGTGGCCACGCCGATGGCCAGCGTGATGGCGGTGAAGATGGTGGCCATGCCGACTTCGAGAATGGCGTGCTCGATGGCCTTGACGATGGGCTGACCCCCGGCCATGTGCAGCAGCATGCGGTTGTAGATGTAGAAGGCGTAGTCCACGCCGATGCCCACCGCCAGCACCATCACCGGCAGCGTGGCCACGGTCAGGCCGATCTGCAGCTCCTTCATGAACCAGTAGCCGATGAAGGTGCCCAGCGTCAGCGGCAGGCAGCAGGCCAGCACCGCGCGGAAGTCGCGGTACACCGCGAACACCAGGATGACGATGGCCGCGTACACGTACAGCATCATCGGCAGCTCGCTGTGTTCCACCTCGTCGTCGATGGCGGCCAGCACGCCGGCGTTGCCCGAGGCCAGGCGGATGGTCACGCCGGGCATCTGGTTGTGCGCGCGGAAGTCCTTCACCGCGTCGATGACGCGCTGGATGGTGGTGGCCTTGTGATCGGTGAGGAACAAGTGCACCGCCGTCATGCTGCAGTCCTTGCGCATCATCCCGCGGATGCGGCCGATCTCGGTGGACAGCGCGGCGTAGTTGCCCGGGTCGATGGGGATGACGCTCATCTTCGGGTTACCCTCGTTGTAGCCCTCGTTGTACAGGCGCAGCTGGCCAGCATAGGACGACACCGAGAGCACGCCCTCCACCGGCTCCATCGCCCAGGCAAAGCGGTCCTGGAACAGGCCCAGGTTGACGCTCCCACAAGCATCTGACCCCAAGACGCCTGCGGCGTCGCCCCCCGAGGGGAGCTGGCCGCCTTGGGGCGGCCCGGCAGCGGCCCCGGCCGACGCCTCGAAGATCACCGTCAGCCAATCCAGCCCGGTGTCGTAGTGGGTGGACACGGCCACGGCGTCACGGTTGAAGCGTGACTCGGCGCGCAGCTCGGGCGCGCCAGGCTGCAGCGTACCCACCACGCGGTCGCTGCTCTGCCACACCGCCACGCCCAGCACCAGCGCCGACAGACTGGCCACGATGACGGCGTTGCGCGGCTCGGCCACGCGGGCCAGCACGCGCAGCCAGCCCGAGCGCTTCTCGCGCTTCAGTACTGCCTTTTCGGCATAGGCCTTGCCCACGTTGAAGTAAGAGGCCGCCACCGGCAGCATCACCAGGTTGGTGATGATCTTGTAGCCCACCCCAAGCGAGGCGGTGATGGCCAGCTCGCGCACCATCGGGATGGGGATGAGCAGCAGCGTGATGAAGGAGACCAAGGCCGTCACCAGCGCCAGCGTGCCGGGGATCAGCAGGCCGGTGAAGCTGTCGCGGCAGGCGTCAAAGGTGCTGCGGCCGTGCGAAATCTGCCGCACGATGAAGTTGATCTGCTGCACCCCGTGCGACACGCCGATGGCAAACACCAGAAAGGGCACCAGCACCGCCAGCGGGTCCAGCCCAAAGCCCAGCAGGCGCAGCGTGCCGAACTGCCAGACCAGCGAGGTCAGCGAGCAGACGATCGGCAGCAGCGTGAAGCGGATGGAATGGCAGTACCAGTACACCGCCAGTGCGGTCAGCAGCAGTGCCACCGCGCAGAACTTGAGCACCGACTGGGCGCCATCGGCGATGTCGCCGATCTGCTTGGCAAAGCCGATGATCTGGATCTCGAAATCGGCATCCTCGAACTTGGCGCGGATCTGCTCTTCGAGCTGCCGGTTGTAGGCCATGTAGTCGAGCTTGTTGCCCGTCGCGTCGAACTCGTTGAGCTCGGCGGTGATCATGGCGCTGGTCTCGTCGCGCGACACCAGCGTGCCGACGAAGCCGCCCTGGCGCGTGGCCCCGCGGATGTTGGCGATGGTCTCGGGGTTCAGCGCGTCGGGGGTGATGGTGCCGTCGATCAGCGGGTCGGCGCGAAAGCCTTCCTCGGTGATCTCGTTGACGAAGCTGTTGGGCGTCCACAGCGACTGCACGCCCAGGCGCTCGACGTTGGGCAGGTAGATCACCGCCTGGGTCACGTCGTACAGGCGCTTGAGCGCCGTCGGGTTCCAGATGTCGCCTTTGCGGGCCTTGACCACCACGTTGAGCCGGTTCGCGCCCAGCACGTCCTTGCGGTAGGTCTCGAAGGTCTTGATGTATTCGTGGCCGACCGGCAGTTGCTTGTCGAAGCCGGCGTCCATGCGCAGCTGCAGCGCGAACCACGCCATGCCGACGGTGAACAGGGCCAGCACCACCAGGATGATGGCCCGGTGGCCGAAGGAGAAGGTCTCGATGCGCTGGACGGCGCGCACCAGGAACGATGAGTTTCTAGAAGCGTCGGACACGTCAGGTTCTCGGCTCGCGTTGAACGGGCCGGGCAGCTGACGATCAGCCGCCCGGCCTCGAGGTCGCTCAGAAGTTGCGCGACAGGGTCAAGCCCAGAAAGTTGCGGTCGCGGTAGGGCTGGTCAAACACGCTCTTGCCGCCGAAGAAGGCCGCGTAGTTGATCGAGGCCTGCCAGTTGGCCGGGTTCTGGATCAGTGAGACGATGAAGTTCACCGACTTGGCCCCTTCCATCAGCTGGCCCGCGCCATTGGGCGTGCGACCCTTGACAGCCTGAAAGTAGAAGACCTCGGGCACCACCTGCCAGCCAGGGAGCAGCGAGCCGTCGTAGACCCAGCTGTAGTCGAGGCTGAAGCCCCAGGCGTTCTTGTTGCCCACGGGCACCGGGGTGCCGGCGGCGTTGAACTCCTGGCCCCAGCCCCAGGCACCCGCGGCGATGGGGTCGTCCGCCAGACCGTAGGTCCGCTTGAGCTTGGGATAGCGCACCATGACCAGCTCGGCCAACAGCGTGGCCGTGTCGGCGCCGAGTGCTCCGAGGATGCCGGGAGAGTTGCTCGGCGTCAGGCTGTACAGGCCGGTGACGTGCCACTGCAGCTTCTTCTCGTCCACCCAGCAGTTGCCGTTGTTGGCCGAGCAGCCGCTGACGGCCGGGTTGATGGCCACCGCGTCGCGGGGACGGTAGGACAGCTCGGTGCCGATGGCGGCGTCACCCACGGGGAAGTTGGCGCTGATGCCGTACAGGCGGCGGTTCTCGGCATAGGCCCAACCCGCCTGGCCCGTGCCGCCGGCGTTGATGCTGAAGTTCAACCCCTTGTCGTGGTAGTTCATCGCGTACAGGCCCAGGTTGAGCTGGGTGTCCGCGGGCTGCCAGCGCAGCGCCGCGCCCCACTGGCCGCTGTCGCGTGGCTTGACCTCGATCAGGCCGTAGGCGTCGTGGCCCTTGCCCATGCCGTTGGCCACCGACCAGTAGCTGCCGCTGGGTGGCATGTAGTTGGCGTTCCAGCGACTTTGCACATAGGCCTCCAGATTCAGGCCGTTGCCCAGGCCGGTGGCCACGCTGGCCATCGGCGCCGGCAGCACCGCTTCCTTGAGCTGGGTGCCGGGCTGCGACAGACGCATGATGTCCACCGCGTTGGTGCTGTTGATGCCGCCTGGCATGAACAGGCTCTCGCCCCAGCTGACCACCTGGTTGCCCACGCGCACCCGGCCGGTCTGATCACCCCACTGGAAGGACTTGCTGACCCAGAGGTCCAGGATACGGCCCTTGAAGCGCAGGTCCTTGCGGGCGTCGTCGGCCAGGCCATCGCTGAGCGGCGCGCCCGGCGGGGTGGCGGCGCTGAGGTAGCCGGTGGTGTGGCTGGCGGTGAAGTCCTTCAACCAGCTGCCCCGGGCCATGAAGGTCACGTCGCTGGGCATCTTCAGAAGCAGCTCGTGCGAGCCCTTGAGATAGGTGGTGAAGGCGTCGCCCTTGGCGTAGTTCAGGTTGCCCTGGTCACCCAGGGCCGAGGTCGGCGCCAGGCAGCCGGCCGGAGCACCAGCCCCGCTGGGACTGTCGATGATCAGGCCGCAGGAGGGTTCCTTGGCGCGGATGCCGATGCCGGCCGACAGGGTGGAGTCGAAGCTGCCGCGGATGTCCTCGGTTTCGAACTTGAAGGCGTGGGAGCTGCCTGCCCCCAGCAGGGCGCAGACGGCCGCGGCCACGGCGCGCAGCTGACGGGATGTCGCTTGTGTCATGTCAGTTCCTCGTGATGGTGAGGCCGATCAACGCTCGCTGATCGAGCGCAGGTTGTCCGCGGTGTAGAAGCTGGCCTTGAAGCGCGGGCCGTTGGGTTCGGTGAAGTAGCGGATGTCCTTGCCGACGCCCACGGTGTGGGTGTCGAAGACGTAGCGGCCTTCCGGCACGTTGTACTGAACCATGGCCATGGCATCGCAGGAGCCGGTCTCGTACACCGGGATCAGGAAGCCCTCGCGCAGCTTGGCCAGCTTGCCCTGGCCGTCGAAGTCATCCATCACCAGCGGGGCCCAGCTGTCCTCGTCGAGGTAGATGGTGCGCTTGGGCGCCGAGTGGCGCATGCCGGCCTTGACGCTGGCCTCGATCACCCAGACGCGGTGCAGTTCATAGCGGCGATGGCCGGGCTCGATGAAGTCCTGCTTGGCCACGTCCTCGAACTTGGCCTTGAAGTCATAGGCGCCGAAGGCGTTGTAGGGAACGATCATCTCCTTCTTGCCCACCAGCTTCCAGTCGAAGCGGTCCAACGCGCCGTTGAAGACGTTGGGTTCGTCCAGGGTGTACTGGTTCTCGAAGCCGATCTGCGGCGAGTCATGCGAGTAGGTGGGCATGCGCCGCACCCGACGCTGGCCAGGGAAGTAGTAGAAGGTCTCGTTCTCGGCCTGGTTGATGTACTGCGTGATGGCCAGGGCCTGGCCGGCCAGCGCGGCGGGCGCGTTGTAGCCGAAGTACACAAAGAACTCCACCGGCGGCAGGGTCGACAGCAGGGTCGAGCCCTTGGCGCCGGAGGGGATGAACAGGCTCTGCTCCGAGTCGGCGCGGATCCACTCAGTGCTGCCGGGGCGGGGCGAGGCGGCGGTGATGGTGCCCTTGTAGTCGATGCCCACGCCGCGATAGCGCAGCTTGGAGTTCCACATCGCCTCGACGCCCGTGCTGGGGATGGGGAAGGGATAGCCCGGCACCACCGCTTCCTTCAGGCTCCAGCCGTCTTCACTCACCTTGGCGGTGGTCAGGTTCTTTCGCGTGTTGGCGGCCACGAAGTCGGGCACGCCACAGGTGCGGTGGGTGGGATACACGTCCATGCGGTAGCCCTTGCGCTGCTTGAGCATGGCCACCTGCCCGGCCGACAGCTTGTCGGCGTACTTGTCGACGTTGGAGGCGTCGATGCTGACGCTGGGTTTCTCATCCTTGTGGCGCCAATGGTCGCGCCGCAGCTTGCCCCACTCGTAGCCCGGCAGCGGCGCCTCGACGCCCTGCCAAGCCGGGATGCTGCCGTCGCTGTTGGCCTCGCGCATGGCGCCCGACGGCGTCAGCTTGTCGAGCTGGGCAGCATCGGCCGCGACCACCACATGGGTGGCGGTGGCCAGACAGGCGGCGACGGCGGCCACCGCTAGGAGTCGGCGGCCTACCGTGGGCCGGGGGTCGAGATGAGTCATGGTGAGGCTCCGCTTGGAAAAGAGGAAGGAAGACGACGGCGAAACTCGAAAGGCGAAAGGGGGACTAGACGATGTCCACCACCAAGGCGGCGGAGCGGCGTGGCTTCTTGGGCCAGTTGCCGGGGGCGGGGCGACCCACGGTGATCAACATCACAGGGATCTCGTCGGCACCCAGGCCGAAGCCCTGGGTCACCTGCTCGGGGTCGAAACCGATCATCGGACCCGACACCAGGTCCATGGCCTGCGCGGCGATCATCAGCGTCATGCCCGCCAGCGCGCCGGAGCGGATGGCCTCGTCGCGCTGCATCTGCGCATCGCCCTCGTAGACCTGGGTGGCACTGCCCACCATCGCGTCGATGGTGGCGGCGTCCACATGGCCGGCGTCGCGGAAGGGCTGCAGCGCCGCGCGCAGCGCCAGGTGCGGGTTGAGCCGGCCGCAGACGATGAAGGTCACCGAGGCTTCCAGGACCTTCTTCTGGCCATAGGCCATGTCGCAGAGCCGAGCCTTTTGCTCGGGCGTGCGCACAGCGACGAAGCGCCAGTTCTGCATGTTGTAGGCGCTGGGGGCCTGGGTGGCATGGCGCACCAGTTCGACGATGCTGGCGTCGTCCATCTCGTACGAGGTGTCGAAGCGGTTGATCGAGCTGCGCTGGGCGATCAGGTCAAGGGTGGCAGGGTTCATGGCTGGACCGGGGATGGGTTGCGGGGCTGAGCGTCAGGACAGCACATCAGGGAAGAAGGACGGTGATGACCTTCTCTTCGGTGTAGGCCAGGGCGCCGCTGAAGCCACCCTCGCGGCCGTAGCCGCTGGCCTTGAGGCCACCCCAGGGCAGGTTGGCGTCCAAAGGGCTCCAGCAGTTCACGCCCACCGCGCCCACTTCCAGCGCTTGGGCCACCTTGTGGGCGCGGGCCAGGTTGGTGGTCCACACCGTGGCGGCCAGGCCGTAGCTGGAGTCATTGGCCAGCGCGATGGCCTGCTCCTCGGTGTCGAATTCGATGACGGTGCCCACCGGGCCGAAGATCTCCTCACGGGCGATGGTCATGTCGTTGTTGGCGCCGGCAAAGATGGTGGGCCGCACGAAGAAGCCCTTGCCCGGCCCGGACACGCCGCCGGCCAGCAGCCGCGCGCCCTCGCGCTGGCCCAGCTCGATGTAGCGATTGACCCGCTCCTGCTGTGCTTTCTTGGCCACCGGGCCCATCTGCACGCCGGGCTGGCTGGGGTCGCCCACCGTCACTGCCTTGGCCGCGTCGGCCAGCGCGGCCGCGAAGCGCTGCGCGATGCCCTTTTGCACCAGGATGCGCGAGCCCGCCGCACAGACCTGGCCCTGGTTGACGAACAGGCCCAGGGCACAGCCGCGCAACGCATCCTCGAAGGAGGCGTCGTCGAAGACGATCTGCGGGCTCTTGCCGCCCAGCTCCAGCGCCACGCGCTTGAAGCTGGCGCCGGCCACGCGCTGGATCTCGCGCCCGGCCTCGGGGCTGCCGGTGAAGCTGATCTTGTCCACCAGCGGGTGCTCGCACAGCGCCCGGCCCACCACCGAACCGAGGCCGGTGACCACGTTGACCACGCCGTCGGGGAGGCCGGCTTCCTGGCAGAGCTGAGCCAGGTGCAACGCCGACTGAGGCGTTTCTTCAGACGGCTTGATCACCACAGTGCAGCCCGCCGCCAGCAGGGCGGCCAGCTTCCACACGGTGATCATCAGCGGCGAGTTCCAGGGCACGATGGCGCCCACCACGCCGATGGGCTCGCGCAGCGTGTAGGCCAGCGTCTTGACGCCCATGTAGCCGCCCGACGGGATCGTGCGGCCTTCCAGCGCATTGGCCCAGCCGGCCGCCGCGCGCAGATTGGCGATGGCGTTGGGCACATCCATCATGCGCGGCTCCATCGGCGAGCGGCCGATGGCCTTGGCGTCCATGTCGGCCAGCAGTTCGGTGTCGCGCTGCACCAGGTCGGCCAGGCGGTGCAGCAGCAGGCCGCGCTGCGCGCCGGTCAACCGGCTCCATTCGCCGCCCTTAAGCTGGCGCCGGGCCGCGCTCACCGCGGCGTCCACATCGGCCACCGTGCCCAGCGCGGCGCTGGCGTAGATCGATTCATCGATGGGGTTGACGAGCGGCAGGCGGGCGCCGTCAGAAGCCTCGACCGAGGCGCCCTCTATGAAGAGCTTGAGTGATTGAGTCATGGGTTCTCGCTGGCTGTGAATCCGCTGACTGGCGCAAGCGCAAACGCACCTTCAGCATGGGGTGGATTTCATGACCAGGGGCCCCCGAGCCGTTATCCCAAACCGGCAAGTGCCCCGACCGGGTGAACGCCAAAACCGGCAAACGGCAAAACCGGCAAACGGCAAAGGCCCTTGAACCTGGCATCAGACCTGCTCGGGTTTCCTCGGGTCTACCGCCAAACCAAAGGAAGCACACTTCTTGCATTCCTGCAATATGGAATTCATAGAAAGATGGTTGCCATGAACCTGATCGTCGAAACCTTCAAAGATGTGCACCTCCACGCGGCATCCATGCGCGATTGGAGGCAGACCTACAGCCAACTCTCACCCGGTTTGGTGCGCAGCTCGCTGCAGCACGTTGAAGGCAAGCGCTTTCAGCTTTTCAGAGAGAACATCAACCAGCGCCTGGTGCAGCAGGGCGAGGCCCCCCAGGACCGGGTGTGCTTCGCCTTTCCGCTGCTGGTGCCGGGCGCGGCGCGGCTGCAGGGCCGCGAGGCCGATGACCGCTGCATGCTGGCGCTCAAGGGTGGGGAGGAGTTCCTCTTCCACATGCCGCAGGGCATGGACATGCTGTCCGTCACCATAGACCGCGAGACCTACTTGCAGGCAGTGGAGAACTCGCCCTGGCGCGACGAGGCCAGCCAGTGGATGAGCAAGCCGGTGATCCGCATGCCCGTGCACCGACTGGCGCAGAGCCGCGAGCGGCTGCTCCAGCTGCTGGCCCGCTCGATGGAGATCTCGCCGTACACCGATCACACCCAGGCCGAGCAGGAACTGGAGAGCGACCTGCTGGAAGAAATCATCTGCCTGCTGGCCGACCCGAGCTTCGACAGCAGCCAGCGCCTGCCCAGTTCGCCCGGCTGCTTCATCGTCGAGAAGTGCCACCAGATGACGATGACCGACCGGCAAACGCCGCCTTCCGTGCTGGACCTCTGCGAGCGCCTGCGGGTGAGCCGGCGCACGGTGCAGAGCAGCTTCCGCGCGGTGACGCAGATCACACCAGTGAACTACATCCGCTGCATCCGCCTCAACGGCGTGCGGCGTGAGCTGCTGGGCTCGCGCGCCAGTGAACTCACCATCGGCGACGCCGCCGGTCAATGGGGCTTCTATCACCTCAGCCACTTCGCGGCCGACTATCAGATCCTGTTCGGCGAGCTGCCATCACAGACTCGCCGGCTGGATCGCGCGGCCATGGCGGCTGGCATGGCCGAGCGGCGACAAGCCGCTTGATCGCCGGGCTGGGCGTTCGGATGCCGCTCAGCTGCGGTCGCGGCCCAGCTTGGCGAAGCGCTGGGGATCGACCCACTTGAGGCGCTGAGCCGTCGCCCAACCCAGCACGATGGCGATGGGCACCAGGCTGAGCACGAGGGTGGAGGTGTGTTCGCTGGTGCCCATCAGCACATGGAAGTTGGCCACCGCCAGCAGCAGCACCGCGCACAGGCCCAGGCCCGAGATCACCGGCAGCCAGCGCACCCGCATCAGGCCGTGGCCCTGCTGGTCACGCCAGAAGTAGCTGATGACTGCGGCGGTAGTGCCGATCATCAGCAGCAGTACGCAGATGGTGGCCAGGCTGCTGAGCCACGTGAACAGCGACAGCACCGGATCGGCGTGACCCAACGCGAAGCCACCCACCACCGCCACGCAGATGCCCGTCTGCAGCAACGATGCGGTGTGCGGGCTGCGGTGCCAGGGATGGGTACGACCCAGCCAGGCGGGCAGCAGGCCCTCTCGGCCCATCGAATACATGTAGCGGGCGGCCGCGTTGTGAAAGGAGATCAGCCCCGCATAGACGCTCACCGCGAACAGCAGTCGCAGCAGCAGGGTCAGGTAGGGGCCGACAAAGCGGTCGGACACACCGTAGAGCAGCTGGGTGGGCTCGCTCAACGCCGAGATCACCGAGACCACATCTCCGCTGCCCACGCCCAGCACCAGGCACCACAGCGAAAAGGAATAGAACACCCCCACCAGCAGCAGCGCCGAGAAGGTGGCGATGGGGATGCTGCGCTTGGGGTTCTTGGCCTCTTCGCTGTAGATGGTGGTGGCCTCGAAGCCGATGAAGGCGGCGAAGCAGAACAGCAGGCCGATGAAGGGATTGCCGCTGGTCACCACCTTGGGCGAGAACGAATCCAGGTTGATGCCATGCGCGCCGCCGCTCCACAGGATCATCAGGTCCAGCGTCAGCATCACCGCGTACTCGGCCACCACGAAGCCGGCCAGCACGCGGGCCGAGAAGTCGATCTGCCGATAGCCAAAGTAGGCCACGCTGAACATGGTGGCGAAGGCGCAGACCCACCACGGCACCGCCAGCCCGAACTGGGTCTGCAGCGACTCGGCCATCACCGCGCCCAGCATGCCGTACAGCGCGAACTGGATGGTGAGGTAGCCCACCAACGCCACCATCGCCGCCACGCCGCCTGAACGGCCGCCCAGGCCGCGGGCGATCATGGCGTAAAAGCCGCCCGCGCTGGTCACGCAGGTGGCCATGGCGGTATAGCCGGCCGCGAACAGCAGCAGCAGCCCCAGTGCCAGCACCACCAGGGCCGGCGTGCCGGCGCCATTGCCCAGCATGATGCCCAGTGGAAAGCCGCCGGCCACGACGCTGAGCGGACTGGCCGCCGACACCACCAGCAGCGTGATGAACCCCGCGCTGAGCGTGCCCCGGCGTAGACCGGTTGTGGCACTGGGCAGTCCGGCTTCCACCGAGGCCACCGTTGGTCGATTCAAGGCTTCCATGTTCAACACACCCGGCATCATGATGTCCCAGTAGGTTCACAGCACCGTTCGTGCCACGTGGGACTCGGCACCCGGAACGGTGCCTGGGGAACGATGAGCTGTCACTGTAGTGACGCAACCCGGCAATCAGTAGCCGAGATCGGCAGCCGCGCTCGGGTGAAACCCGCGAGCGCGGCTGCCATCGCAACGGCTACCCCGCTGCTCTATCGGGCCTTGGTGGCCTTCAGTCCGTCAGCGATACGTTGGCCTCGCGCACCACGCGCTGCCACTTGTCCTTCTCCGCGGCCAGCTTGCGCTGCCAGACCTGGGGCGAGCTTGTGGTCACCTTCACACCGCGTTCGGTCAGGCGCTCGTTCACGTCCGGCATCTGCAACACCTGGGTCATGACGCGGTTGAGACGCTGCACCACTTCGGCGGGTGTACCCGCGGGCGCCAGCAGCCCCATCCAGCCCTCGGCCACCAGGTCGCGATAACCCAGCTCCTGCAAGGTGGGCACGTTGGGCAGTTCGCGCAGCCGCTGGGGTGAAGGCGTGGCCAGCGCGCGCAGCTTGCCGGCGCGGATCTGCGGCAGAGCCACGGCGGCGGTCTCGAAGGCGAAGTCCACCTCCCCGCCCAGCAGCGCCATCATGGCCGGTTGGCTGCCCTTGTACGGGATGTGGCTGGCCTTGACGCCGGTGCTCGACAGGAACAGCTCGGCCAACAGATGGTTGGTGGAGCCGACGCCGAAAGACGAGAAGCGCAGGTCCCCCGGCCGCGCCGCCGTCTGCGCCACCAGCCTGGCAACGCTGTCCGCCGGCGAGGAGGCAGGCGACGCCAGCACGAAGGTCACGCCGCCCACCTCGCTCACAGGGATGAAGTCCTTCAGCACGTCATAGGGCGCCGACTTGCGCGTCAGCGGTCCGATGATGAGCTCGGCGCCAGTGCCGAAGAACAGCGTGTAGCCATCGGGCGCCGCCCGCGCCACCGACTGCGCCCCAATGGCACCGCCGGCCCCGGCCCGGTTCTCCACCACGATGGTCTGGCCCAGCTCGGGCCCCAGACGCTCCGCCAGGATGCGGGCCGCGCCATCGGTGCCGCCTCCCGGTGCAAAGGCCACCACCAGCTTGATGGGACCGCTGGGGTACTCGCCAGCAGCCAGGGCCTGTGATGACAGCAGCAGGCCCAGGGTCAGGCCCAGCGCCATCGACGTCTTTCGCAGCAAGTTCTTCATGAACGCTCCTTGGTGTGCGGCCCGCAGGCCATCGGTCATCCCTGGGCGGCGCGCTGGCGCTCGCCTTCCGCGGCTGCGGCCTGCTCCGCCGCCTGCACACAGGGCCGCGCGCCGACGCGGGCCAGGTAGGCCTCCAGATGCGGCCAGCCCGACGTGTCGATGTCGTGTGCGCGGGTCCACATGGCGATGGTGTAGCAATGGGCATCGGCGATGGTGAACTGCGGGCCGGTCAGGTATTCGCGGCCGGCCAGTTGCTGGTTCAGCCACTGCAGACGCCCATCCAGGTAGCCCCGGGCGATCACCTTGTACTCGGATGGCGTGACGGCCTTGAACAGCGGCGTAAAGCCGCCCTTGTGCAGGTCGGCGCCGACAAAGCTCATCCACTCCAGGATGCGATACCTCGCCATCGTCCCGGGCGGAGCGATCAGCCCGCGCTCGGGGCGCTGATCAGCCAGGTACTGCATGATCACCGCGCCCTCGCTGAGGGTCTGGCCGTCGTCCAGTTCAAGCGTGGGCACCGTGCCCTTGGAGTTAATGCCGAGGTAGTCGCTTCCGTCGGCCAGGCGCTTGTTGACCATGTCCACCCAGGCGATGTCCAGCGCCAGGCCCAGCTCACGGGCCACGATGTCCACCGCCAGGGAGCAGCCCCGGACTTCGTGATACAGCTTCATGTCGATGCTCCTCGATGTTGAATCGGCATCGCGGGGCTCGTCATTCGACGCGGATGCCCCGCTCCCTGACGATGCGCTCGTACCGCGCCTTGCCCTGGCTGATGCGATCGGCCATCTGTGCCGGCGTGCTGAAGGCCGGTGTGAAGCCCAGCGTCTCAAAGGCCTTGACCACCGGTGCCGAGGCCAGCGCCTCCTTCATGGCCGCGTTCAGCGTGTCCACCACGTTGGCCGGCGTGCCCGCCGGTGCCAGCAGACCGTAGAAGCCGGTGATCACCAGGTCCGGCATGCCCAGTTCGCGCGCGGTGGGCACGTCGGGCAGCAGCGGGTCGCGGGCGTCCCCGGTGACGAACAGGGGCTGCAGCTGGCCGGCCTTCAGCTGGGCCAGCAGGGGTGAGGGCACCTCGTCCATCAGCTGGGCGTCGCCCTTGAGCAGGGCCTCGCGGGCCGACGCGCTGCCCTTGTAGGGAATGTGCATGAGCTGCACGCCCGCCGTCGACATGAAGATCTCACCCAGCAGATGGTTGCTGGAGCCGTTTCCCGCCGAGGCGAAGTTCATCGCCATGGGCCGCTTCTTGGCCAGCGCGACGAACTCGGCCAGCGTGCGTGCGCCCACGGCCGGCGTGGTGACAAAGACGAAGGCCTGCGTCGCGCCCAGGCTCACCGGCATCAGCGTGGCCACATGGCCCTGGTCGGCGTAGAGCACCGGGGCCGCGGTCAGCGAGCTGCCGCTGCCCCACAGCAGGGTGTAGCCATCGGGCTTGGCCAGGGCCACCGACTTGGTGCCCACCCGGCCACCAGCGCCCGCGCGGTTTTCCACCACCACCTGCTGCCGCAGGATGCGGCCCAGCTCCTGCGCCACCACGCGGGCCGACACATCGGTCGAGCCTCCGGCCTCGAAGGACACCACCAGCGTGACGGGCCGGCTGGGGTAGGTCTCGGCGCGCAGCGCGCCGCTCCAGCAGGCCAGGCCGAGCCCCAAAGCCAGGGCCAAGTGGGCCGCGATGCGACGCCTCACCAACGTGATGCTCATGTCTGCCTCCTGCTGCCGCGGCGCGGCCCTGTTGTCAGATCCCCATGCAGAGGTATTTCAGCTCGACGTATTCATCGATGCCGTGGCGCGATCCCTCGCGGCCGTAGCCCGATTGCTTGACGCCACCGAAGGGCGCCACCGCCGTGCTGATGACGCCGCTGTTGATGCCCACCATGCCGTACTGCAGCCGGCCGCTGAAGCGCCAGGCCCGTGACAGGTCGCGGCTGTAGAAGTAGGCCGCCAGACCGAACTCGGTGTCGTTGGCCATGCGCAGCGCTTCGTCCTCGGTATGGAAGCGAAACAGCGGCGCCACCGGACCGAAGATCTCCTCGCGCGCCAGCAGGGCCTTGGGAGACACATTGACCAGCAGCGTGGGCTCGTAGAAGGTGCCGCCCAGCGCATGGCGCCGACCACCGGTGAGCACCCGGGCGCCGTGCTGCACGGCATCGGCCACCAGCTGTTCCACCTTGGCCAGGGCGGGCGCATCGATCAGCGGGCCCTGGGTGACGCCCGCTTCCAGGCCGTTGCCCACCCTGAGGGCGGCGACGGCCTCGGCCAGCTTGCCGGCAAAAGCGTCATGGACGCCGTCCTGCACCAGGATGCGGTTGGTGCAGACGCAGGTCTGCCCGGTGTTGCGGTACTTGGAGGCGATGACGCCCTGCACCGCCGCGTCCAGGTCGGCATCGTCAAAGACGATGAAGGGGGCATTGCCGCCCAGCTCGAGCGACATCTTCTTCAGCGTGGGGGCGCACTGCGCCGCCAGCATGCGGCCAACCTCGGTGGAGCCGGTGAAGGACAGCTTGCGCACCGCCGGATGGCGGGTCAGCTCGCCGCCCAACGCGGTCGCGCTGCCGGTCAGCACGTTGAGCACGCCGGCCGGGATGCCCGCCAGCTCGGCCAGGCGGGCCAGGGCCAGCGCGGTCAGCGGCGTCTGCGAGGCAGGTTTGACGACGATGGTGCAACCGGCGGCCAGCGCCGGCGCCACCTTGCGGGTGATCATCGCGGCCGGGAAGTTCCAGGGCGTGATGGCGGCGCAGACGCCCACCGGCTCCTTCACCACCACCAGCTTGCGGTCCGACCAGGGCGAGGGGATGACCTCGCCGTTGAGCCGCCTGGCCTCTTCGGCGAACCACTCGATGTACGAAGCGGCGTAGCCGATCTCGCCCTTGGCCTCGGCCAGCGGCTTGCCCTGCTCCATCGTCATGATGCGGGCCAGCTCGTCCTGGTGCTGCAACACCAGGTCGTTCCAGCGGCGCAACAGCCGGGCGCGGTCTTCGGCGCTGCGTTCGCGCCAGCCGCCCAGGGCGCGCTCGGCCGCCTCGATGGCGGCGCGGGCGTCGGCTGCGCCCAGCTTGGGCACCAGGCCGACCCGCTCGTCGGTGGCCGGGTTGTGCACCGCAATGGTCTGCCCATCGGCAGCGGCCACCCAACGGCCGTCGATCAGGCAGCGGGACATCAACAGGGATTCGGTGTGGGTCATGACCGGGCTCAGTTCATCTGCGTCACCAGCTTGGTGACAAGGTAGCTGTCGAAGGCCTCGATGCCGCCTTCGCTGCCCATGCCGCTGTCCTTCACGCCGCCGAACGGCAGTTCGGCCGGCGCCATGCCGAAGTGGTTGATGTTCACCATGCCGGCCTCGATGCCGGTGGCCAGCGCATGCGCGTGGCGAGTGGAGGTGGTGAAGGCGTAGGAAGCCAGGCCGAAGGGCAGGCGGTTGGCGGTGGCGATGGCCTCGTCCACCTCGTCGAAGGGCACGATGCCGGCGATGGGCCCGAAGGGTTCATCGTTCATCAGCTTGCTCTGCGGCGGCGGGTTGAGGATCACCGTGGGGCCAAAGAAGTAGCCCTGCTCGCCGATGCGCTCCCCCCCCGTGGCCACCTCGGCGCCATGGGCGCGGGCATCGGCGGTGAAGGCCTGCATCTCCAGCAGCCGGCGTTCGCTGGCCACTGGACCCATGTTCGTCTCAGGCACCAGGCCGCTGCCCACGCGCAGCGCGCGGGTGCGTTCAAGAAAGCGGCTGACGAAACGGTCGAACACCGGCCGCTGCACCAGAAAGCGCGTGGGCGACACGCACACCTGACCGGCGTTGCGGAACTTGTAGGGCGCCAACATGTCGGCGGCACGCTCCACGTCGGCGTCGGCGCAGACGATCACCGGCGCGTGACCACCCAGCTCCATGGTCATGCGCTTCATGTGCTGCCCGCACAGCGCACCCAGGTGCTTGCCCACGGGCGACGAGCCGGTGAACGACACCATCCGCACGATGGGCGATTCGATGAGCTGGCGCGAGATCAGCCCGGGCTCGCCCCACAGCACGTTGAGGCAGCCGGGCGGCAGGCCAGCATCGTGGAACAGCCGGGCCATGGCGACGATGGCGCTGGGCGACTCCGACGGACCTTTGAGAATGACGGTGCAGCCGCTGGCCAGCGCGGCGGCCACCTTGCGCAGCGCCTGGTTGAAGGGGAAGTTCCAGGGCGAGAAGGCTGCCGTCACGCCCACCGGCTCGCGCAGCACCATCTGCCGCACATCGGGGTTGCGCGCGGGCACCACGCGGCCGTAGATGCGGCGGCCCTCTTCGGCATGCCACTCCACGTGTTCGGCGCAGGAAGACACCTCCAGCGTGGCCTCGACCAGCGGCTTGCCCTGGTCGAGCGTGATGTTGCGGCCGATGGCCGGCGCGCGTTCGCGCATGAGCTGGGCAGCGCGGCGCAGGATGTCCGAGCGCTTGAGCGGCGACTCGCGCCGCCAGGCCAGAAAGGCGCGCTGCGACGACTCGATGGCGCGCTCGATGTCCTGCCCGCTGCAGCGGGGCAGCTCGGCCAGCACGCTGCCGTCGGCCGGGTTGAAGACGGGCTGGGTGTCGCGGCCCGCCGCGCCGATGAACTCGCCGTCGATGTACTGGACCAGCGTTTCGTAGGGGGCGTGGTTCATGGATGGGCCTTGGGTGGGGCACCTGCGGGCAGGAGAAGGCTGTTCTCCTGCTTGACGACCAGGTGGCGGATCTTTCCGCGAAAGACCTTGAACTCGGCGTCGGCCATCAGCTCGGTGCGGCGGCGGCTGCGTTCGTCCAGGCTGCTGAACTGCCAGAAGTAGATGAGCTGGTTCAACTCTCCGACCTCGCGGGTGTAGTAGCCAAGCAGGTGGCCGAGGATGCGCTCCTGGATGGCGCGGCCGCAGTCCTCGTAGACCTTGATGTACTCGGCGGTGCCGCCGGGCACCAGCGAATAGATGCGTTGTTCAACGAACATGGGTGAGCCTCAAGCGGCCAGGCGCTGCTCGCGCCCGCTGTCGGGTTGGTCTTGGCTGGCGGGGCTGGCTGGGGTGAAGGCGGCGAAGCGCCGCGTCACCTCGGCCAGATCGGCGGCGTCGCACTGGGCGGCGATGTAGCGGTCGGGCCGCAACAGCAGCACCGGGTTGGACGCGCCGCCACCGTGGGCGTCGATCCAGTCAGAGAACTGGTTGTCCACGTCTTCAATGCACACGGTGCCGGGCTGGGCCTGCATGCGCTGGCCGGGGGCCGAGCCGCAGCAGGTGCGGTCGATGCGCACGAAGCGGGTGCCCAGGGCCTGCCAGGCCGCGCGTTCGGCCGGGCTGAGCGCGGCCTGCGGGTCGCACTGCCAGCCGATCAGCGCGAACCAGGGGCCCAGCACATCGTCAAGCTTGCGACGGGTGCCTTCGGCATCGAGCACGTCGGGCTGGATCAGCATGCGGCCCACCATGGGCCCGCCGGCCGGCCTGACCACCACGCCCTCGTCCATGCGGGGCATGGGCTTGAAGCGCATCTGCAGCACGTAGTTGCGCACGCCCGGCAGCAGCCGCGCGGCCGAGAAGAAGGCATCGCGCAGCCAGGCCTTGAGCCGATGGGTAGGCATGAGCAGGGCGCCGAACACATCGGCCAAGTCGATCATGGCCTTGGCGTGCTGGTGACGCTCTTGGGGGTAGGTGTGCAGCACTGCGGGCCGCAGTTGGCCGTGCACGATGCCGGCCAGCTTCCAGGCCAGATTGCCGACGTCGCGCAGGCCCGCGTTGAGGCCCTGGCCGATCCAGGGCGGCGACAGGTGCGCGGCATCACCCACCAGCGCCACGCGGCCCACCAAGAAGCGATCGGCCACCCGCGAGTGGTGGGTGTAGGTGCGGGCGCGCACGATCTCCACCGCCGCCGGGTCCTTGACGTAGGGCGCAATCAGCCGCCGCACCGATTCAGGCGCGGCGATGGCTTGTTCGTCTTCGTCGGCGAAGACCATGAACTCCCAGCGCCGGTAGCCGTAGGGCAGGTAGATACAGACGTTGGGGCGGCGCGGATCGCAGTTCAGCGCGGTGTAGGGGGCGTCGAGCGGGGCGTTGCGCACATCCACCACCAGCCATTTGATGGCGTGGGTCTTGCCCAGCAGCTTGACGCCCAGCATGTCGCGCACCGGGCTGCGGCCACCATCGGCAGCCACGCAGTAGTCGCAGCGCAGCGATTGCGTCTGGCCCGCGGCGTCGCGCACCTGGAGCGTGACGCCGCTGTCGTCCTGCTCCAGGCCGGTCACTTCTTCGCCCAGGCGCAGCGTCACGTGGGAGTAGCGTGCCAGGCCCTGGCGCAGAGTCTTCTCGGCGATCTGCTGCATGAAGATGTTGCGCCGCCACCAGCCGAATTCGCGCGTGGCGGCCCGGATGTCGGCGAAGCAGTGGCCGTCGGCGCGGAACATGCGCAGCGGCACATTGGGAATCATCTCCTGCACCAGCGCATCGGCCAGGCCCACGGTTTGGAACAGCCGCAGGGCCTCGTCGTCCATGCCCACGGCGCGGGGGTATTCGAGGATCTCGCGCTCGCGTTCGATCACCACTGTGCGCACGCCATAGGCGCCCAGCAGGTTGGCCAGGGCGATGCCGTTGGGCCCGCCGCCGACGATGGCAACGGACGTGTGAGCCGGCACGGAGCTCATGCCTGCCCTCCCCTCGCCCAGCCGGCCAACATCGGGCTGCCGAGAAAGGCATGCAGCTCGGTGGTGAAGTCCGGCAGGTTGTCGTCGTGCACGTAGTGGGTGGCGCGGGGCACCGTGCGCAGGGTGATGTGCGGGTTGCGACGCGCCATCTCCACGGCCGTGTCGGCGCCCAGGAAGTCGGAGTTCTCACCGCGCAGCAGCAGCGTGGGCACGGCCAGCGCGTCCACATGCGGCCACAGGTCCACCAGCTGCGCGGGCGTAGCGGCCAGGCGGGCCGCAGCGATGCCGTCGGCGTCATGGCGCCAGTCCACCCAGCCATCGGCGGCCTGCTTCATCGAATGCTGCACCCGCGCCTGGATGGCGTTGTCGGGCACGTTGGGGCGCTGCGAGCGCCAGAAGGCGGCCGCGTCGGCCCAGCTGGCAAAGCGGTCGGGCGTGGCCGCCAGCTCGCGGCGGATGCGCTGCGCGCCGGCCGAGCTGGCCGAGGCGCCGGGGCCCATGTCCTCGATCACCATGGCGGCCAGCCGGTCGGCATGGCTGCTGGAATAGACAAAGGCATTGGCCCCGCCCATCGAATGGCCCAGCAGCAAGAAGCGCGGCAGGGCCAGGCGATCCACCAGCACCTGCAGGTCGCGCACATAGTGCTCGGTGTAGTAGCGGCGCTGGGGGTCCCAGTCGCTCATGCCACGGCCGCGCTGGTCCAGCGCGATGACGCGAAAGCGGTCGCGCAGCGGCAGGGCCACCGGCTCCCAGGTGTGGGCAAAGCTGCGCAGGCCGTGCAGCGCCACGATGGCCGGTGCATCGGCCGGGCCCCATTCGACCCAGCGCAGCTTGAGGCCGTCGTTTTCGATCCAACCTTCGCGGTCGTGCATGGCCATGGCGCTGTTCCCTCAGACCAGGCCGTCTTGGCCCTTGACCTCGCTGACCTTCAGGCCACCCAGGCGGGCATTGAGCCGGCCACGGCTGGCGAAGGCCCAGATCAGCACGATCTCGTCGCGGTTGGGACCGTCGTTGAACGTAGCGCTGACGGTGTCGTAATGCGAGCGCACGTACAGCGCGTCCTTGTGTGCCAAGGGGATGTCGATGATGCTGCCGGGGCCGCCGCGCTTGCCGGTCGAAGGCACCCAGGACTTGCCACCGCCCAGCGCGTCGCGGATGGGATTGGCGGCAGGGTTGGTCAGCAGCGCGTTGCCGTGCTCGTACTCACCATCGACGCCCACCAGGCAGGCCTTGCCGTAGCTCTCGATGGCCTGGCCGGCGGCGGCTTCCTGGATGCGGCGGCCGAACTCGGCACCCAGCAGCGGCGAGGGCTCGATGAAGGCCGAGAGGTCCTGCTCATAACGGCCGGCATAGGGGTTGTGCAGAGCCGCAGCGATGACGATCTTGCGCAGCGGCGCGCCATCGGCGGGCTGGCCGGTTTCGCCGGCCAGCGTGTCTTCGATCTGCAGGTACCACTTGCGGATGTGATAGCCGTGGAAGTTTGGAGTCTTGGTCATGCCAGCCCCTCGTCCGACGGATACGTCGACCGATCCCCCGAGGGGATGGCGGGCCGGCTTGGGAGCGGCCCGGCGCTCGGCCCGCTGATGGCGTTGAAGACAGGTTGTGTCATGGTGGTGGGCATTCAGTCAAAGAGGGGATCGAGGTGGACGGGATCGCTGGCGGCCTGGTACTCGGTCATCAATGACTTGCCGGTGGCGTCGTCATGCGCGGTCTCACAGAAGAACTCCAGCCGGTTGCCGTCGGGGTCGGTGAAGTACACGCCGATGCCGGCCTTGTGGTCAGTGATCTTGACGACGGGGACGCCGCGCATCAGCAACATGCCGTACAGGCGACGCAGCTCGGTCAGGTCGCCGGCGATCTCCAGCCCGTAGTGCTGCAGGCCGATGGTGCCCAGCTCGGCCGGCGTCTGCGCCTTGATCAGCGCGATGTCGTGGTGCTTCTGGCCGAAGGACATGAAGGTCCAGCGCGGCTCGCTGGCCACCTGCTCCATGCCCAGCACCTCGGCGTACCAGAGGCCCGAGGCCTGGGGGTCACGTACATACAGCGCCACGTGGGTGCGCTGCACCCGCGGCGTGCGCAGCTTGTGGCCCGGGGCCGGCTTGGGGATGTCGATCGGAGGGGTCATCGCTGGGGCTCCGTGGGGGCGTTCAATCAGTGGACTGGGCATGCGCCACCAGCGGCGCCTTCACCGGGGTCCAGGCTACGGCGGTGATCTCGGGGAACTCGCGCCATTCCTTGCGCCAGCTCAGGCCGCCGTCGCTGGAGCGGAAGAGGTCGCCGTACTTGGTCCCGGCGAAGACCAACTCCGGCCCGGCCGGGTGGCTACCCAACGCCCAGAAGGTCGAGTTGGGCACCGTCTCCAGCTGGGTCTCGACCCAGTTGAAGCCGCGGTCCACCGAGCGGTACAAGCGGGTCTTGTAGCCCGGCGTGCCGTCGCCGATGGCCATCAGCAGCGCGCCAGAGTCGCCCGGCAGCGGCATCACGGTGCGGGTGTAGTACAGGCCATCGAAACGCTGCTTGGACAGCTTGCCGTCCCAGGTCTGGCCATCGTCCTGGCTGATGTAGACCGCGTTGACCGTCAGCACGATGAAGGTCCGCGGCGCGCTGGCCGTGGCCGGCAGGATGCTGATGGCGTGGATGTCCGAGCTGCGGATGGGCTTGCGCGGATCATCCAGGCGCTCGAAGTTCTGGCCGCCATCGCGGCTGCGCCAGGCACCGCCCTCCTCGATGCCGAACCACACGTCCTGGCCATCCTCGGGGTTGACGCAGAGGGTCAGCAGCCGGGGGCGGTTGACGCCCTGGCAGAACTCGGGGATCTCGGGCGGCAGGCGGGCCCAGGTCTCGCCCGCGTCCACCGACTTGAACAGCGCCGCCCGCGACGGCGCGCCCGTGCCGGCGTAGAGCACCTTGGGGTCGCTGGGATCGACGGCGATGGACCACACCGTCATGCCGGTGATGGGGCCCTGGGCGCGGCGCCAATGGGCGCCGCCGTCGTCGCTGATGCACAGCCCGACATCGGCGCCGGCATAGATGCGGTTGGGGTTGGACGGGCACACCGCCAGCGAGCGCACGACACCATCGAACTCGATGGGTTCCTTGAGGCCCAGGCGGTGCCAGGTGTGGCCGTCGTCGTTGCTGCGCAGGATGCCTTGGCCTGCTGTGGCCACCATGATCGTGAAGTCCATTGCCTTGGCTCCGTTCAGAGGAAGATGCCGCGGGTCAGGCCGCCGTCGGCGCCCAGCGATTCACCGGTGATCGAGCCAGAACGGGGCGAGGCCAGGAAGGTGATGATCCAGCCCATCTCCTCGGGCTGCAGCACGCGGCGGATGGGGGTGACCTTGACGTAGTTGGCCTCCACCTCGGCGGCGGTCAGGCCCTGCTTCTTGGCTTCCTTCTCGTACAGCTCATGGATGTGGGGCGTCTCGACCACGCCGGGGTGGAGGGTGTTGACGGTGATGCCATCCGGGCCGAGCTGGTCGGACAGCGTCTTGGTCATGTGCACGATGGCCACATTGCGCATGCCCGAGAGCTGCTTGCTGCCACGGCCGGTGAGGCCGCCGATGTTGATGATCCGGCCGAAGCCGCCCCGTCGCATGTGCACCGCGGCGGCCTTGGCGCAGCGCATGTAGCCGACCACCTTGATGTTGATGTCCTCTAGCAAGCCCTCGGGGCTGGCGTTCTCGATCTCGCTGCGCACCAGGCCGCCGGGATGCGCCGCGCCGTTGACCAGGATGTCGATGCCGCCGAAGTGCG
>JBDTQF010000028.1:0-23973 GCA_039932275.1 Burkholderiales bacterium
CTCGATCAGGATGTCGGCCTTGTCGAGCAGGCGCAGCACGCGGTCACGGTCGGCCGGGTTCTTGAGGTCGGCCTCGACCACGGTGCGGCCGCGGCCAATGATGTCGTCGGCGCGGCCCGGCTTGCGGCCAGGGCGGTCGACGGTGACCACGTCGGCTCCCATGTCGGACAGCAGCATGCAGGCAAACGGCCCGGGGCCGATGCCCGCGAACTCGACGACACGCAGGCCACTCAACGGGCCGGAAGGGGAACGGGACGGTGCATTCATGTTCAGTGACTCCTCATAGGTATGTTGCAGATAGTTTAGTGGCCGCCACGGCTCACCATCGCGTAGCCGCCCAGCCCGATGGCGCTGGCGGCAAGGCACAGCAGCGCGAACCATCGGTTCGCCCGCACGGTGACCTCTGACACCGGCAGCCCGGAGTACCGACTGGCCATCAACGACACCATGGCGAACGGCGAGACACAGCTGGCCAACGCCCAGCCGACAAGAATGGAACACAGGTGCGGAACCGGTGGCAGGCCCAGCAGTTCGGGCGGAAAACAAGACACGACCAGCACCACCGACAGCACCGGGTGCACGGCCAGGAACGCCAGCCCCACCACCGTGGAGGTCAGCGCCAGGCTGGCCACGATCGGCGAGTGCGAGACCAATGCGGCGATGGCGGCCGTCCAGGCCACGGGCACCGCGCTGGCAATCACCGCCCCCCCGCAGCCTGCGGCCAGGAACACCGTGACCTCGCCCGCCAGCATCGGCATGCGAAGGTAGTCGTCACGCAGATCGGCCACGCCTTGCATCAGGCGGCCCGGTCCGGACGCCTGCAAGGCGTTGACCACAACGGCGCCCACCGGCGCGAGCATCACGATGGCGCCGATGGCAGCGATTTGCGCGACCCACGACAGCAGGATCACCGCGGCAAGGAAGCCGCCCATGGCGGCGGCCATCGGCAGCAGCGCGGGCCACAGCGGATCGGCCGGTGCGGGCCGATCGGGTTCGGCCACGGCAGTCGCGCGGTCCGGCCGCCAACGATCCACCAGCAGACCGATGCCCATCACCACGATGCCCAGCGCAAAGCTCAGCGGCACCACCGTGAACCAGGTCAACCCCGGGTACAGCGCCACCAGGATGCTGACGTTGCTGAACATCGGGCTCCACAGAACCGCCGCCGAAAAGCTGCGCGTGATGGCGTTGAACAGCGCCAGCCGGTCCTGCGGCGAGGCCTGTTCGTCGCGCGACGCCATGGCCATCAGCATGCTCACGCCGGTGACCCCGATCAGGCCGCCGAACAACTGAGTGGCCCAAGAGAACCCCACATAGCGGCGACGTCGGTTCTGCGCCAACAGGTGTAGCGCGACGACACGGCTGGCGTCGCTGCGCAGCGCCGCACGCGACAGCAGGGAGACACACGCGACCAGCGAAGCCAGCAGGCAACCGATGGAGATACCGCGCAACAGGCTCTGCTGCGGCGTGGCCGACACCGGCAGCAGCAGCAGCGTGATGGCCCCCAGCGTGAGCGCCACGCGCCAGATGGCGCGTGGGATGCGCCGCCGCTCTAGCGCAAAGAACAGCAGCGCCGCAACACCCATGGCCCACACCAGCCAATGCGCCGGCGTGAACAGGTGGCCCAGGGTGAGCAGGACGACGGCCAGCAGGCAGGCTGCGCTGGCGTGCGTGCTGGGACCGAACGTGCCGGAGCCTGGCGTCGAGGGCGTGGCAGCGGCGGTCACCGTTTCAATGCGCCTCAGCCGTCCGTCAGGCGTCGACCCAGCTCACCACCTCGGACAGTGGCGCCCGCGTGGTGCGGAAGGCGTTGGCCGGGTGCGCGGCATCCTCATAGCCGAAGGAGATGCCGCAGACCATCAGCCGCTCGGCCGGGATGCCCAGCACCTCTTTCACCAGCCCTGACTGCGAGGCCAGCGCGGCCTGCGCGATGGAGGCCACGCCATGCGCCTGCATGGCCAGCATCAGCACCTGCACATAACCGCCCACGTCGACCGCGCCGTAGCCGCCCAGGCCGGCATCGCTGGTGAGGATGGCCACGTGCGGTGCGCCGAACAGGCGAAAGTTCTCCAGGGCCTGGCGGCCCGACCCTTCGCGGTCACCCTTGGCGATGCCGACCGACTCGTACAGCTGGAAGCCGCACTCACGCCGGCGCTCCTGGTAGACGCCGCGGTATTCAGCCGGGAAAGGAAAATCGCCGTCGAGCGGTGCGCGCGAAGTCGCCGCCTTCATCAGCGCGTCGCGCAGGCGCTCGGTGGCCGCGCCCGACGCGATGCTCACCTCCCAGGCCTGCGAGTTGCACCAGGAGCCGGTGCGCTGAGCGGACTGCAGGATCTGCTCGATCACGCTGCGTGGCACCGCCTTGGGCAGGAAGCTGCGGCAGCTGTGGCGCTGCTGCAGCAGCTGGTCGAGCACATCGGCGGGCGAAGCGGCAACGGAGGTCTCTGGCATGGTGGGTCGTTCCTGAGTGGGTGGCCGCAATGGTTGCGCCGGGTTGAAAAGCTGGGCCGCAGAATAGCCGTTTTGGGCCCACGGCGTTGGGGATGAGCCCACTGGTCAACACGGCCCGGCTGCCTACAGTGTGGCCACTGATACGAAGGAGTCAACGGATGGACCATTTGCCCCTGACCTCTCGCCGCCGCGCCCTGCTGGCGCTCGGTGCCGGCACAGCCACCTTGCTCGGCGTGACGCCGCAGGCCTCGGCCGAAGAAGCCTTTCCGAACCGGCCGATCAAGATCCTGGTCGGCGCCGGTGCCGGCGGCACCACCGACATCACCGCCCGGCTGGTGGGCGCACAGTTGAGCAAGCTGCTGGGCCAGCCGGTGGTCATCGAGAACAAGGCCGGCGCCGCCGGCACGCTGTCGATGCAGCAAACCACCCGCGCCGCGCCCGACGGCCACACGCTGGTCTGGGTGGGCAACAGCGTGATGGTGATCGCACCGTACCTGTACAAGAACCCCGGCTACGACGTGAAGACAATGATCCCCGTCAGTCTCGCCTGCGCGTCGTCCTTCGTGCTGATGGCAGCCCCGGGCTACCACAGCCTCAAGGATCTGATCGCCTACGGCAAGGCCAACCCCGACAAGCTGTCCTTCGGCTCCAACGGCGTCGGCGGCAGCCTGCACCTGCTGGCCGAGCTGCTCAAGACCGAAGCCGGCTTCGAGGCCGTGCACATCCCGTACAAGGGCGGCGCCGAATCGGCCAACGCCATCATGGGCGGCAACATCCAGTTCTACTTCGATGCGCTGTCGTCCAACCTGTCGCTGGTGCAGTCGGGCAAGCTCAGGGCGCTGGCCGTCACCGGCCCGCGGCGCGAGAAGTCGCTGCCCGATGTGCCGACGATGGCCGAGCTGGGCCTGCCGTCGATGACCACCGAGGTGTTCTTCGGGCTGGTCGCGCCGCCGGCCACACCCGAACCGGTGGTGGCCAAGCTGGCTGATGCGATGAAGGTGGCGCTGGCCGACCCAGGCCTGCGCGAGGCGCTGCTCAAGTCGGGCAACGAACCCGGCAGCAGCACGCCGCAGCAGTTCCGCGCGCTGGTCGAGCGCGAAGGCGCACGCTTCCAGGCCATCATCAAGGCCAAGGGCATCACGGTAGATTGATGCCCGATCGTCTGGCGCCGCTGGGTAGCAGCAGATCGCTTCAGGCCTTGCCGGCATCGAACACGCCGGCTTGCCTCAACGCCTCGATCTTGGCGTCGTCGTAGCCGAGCGTGCCGCGCAGCACCTCTTCGGTGTGCTGGCCCACGGCAGGAGCCGGCACCGGATCGACCAGCGGCGTGCCGGTGTAGCGGATCGGCGAGCCGATGTTGGGCAGCCAGCCCACCGTCGGGTGCGCAATGCGCGTCACCAGGTTGCTGCGTGCCTTGGCTTCGCCGGAACGCAGCGCCTCGCCGACGGTGCGCACCTCGCCGCAGGGAATGGAGGCCTCGCGCATGCGCGGCTGCCAGTACGACCACGGCTGCTTGGCGAAGGCCTCTTCGAGAATGCCGAACAGCTCTTCGCGGCGCGAGATGCGGCCGTTGCGATCGGCCAGCACCGGGTCATTGGCCAGGTCGGGCCGCTCCAGCACCTGCGCGGCCAGCCGATGGAAGATCTTGTTGTTGCCGCAGTTGATGTAGAACGGCTTGTCCGCGGCCTGGAACACGCCCGACGGGCAGGTGTCGGGGCTGGTGTTGGCGGTGCGCTGCGGCTCGACGCCGGTGAACAGGTGCTGCAGGGCGGCATAGCCGGTCATCATCACGCCGGTGTCAAACAGCGACAGCTCCACCGCCTGGCCCTCACCGGTGCGCACCCGCGCCAGCAGCGCACCGAGGATGGCGTTGCACACCATCATCGCGGTGCTGATGTCGATCACCGGCGACAACGTGCGCACGCCCTGGCGGTCGGGGTAGCCGTTCATCGAGACGAAGCCGCTCTCGGCCTGCGCGATCGGATCGAAGCCGAGGCGGTCCTTGTAGGGGCCATCACGCCCGTAGGCCGACACCGAGCAGTAGATGATCTTCGGGTTGATCTTGCGCACGCTCTCGTAGTCAAGGCCGAAACGCGCCATCACGCCGGCGGAGAAGTTCTCGGCCACCACGTCGGCCTTCTCGATCAGCTCGCGCACAACGGCCAGGCCTTCGGGGCTCTTGAGATTGAGCGCGACGCTGCGCTTGTTGCGGTTGCTCCAGAGGTACGGCGCGCCCTGCCCCGGCAGATCGTCCGGCACCGGCGGGTAGTAGCGGAACTCATCGCCGCGGCCCGGGGTCTCGACCTTGATCACGTCGGCGCCCATGTCGCCCATGATCATCGTGGCGATCGGCCCGGCCAGGAAGTGCGTGAAGTCCACCACCCGGATGCCTTCCAGCGCCTTGGGTGCTCCGGCCGGACGCGGCTGGTAGGCAGGCAGCTCGGCTTGGAGACGGGCAGGATCAAGCATGGGATGTCCTCGGAGGATGCAACATTGGTAGTACCATTGATTGTAGCATTCCCATCGCCAAGCTCAATGGGAGGTGGTCGCCAGGCCGCGCTCAATGAAAAACTGCCCGGACCCGGCGGGGTCAAGGCAGCTGCAAACCGGGCAGGTGCTGCCCGGTTGCCGTACACGCGACAGCTCAGCGGAAGCGCGAGAAATCCGGCGTGCGCTTTTCGAGGAAGGCGTTGCGGCCTTCGACGGCTTCTTCGCTGTTGGCGAACGATGCCAGGCCATCGGCGGCCATCTTGACCTGGCCGAAGATGTGGGCCGAGTCGGCATTGAAGGCATGCTTGAGGAACTTCAGCGCGGTCGGGCTCAGCGCCACGGCCTGCTTGGCCATCGCACGGGCTTCTTCGATCAGCTTGTCGGCCGGCACCACCTTGTTGACCAGGCCCCATTCCAGCGCGGTCTTGGCGTCGTACTGCTGGCAGAAGAACCAGATCTCGCGGGCACGCTTCTCGCCCACGGTACGGGCCAGGTAGGCCGAGCCCCAGCCGGCGTCGAACGAGCCGACGCGCGGGCCGGCCTGGCCGAACTTGGCGTGTTCGGCAGCGATGGTGACGTCGCAGATCACGTGGATTACGTGGCCGCCGCCGATGGCAAAGCCGTTCACGGCGCAGATCACCGGCTTGGGGATGTTGCGGATGACCATGTGCAGGTCGTCGATCTCCCACAGGCCGTTCTCGCTGGTGCCGTAGCTGCCGGTCTGCGCCATCTCCTTCTGGTCGCCGCCGACGCAGAAGGCCTTGGTGCCCGCGGCGGTGAGGATCACCGCACCGGCGGCCTTGTCGGCCCAGGCGCGCTTGAAGGCGTGGATCAGCTCTTCGATGGTGCGGCCGCGGAAGCAGTTCAGGCGGTCGGCCCGGTTGATGGTGATGGTGGCGATGCCTTCGCTGACTTCGTAGAGAACGTCGGTGTAGTCCATGGTGTGCTCGTTTGGTAGACGTTGGGGGATCACGCGAGGATCGCGCGTTGGGGGTCGAAACTGCGCAGGCGGGCCAGTTCCTGCGCGGTGGGCGGGTCGAAGCGCCGCAGCGTGGCGCTGACGGCGAAGGTGCGCTCGCAGCGGCGATTGATCTCGGCCAGCGTGGCCTGCTCCTCGCCCGGCGCGCAGGTCACGCCGGCCACCTGCAGCAGGCCGTCGGGGCCGCGTTCGAGCAGGCCCAGGTCGGTGGCCACACCGGCATGGTGGCGCACCGGCGTGGTGGTGAACGGCAGCGTCTCGACGAAGCGTCCGGCCTTGAGTGGCATCACCACCATGCAGGCGGCCTCGCCGCAGCCCAGGTCGTTGGCACCACCGGAGCCGACGATGAACTTGCCATCAGTCGAGCGGCTGGAGTTGATGTTGCCCTGCGCATCGATCTGCGCCGCCGCCAGCATGGCCAGGCAGCCCTTGGCCCCTGGCCCGGCAATCACGCCCAGCGTCTGCACGAAACCGTTGTGGAACAACGACGATGCGGCATTGGGCCGGTTGAACAGGTACGGGTCGCCGCTGATGGGGCGAAAGCCCACCATGCCGGTCTCGGCGATCAGCGTCACGTCGACGCCCTGCTCGCGGCACTGCAGCTCGGCGGCCCAGGCCGCCAGGTGCGCCAGGCCGATGCCGGCGAACAGCGTGTGGGCGCGGCCTGCCACGGCCTCATCGGCCGCCACGCGCATGGCCAGGATGGCGGCGCATTCCTCAGGCGAAGCGGGCGCATCGGCGTCGCGCGGCGCCGCCGGCACGGGGTCGATGGCCTGGCGGCGCAGCTCCTCAAGCCGCTGCGTGCCCAGCTTGGCCAGGTAGCCGGCGTGGTCGGTGCCGAACACCCATTCCTCGACCCACTCGCGCAGCGCCTTGGGGTCACGGCAGAGCTTGCGCAGGGTCTGGCGCATCGCGTAGTCCTCGGCATACGAGGCCACGCCTTCTTTTTCAGACCAGACGAACTGGCCCTGCGGGTGCGCGCCGAACGGCGCGGCCACCACCCAGTCGACGCGATGCCCGGCAATACCGGTACGCGGGCCCAGCTGGCGCAACTCTTCCGGTGACACCACACGTTCAGCGGTGACCACCACGCGCTTGCCGGCCCACACGCCCCAGCTCTCTTCGGCATCGGGGCCGTGCACGATGGCATTGCCCAGCGTGTCGGCCACCGGCACGTGCACGAAGGTCACATCGGGCTGCAGCGACTGGATCACCGTGGTCGCCTGGCCGGTGAACGGGTCAGTGATGCGGGCGCGTGCATGCTCGCGCCACAGGCCACTGCCGTGCAGGCTGTGCGTGGGCACGAAGGGCCAGCCCATGGCGCCGCCCATCAGGCGCAGCGTCATCGTCAGGTTGGTCCAGTCGTTGTCGTTGTCGGCGGAGGCATCGACCAACTGCTGCAGCAGCTTCGACGGCGCGGGCGCCGGGTAGGTGCCGCCGGCAAAGGCCGATTCGAGCCGCGCCACCGCGCCCGCGGCCACCAGCACCGAGGCGTATTCCAGCAGCCCGGTGGCCACCAGATGCAGGCTGTGCTGGTCGCGAAACTGCCGCGCCACCTCGAACGCCGCAGCGTGCGAGCGGTTGTGGGTGCAGGCGAACAGGACCGTCGCACCGGGCGAGACGGTGCGTTGCACGGCGTCATGGAGAGAAACAAGCTTGCTCAACGGAATCCCCTTCTGGCCGCCCGGTCACGACGTTGCGTGGCGACGATCAACCGGCCATCGTCAGGCCACCGCTGACGCTGAGCACCTGGCCGGTGACGAAGCTGGAACGGTCGCTGGCGAAGAACAACACCGCGTCGGCCACTTCGCTGGGCTTGCCCAGGCGCTTCATCGGGATGGCGTTGGTCAGCGCCTCTTGCGCCTTCGGCGACTGGGTGGCGAACAGCGGCGTGTCGGTCGGGCCGGGGCAGACGCAGTTGACACGCACGCCCTTGCGGGTGATTTCGCGCGCCAGCGACTTGGTGAAGGCGATGATGCCGCCCTTGGCGCCGGCGTAGACCGTCTCACCCGAGCTGCCGACACGGCCGGCGTCGCTGGCCACGTTGACTATGCGGCCGCTGCCCGATTCCATCAGCAGCGGCAGCATGGCGCGCGTCACGTTGACCGGGCCCATGAAGTTCAGCGCCACGATCTTGTCCCAGTACTCGGGCGTGTTGTCCATGAAGTTCTCGATGATGTCCCAGCCGGCCGCGTTGACCAGCACGTCCAGGCGACCGACGCTGCTGCGCACCTGCTCGGCCACGGCCTGGGCGGCGTCGAGCTTGCTCACGTCGAGCTGCAGGAACGAAACGTCAGCAAAGCCCGCGGCCTTGAGATCGGCCACGGCCTTGTCGCCGGCCGCAGCGTTGATGTCGGTCAGCACGACGCGGCCGCCGGCCTGGGCAAACGCGGTGGCGGTGGCCAGGCCGATGCCCGAGGCAGCGCCGGTCACGAGGATGGTTTTGTCGTTGAATTTCATGAAGAACTCCGTATCGGGGAAAGATAAAAAAGAGGCGTGCCGCAGGCTCGTCGGATTGGGTCAGCTCACTTGGCCTTGGGCGCGAAGAAGTGCAGCACACGGGCCTTTGAATCGGCCGACTTCATCAGCGTCAGCGGCTTTTCCAGCTCGCGGGCGAAGCCGTCCACGGCCGGGTCCAACGCCACCTGGATGCAGTCCTTCGAGGCCAGCAGCGCCTCGCGCGACAGGCTGCCGATGCGCTCGGCAACGCGGGTGATCTCGGCGTCGAAGGCGGCGTCTTCCACCGCCCAGGTCACGATGCCGAGCCGTTCGGCCTCGCGCCCGCCGACGGCTTCGCCGCTGAGGATGAGGCGGTTCGAGACGCCCGGCCCGCAGAGCCTGGTGAGCCGCTGGGTGCCGCCGGCACCGGGGATCATGCCGACGCGCGCCTCCGGCAGGCCCACCGACGAGCTGACGGTGGCCAGGCGCAGGTCGCAGCTCAGCGCCAGCTCCAACCCGCCGCCCAGCGTCGGCCCGGTCAGGCAGGCCAGCGTCACGGCCGGCAGCGCCTCGATACGGTTGAACAGGCCGTGCAGCGTGGTGACGTAGGCCACCATGCGCTCGGTGCCATCGGCCACCTCGAAGAAGCTGCGGATCAGGCCGAGGTCGGCGCCGGCGCAGAAGCAGCGCTGATCGCTGCGCAGCACCACCACGGTGGGCTGGGCGCGGTCGACTTCATCGAGCGCAGCGTGGAAGGCGGTCACGAACTCGGCGTTCATGGCGTTGACCGGTGCACGGCTCATGACGAGCGTGGTCACCGGCCCTTGATGGTGGGCTTTGATCATGTGGGGGCACCCTTGCCGGCTTCGGCCAGCTTCTGACGAACGATGAACTTCTGGATCTTGCCGCTGGGCGTGGTGGGCAGGCTGGGCCAGATCTCCAACTGCTCGGGCAGCTTGAACCTGGCGACGCCCTTGTCCATCAAGTAGGCGCTGAGCTCGGCCAGCGTGGGTGTGTGGCCCGGCGCCGCCACCACCACCGCGCAGCCGGTCTCGCCCAGGCGTGGGTGTGGCACCGCGACCACCGCCACCGACTTGACCGACGGATGCCCGGCCAGGTAGTTCTCGACCTCGCTGACCGAGATGTTCTGGCCGCCGCGCACGATGATGTCCTTGATGCGCCCGGCGATGCGGATCGAGCCATCGGCCAGCCCGCGTGCCAGGTCGCCGGAGCGGTACCAGCCGTCGGCACCGAGGTCCTTGCGGGTCAGCTCGGGCTCGTCGAAGTAGCCCAGGAAGGCATTGGGGCCACGCGACCACTCCTCGCCCACCTCGCCCACCGGCACGTCCTGCTTGTCCTCGCCGACGATGCGGGTCTCGATGCCGGCCAGCGCGCGGCCGTCGGTCTGCCAGGCATTGGCCACCGGGTCGTCGGGATGCACCAGCGTGTGCGGCGGGCTCTCGGTGGAGCCGTAGATCGACATCACACGCACGCCCAGCTCACCCGCGGTCAGCACCGCGACCTCCGGCACCGGCGCGCCGCCGCAGAGGAAGTAGCGCAGGTCGGGCAGGCCGCCACCGGTGTCGCGCAGCGCGGCCAGCGTGTCGACGAGGAACGGTGTCGCACCCATCGTCCAGGTGCAACGGTGGGCCCGCATCTGCTTCAGCGCCACCGCGCCGTCAAACACGTCGAGCAGCGACAGCGTGGCACCGTTGGTCAGCGTCATCACCACGCCGTGCATGAAGCCGGTGGCATGCGCGATCGGCGAGGCCATGAAGGCCACGTCATCGGCACCGAGGCCGAGCGCGCCGGCCAGCGCGCGTTCGCCGAACAGGATGGTGTTGTGCGAGTGCACCACGCCCTTCGAGCGCGACTCGGTGCCGGAGGTGAACAGCACCGCGGCGACGTCATCGGCGTGGCCGGCGTGCACCTGGGCCAGCGGCGCATGCGCCAGCGCGGCCTCATAGCGCACGCCGAGGTCGTGCGCGCCGTCCCCCAGCCGCACGATGGTGAGGTTCTGCGTGAGCGCGGGCTCCAGCGCGGCGACGTTGGCGGTGTAGTCGGTGCTGCGAAAGCGCGCGGCGATGAACAGCGCCTTGCTCTGGCATTTGCCCAGCACGAAGGCCAGCTCCGCCCGGCCATAGGTCACCGGCACGGCGTTGATGACGGCGCCCAGCTTGAGTACCGCGGCGAACACCACCACCGTCTGGCACCAGTTGGGCTGGCAGATGGTGACGATGTCGCCGGCCACCACGCCACGACCGGCCAGGAAGCCGGCCAGCCGACCCGACTGTTCGTCGAGCTGGCGGTAGGTGAGCGAGGCACCGGCGGCATCGCGCACCGCGAGCTTGTCGGGCGCGGCCGCAGTGGACGCTGCAATGGCCTGGGCGATGGTGACATCACGCCAGTAACCGGCTGCGTGGTACTGGCGGGCGCGTTCGGGATCGGGTTGCGGGTAAAGCATCACTGCGCTCCCGACTTCGGCCTGCCGGCCAAATGGGTCTGGATCGAGCCCAGCAGGCCACCATCGGCAATGATGTTCTGACCGGTCATGTAGCCGGCATCCGGCGACAGCAGGAACTCGACCAACCCGGCGCAGTCGCGCGCCGGGTCGCCGATGCGGTGCATCGGCACCAGCGCTTCGCGGGCGGCCTTCTTCTCAGGGTCGGCGTAGATCGGCGCGGTCATCGCGGTGTGGAACAGTCCCGGCGAGACGGCGTTGACGCGCACGCCGTCGGCCGCCCATTCCTGCGCCAGCGTGCGCACCAGCATGATCAGCGCCGCCTTGGTGGCGCTGTAGGCGCCGTTGCCCGGGTAGGGTTCGACGCCCGACATCGAGGCCACCGCGACCATCGCACCCCGGCTGGCTTTCAGGTGCGGATACGCCGCCTTGGCCAGCAGCCAGGGGCCGCGGGTGTTGATGGCGAACAGCCGCTCCCAGGCCGCGTCGTCGATGTCGGTGAGCCGGCCCGGCGACGCCACGCCGGCATTGCTGACCACGCCGTCAAGGCCGCCGATGCCCGCCACCGCCTCCTGCACCAGCCGCGCCGGCACGGCCGCCTGCGACAGGTCACCGGTGAGCCCGATGACCTGGGCTCCCTGCGCGGTGCACTCGGCCACGATGGCATCGAGCTCGGCCGACGGCGCCGAGGCGCACAGCGCCAACTGATTGCCAGGCTGGGCAAGCCGCGCCGACATGGCCCGGCCGAGCCCCCGGCTGGCGCCGGTGATGAGGATGCGCATCGCGGTCTCCTGTGTTTTTGTGACTACAGCGTGCGCGCGATCAGCTCGCGCATGATCTCGTTCGAGCCGCCGTAGATACGGTGCACCCGCGCATCGGCATAGGCCCGCGCGATCGGGTACTCCCACATGTAGCCGTTGCCGCCGTGCAGCTGCAGGCACTGGTCGAGCACGCGCCCCATCAGCTCGGTGCACCAGTACTTGGCCATCGCGGAGACGGCCTTGTCGAGCTTGTCGGCATTGGTCTCGGCGAGGCAGCGGTCGATGAACACCTGGGCGATCTCGATCTCGGTCTTGATCTCGGCCAGCTTGAAGCGGGTGTTCTGGAAATCGGCAATCGGCGTGCCGAAGGCCTTGCGCTGCTGGGTGTACTCACGCGTCCAGCCCAGCGCCGCTTCAGAGGTGGCCACCGCGCCGATGGCGATCTGCAGGCGCTCCCAGGCCAGTTCCTTGCCCAGCATGGCCATGCCCTTGTTCTCGGTGCCGAGCAGGTGGATGGGCTGCAGCGGCACGTTATCGAAGAACAGCTCGCAGGTGTCTTGCGCCTTCATGCCGATCTTGTGGAAGTTCTGCCCACGCGAAACGCCCGGCAGCGAGGCCTCGACGACGAACAGCGACAGATCCTTCACCGCAGGGTCGGTGCTGGTCTTGGCGGCCAGCACCATCAGGTCGGCGCACTGGCCGTTGGTGATGAAGGTCTTCTGGCCGTTGAGCACCCAGCCGTCGCCTTGGCGAATGGCGTTGGTGCGCATCGAACGCAGGTCGCTGCCGGCGCCGGGTTCGGTCATCACGATGGCGCCGATGGCCTCGCCGCTGGCCATCTTGGGCAGCCAGCGCTGCTTCTGCTCCTCGCTGCCGTAGTTCAGGATGTACGGCGCGACGATGTCGGAATGGGTGGAAAAGCCGGGGCCCGACAGACCGAGCCTTGACTGCTCTTCGATCAGGATGGCTGCAGCCAGGCGATCGGCCCCACCGCCGCCGTATTCCTCGGGAATGGTGGTGCACAGCAGGCCGTTCTGGCCGGCCTTGAGCCATACCGAACGGGGCGCCAGGCCTTCCTCTTCCCACTCGCGATGGAAGGGCGCCACCTCGCGCTCGAAGAACTTCCGCGCGGTGTCACGAAAGAGCTCGTGATCGGCGTTGAAGATATCTCTGGATAGCATCGTCACGGGGGTGTCTCCGTCCATTCTTGTGCCGCGGATCATAGGCACCGCCCCTGGTCAGGGCAATCGACAAATCCGGCGTTGAGTTGGATGAATCACGCATGGCCCGGCCATTGAACCATCCCACTGCACCAAGGACCACGATCCAATCAGGGGCATTGCAGGCGTGCGTGCCTGTACAAACCCGGCATGCGGCGGCAAGCCAGTCAGTGCCGCCCGGCCGCCCGAAGGCACTGACAGCCCCCTCGGGGGGTACCGAGCGATAGCGAGGTTGGGGGCTCAGTCCGGCAGATCAATCAGCCGCAGCGGGTCGAAGCCATCCTGCTCATGCTTGAAGGCATAGCCCAGCGGGTTGGCCACCACGCGGCAACGGCGCAGGGCCCCGGCCACCGTCTGCTCGACCAGATAGTCCTGGCGGCAGTGCAGGTGGCCATGCAGCCACAGGTCGGCCTGCGCCAGCAGGTCGTCCAGGCCATTGCAGAAGGCCGCGGTGCTCGGCATCAGGCCGTAGCGCGGGTCGGCACTGCGCAGGCTGGGGGCGAAGTGCGTCACCACCACGGTGCGGCCGCTGAAGGGCCGCGCCAGCGCCTCGCGCAGCCAGGCCTGGCAGGCCAGGCCGAGCACGCGCATGTCCTGGGCCAGCACCGGTTGGCCGTTGCGCAGCGTGGAGTTGCGGGTCAGGAAGAAGTTGGCCGCACGCAGTGCCTTGTCGCGCTGCGACAGCGCGTAGGCCACCGGGTCGGCGGGCTTACGCTTGCCGCTGGGCGGCACCTGACCCAGGGCGTCGAAGTCGCTCCACAGCGTGGTGCCGATGAATCGCACGCCGTCGATGACCAGGACCTCGCGCTCCAGCCAGTCGATCCCCAGGCGCTCGCAGGTGCGGCGCAGTCGGGCATGCGTGGCGTCGAACTCCAGCGCGTCGTACTCGTGGTTGCCGGGGACGAACAACACGCGGCGCCAGGGCGCGCCAGCGCGCAGCGGCGAGAAGCGTTCGAGGCCGAAGTCATCACCGGCCAGCTTCGAACGCGGCTGGTACGAACCGACGTCGCCGGCCAGCACCAGCAGGTCGGCCCCCGGCGCAGCCTGCGGCACGAAGCCCGGATCGGTTTCGAGGTGCAGGTCGGACAACAGTTGCAGGCGCATCGGCGCGCAGTCTATCGAGACCTGCCGGCGGATGCGTTATCAGCCTGTGGCAAAACACTCGTCGAGGCGTGCCAGCCAGCCGCGCTTGCGCTCCTCGCCAGCGAAGCTGGCTTCGAAGCTGTTGCGCGCCAGCTGGTAGGCCTGACGCGCACCCAGCTGCGGCAGCGCCGCGAAGGTCTCGACGAAGTTCTGGTTGAGGTAGCCGCCGAAGTAGGCCGGGTCGTCGGAGTTGACGGTGGCGCACAGCCCGGCGTCGAGCAGCGCCGGCAGGTTGTGCTGCGACAAGTCGTCGAAGACGCACAGCTTGACGTTCGACAGCGGGCACACCGTCAGCGGCACCCGCGCCGCGGCCAGGCGCGCCACCAGCGCCGGGTCTTCGGTGCAGCGCACGCCGTGGTCGATGCGCTCGGCCCCCAGCACATCGAGCGCCTCGACGATGTAGGCCGGCGGCCCCTCCTCGCCGGCATGGGCCACGATGTGCAGGCCCAGCTCGCGGCAGCGCGCGAACACCCGCGCGAACTTGGCTGGCGGGTGACCGTGCTCGCTGCTGTCCAGCCCCACGCCGATGAAATGCTTGCGCCAGGGCAGCGCCTCTTCCAGCGTGGCCAGCGCCTCGGCCTCGCTGAGGTGGCGCAGGAAGCACAGGATCAGCGAGGCACTCAGCCCCAGCTCGGCCTGCGCCCGGTGCACCGCATGGCTCAGGCCCAGGATCACGGTCTCGAACGGCACGCCCCGCGCGGTGTGGGTCTGCGGGTCGAAGAACAGCTCGGCGTGCACCACGTTCTCGGCCGCGGCCTTCTCGAAGTAGGCCCAGGCCATGTCGAAGAAATCCTCCTCCTGCAGCAGCACGCTGGCGCCGGCGTAGTAAATGTCGAGAAAGCTCTGCAGGTCGGTGAAGGCGTAGGCCGCGCGCAGCGCCTCGACGCTGGCATAGGGCAGCTTGACGTTGTTGCGTTCGGCCAGCTTGAAGATCAGCTCGGGCTCCAGGGAGCCTTCGATGTGGATGTGCAGCTCGGCTTTCGGCATCGAGCGCAGCAGCGCGGGCAGCCGCTCGCGCGGGATGGCATCGAGCACGGCAGGGGTGACGGCAGTCGGCGTGGTCGGGGTCATGGAGGGCTCCACAAAGGCGCGGGGTCCGCGGTTGGGGACGTACTGTGCACGAACCGGGCCGACCCGCCCGGCCACCCCTTCGGCCCCGCCGCCCGGCCGATACCCTGCCCCGGTATCAACCGGGCTTGATGCCCATCAATACCAGCAAACAGCATCGGTGTCCCACTCGCCCCATCGGCGTGCCGCTTCGCCCCAGCCGCGTGCCGGTCATTTCAGGGTGTATTTATACCCAATGGGGTATATGTATACTGGGCCCAAATTGAAGCCACAGGTCGATCCATGCACATGCCCTCCTCTGTTCGCTTGCCGACCCAGCTCGCTGTCTGGGCCTGTGCAGCCCTGCTGGGGTCGCACACCGCTGCCACACAGGCCGAGACGGCGGTGCTGGCGCCAATGCCCACCGTCATCGTGCAGGCAGCGACCTCGGCGCGCGGCTTGGCCCTGGACGGCACGATCCAGCCCGTCCGCCAGGCCACGGTGGCCGCGCAGGTGGCCGGCAACGTGACGTTGCTGGCGGTCAAGGCCGGTGATCGCGTGCGCGCCGGGCAATTGCTGGCCCGCATCGACGAGCGCGCCACCACAGCCGGCTTGGCCCAAAGTGAAGCCGGTGTCGTGCAGGCCGACGCAGCGATGCGCCAGGCCCGCACCGAACTGAATCGCAGCCGCGAGCTGCGTGCGCAGGGGTATGTGAGCCAGGCGGCGCTGGACATCGCCCAGACCCAGTTCCAAGCTGCCGAGGCCGCCTGGCAGCAGGCCCAGGCCGGGCGTAGCCAGGCCGCGCTGGCACGCGGCTTTGCCGCGGTGACAGCGCCCTTCGACGGCCTGGTGCTGGTCACCCACGTGGATGCCGGCGACCTGGCCGCCCCGGGCCGCCCGGTGGCCACGGTGTATGCCCCCGGCGCCCTGCGTGCGGTGGTGCAACTGCCTGCCTCGCAGGCAACGCTGGCACGGGCGGCCCAGCGGGTCGAGGTGCAGCGGCCGGATGGCCGCTGGGTGGTGCCGGTGCGACGCACCGAACTGCCCACTGCCGATGCCGTATCGCAGACGGTCGAATGGCGGCTCGACCTGGCCGGTGCCGACGGCGACGGCCTGCTGCCCGGCCAAACCGTGGCAGTGCGGTTCAGCGGCGCGGCCGCGCCGGCCAGCTCCGTGCAGACGCTGACGCTGCCCGCCACGGCGGTGCTGCAGCGCGCCGAGTTGAGTGCGGTGTACGTGGCCCAGGGCAATCAGTTCGTGCTGCGCGCGGTGCGCACCGGCGCGCGGCTGGGCGACCAGATCGAAGCGCTCGCCGGCCTGCAGGCCGGCGAGCGCGTGGCCGTGCAGGCGGTGCGGGCAGGCCTGGCCGGCGCCCGGCCAGCGGCCGCACCCACAGCGGCGGTGACGACGAAATGAGCACTCACCCGCCGCCGAACGGCACCCCGACCGTTGCCCGCCTCGGCATCGCCGGCCGCATGGCCAAGGGGTTCCAGGCCAACGCCATCACGCCGCTGCTGGCCCTGGTGGCGCTGCTGTTGGGCTTGTTCGCGGTGCTGATAACGCCGCGTGAAGAAGAGCCGCAGATCAACGTGACGATGGCCAATGTGCTGATCCCCTTCCCGGGGGCCAGTTCGGCCGACGTGCAGGCGCTGGTGGCGCGGCCGGCCGAGCAGGTGTTGGGCCAGATCGTCGGCATTGAACACACCTTCACGGTATCGCGCCCCGGCCTGGCGCTGCTGACGGTGCAGTTCGACGTGGGCGTGCCACGCACCGAGGCGCTGGTGCGGCTGTACGACGTGCTCAACGCCAACCAGGACTGGCTACCGCGCGACCTCGGCGTGCTGTCACCCATCGTCAAGGCGAAGGGCATCGACGACGTGCCGGTGCTGGGCGTGACGCTGTGGGCCCGCGACGGCACGCCGGCCGCCGAGCTGGAGCGAGTGGCCTACAGCCTGGAGGCCGAGCTCAAGCGCGTGCCCGGCAGCCGCGAGGTGCAGACCATCGGTGGCCCGGGTCGGGTGGTGCAGGTCGCACTCGACCCCAGCCGCTTGCGCGCGCGCGGCGTCGACGTGCTGCGCCTGAAGCAGACCATCGCGGCCGCCAACCTGGCCATGCCGGCGGGCAGCGTGATCCAGCCCGCCATGGAGGGTCCGGACGGTACGGCCCGCATGCTCAGCGTCGAGACGGGCGAGTTCCTGCGCAGCGCCGACGACGTGGGCCAGTTGGTGGTGGGCACCAGCAATGGCCGGCCGGTGTACCTGCGCGAAGTGGCGCAGATCAGCACCGGCGCCGCGCAGCCGCAGCGCCATGTGTGGTTCACACCGGGCTCGGCCGCGCCCGTGGCCGGCGCCGCCAGCGCCCCGGTCGGCCAGGCCTACCCGGCCCTGACGCTGACGCTGACCAAGAAACCCGGCGAGAACGCCCCGGAAGTGGCGCAAGCCGCCCGCGCCCGGCTTGAATCGCTGCGCAACACGCTGATCCCGGCCGGCATCGAGATGACCGTCACGCGCGACTACGGCGAAACGGCCGCCGAGAAGGCCAACAAGCTGATCCAGAAGCTGGCCTTCGCCACCGGCTCGGTGATCCTGCTGGTGGGCCTGGCGCTGGGCCGGCGCGAGGCGGTGATCGTCGGCGCCGCGGTCATCCTCACGCTCACGGCCACGCTGTTTGCCAGCTGGGCCTGGGGCTTCACGCTCAACCGGGTGTCGCTGTTCGCGCTGATCTTCTCGATCGGCATCCTGGTGGACGACGCCATCGTGGTGGTCGAGAACATTCACCGACATCAGCAGCTGGAGCCCGGCACGCCACTGCGGCAGATCATCCCCGCTGCGGTGGACGAAGTCGGCGGCCCGACCATCCTGGCCACGCTGACCGTGATTGCCGCGCTGCTGCCGATGGCCTTCGTCACCGGGCTGATGGGCCCGTACATGGGCCCCATCCCCATCAACGCCAGCCTGGGCATGGCGATCTCGCTGGTCATCGCCTTCACGGTCACGCCCTGGCTGGCGCTGAAGCTGATGAAGCCGCACGCTGCTGCCGGCCATGCCGCGCCGGGCCGTATCGCAGCGAAGCTGCCGGCGCTGTTCACCCGCCTGCTTGCACCGCTGCTGGCCAGCGCGCGCAAGCGCTGGCTGTTGCTGGCCGGCATCCTGGCCGCGCTGCTGCTGAGTGTGGGGCTGGCGATGGTGCAGTGGGTAGTGCTGAAGATGCTGCCCTTCGACAACAAGAGCGAGTTCCAGGTGGTGGTCGAGATGCCCGCCGGCACACCGCTGGAAGACACCGCCGCCACGCTGCAGGCGCTGGGCGCCTACCTGGCGCAGCAGCCCGAGGTGCGCGACCTGCAGGGTTATGCCGGCACAGCCAGCCCCATCACCTTCAACGGCCTGGTGCGCCAGTACTACCTGCGCGCCGACGCCGAACAGGGTGATCTGCAGGTCAACCTGGTGGACAAGCACCACCGCGGGGAGCAGAGCCATGCCATCGCGCAGCGGCTGCGTCCGATGCTGGACAAGATCGGCACGGCCCGTGGCGCCCGCATCAAGGTGGTGGAGGTGCCGCCCGGTCCGCCGGTGTTGAGCCCGTTGGTGGCCGAGGTCTACGGCCCCGATGAAGCCGGCCGCCAGCAACTGGCCGCGCGCGTGGCGCAGGCCTTTGCTGCCACGCCCGACATCGTGGCCATCGACACCACGCTGAAGGAAGACGCGCCGCGCAGCTTCCTGCGCGTGCAGCGCCAGCGCGCCGAGTCGCTGGGCATCCCGGTGGCCAGCATCGCGCAGACGGTGCAGGGGGCACTCTCTGGCACCGATGCGGCCTACCTGCACGACGGCCAGGCCAAGTACCCGGTGCCGGTGCGACTGCAGCTGCCGCGCAGCGCGCAGGTCGGCCTGGACGCGCTGCTGGCGCTGCCGCTGCGTGCCGCGAACGGACAACTGGTGCCGCTGTCGGAGCTGGTGCGGGTCGAACAGGGGGTGATCGACAAACCGCTCTACACCAAGGACTTGCTGGGCGTGAGCTTCGTGTTCGGCGACATGGCGGGCAAGACCGATTCGCCGCTGTACGGCCTGTTCGCCATCCGCAGCAGGCTGGCCGACGCGGCGTTGCCGGCCATGGGTCCGCTGGGCGAGTACTGGATTCACCAGCCCACCGACCCGTACCGCGAATACGCCATCAAGTGGGACGGCGAGTGGCAGGTGACCTTCGAGACCTTCAGCGCCATGGGCGGGGCGTATGCGTTCGGCCTGATCCTGATCTACCTGCTGGTGGTGGCTCAGTTCAAGAGCTACCTGACGCCGCTGATCATCATGGCGCCGATCCCGCTCACCGTCATCGGCGTGATGCCCGGCCATGCGCTGCTGGGGGCGCAATTCACCGCCACGTCGATGATCGGGATGATCGCGCTGGCTGGCATCATCGTGCGCAACTCCATCTTGCTGGTGGACTTCATCGAACTGCAAGTCACGCAGGGCATGGCCTTCAGGGATGCCGTGATCTCGTCTGCTGCAGTGCGCGCGCAGCCGATCGCACTGACCGGGCTGGCGGCAATGATCGGCGGCTTCTTCATCCTCGACGACCCCATCTTCAACGGCCTGGCCGTCTCGCTGATCTTCGGCATCCTGGTCTCGACGCTGCTGACGCTGGTCGTGATCCCGGTTCTCTACTACGCCGCGTATCGACGGCGCTTTGAAACGGCCTGACCCACGAAAAGGAGACCATCATGGCCCACATCATCATCCTCGGCGCCGGACTCGGCGGCATGCCGGCGGCATATGAACTGCGCGAGTTGCTGCCGCCCGAGCACCGCATCACGGTGGTCAATGCCACCGACCACTTCCAGTTCGTGCCATCCAACCCCTGGGTGGCAGTGGGCTGGCGCAAGCGCGCCGAGGTGACGCTGGCGATCGCACCCTGCCTGGAGCGGAAGGGCATCGGCTTCGTGGCCAAGCCGGTGACCGCCATCGACGCGACAGCCAACCGGCTGACGCTCAACGGCGGCCTGTCTGGCGAACAGACGCTGGACTACGACTACCTGATCATCACCACCGGCCCCAAGCTCAGCTTCGACGAGGTGCCCGGCGCCGGGCCGGCAGCGTCGGGCGGAGGCGGGCACACCCATTCGGTCTGCACCGTCTCGCATGCCGAAGCGTTCTTCCAGGACTACGAGGCCTTCTTGCGCGAGCCCGGCCCGGTGGTGGTGGGGGCAATGCCCGGTGCCAGCTGCTTCGGACCGGCCTACGAGTTCGCCTTCATCCTCGACACCGACCTGCGCAAGCGCAAGCTGCGCCACAAGGTGCCGATCACCTACGTCAGCAGCGAGCCGTACATCGGCCACCTCGGGCTGGGCGGCGTGGGCGACAGCAAGACCATGCTGGAGTCGGAACTGCGCAGCCGCGACATGAAGTGGATCACCAACGCCAAGACCACCAAGGTCGAGGCCGGCAAGCTGTTCACCACGCAGCTCGACGAGCTGGGCAACGTGCACAAGGAGCACGAGGTGCCGTTCAAGCTGGCCATGATGCTGCCGGCCTTCAAGGGCGTGGACGCGGTCGCTGCGGTGCCCAACCTGTGCAACCCGCGCGGCTTCGTGCTGATCGACGAACACCAGCGCAGCAAGGCCTACCGCAACATCTTCTCGGCCGGCGTGTGCGTGGCCATCCCGCCGGTGGAGGTGACACCGGTACCCACCGGCGCGCCCAAGACCGGCTACATGATCGAAACCATGGTCAGCGCCATCGCCCACAACATCGCCGACGAGCTGGCCGGCAAGCCCGCCGTGGCCACCGCCACCTGGAACGCCATCTGCCTGGCCGACATGGGCGACACCGGCGCGGCCTTCGTGGCGCTGCCGCAGATCCCGCCGCGCAACGTCAACTGGTTCAAGAAGGGCAAGTGGGTGCACCTGGCCAAGATCGCCTTCGAGAAGTACTTCATCCGCAAGATGAAGACCGGCAATGCCGAACCTGTCTACGAAAAGTACGTGCTCAAGGCGCTGGGCATCGTGCGCCTCACCGAACGGTGAATCGCCATCCCGTTCTTCATTTCATTCATTCCCCAAGGAGTCTCACCATGACCGTCGACCGCTGGATCCATGTCATCGCCGGCACCTTCATCCTGCTCTCGCTCGCGCTGGGCATCGAAGCCAGCCCGCTGTTCGTCAGCCCCTGGTGGCTGGCCTTCACAGCCTTCGTGGGCGCCAACCTGTTCCAGTACGGCTTCACCAACGTCTGCCCGATGGGCTGGATCCTGAAGAAGCTGGGTGTGCCGCCCACTGCGGCCTGCGCGCGCTGAACCCCGGCGCAGGCCAGGCGAGCCCGGAGCCCGGACAATGAACCTCTCCGAAAACAAGACCGGAAAGGGTACCTGCACCATGTCGCAGCTCCAGGACGAAGCCAACCGCACCGACATCCTCAACCGCCTGCGGCGCGCCGAAGGCCAGTTGCGCGGCATCCAGCGCATGGTCGAGGCCGGCGAGCCCTGCCTCGACATTGCCAGCCAGATGGCTGCGGTGCGCAAGGCACTCGACAGCGCCTACGTGCGCATGACCGTGTGCTTCATGCAGCAGGAGCTGCAGACGCGCCTGGGCCTGGGCGACGCGCACGACGAATCGCTCACCGCGGTGCTGGGCGATGTGCAGGCGCTGCTCGGCAAGGTGCGCTGACCTTCTATTGAACCGACCCTCACCATGAGCTCAGACAACGTGATCGTCCTGCTCGCGCAGGAAAAGGACTACCAGTTCGCCGTCGACTTCGGCGCCGATCTGCCCGCGCTGCTGGCCGACGAGCCGGCGCCGCTGGGCCAGGGCGCCGGCCCGGCACCGGCGCAACTGCTGGGGGCGGCCATCGGCAACTGCCTGGCGGCCTCGCTGCTGTTTGCACTGCGCAAGTACAAGCAGCAACCCGAGCCGATCACCTGTTCGGTGGAGGTCGAACCCGGCCGCAATGCCGAGGGGCGCACGCGCATCCTGCAGGTCCGCGCCCGGCTCACGCTGGGCAAACCGGCCGCCGCACTGGAACATCTGGACCGCGTGCTGGCGCAGTTCGAGTCGTTCTGCACCGTGACCGAGAGCGTGCGCCAGGGCATCCCCGTCAGCGTCGAGGTGTTCGACTCCACCGGGGCGCAACTCAAGTGACGCGCCGGCTCACGGTGTGAGCTGGCGGTACACGCTGCGTGCCAGTTGGGCCAGTTGCTCGGCCGGCAGTTCGCCGCTGAGCGCGTAGCCCTGGCGGCCATCGAGCCAGTAGAAGCTGCGCGTGCTGCTGCCCGGCGTCGGGCCGGCGAGTTGGAAGCCGGTGGGCACCGCATGGTCTTGGGCAAACACCGAGACATACAGCGTGAGCCGGTGGCCGGTGGCGTCCTCGTACATGAATTGCGCCCGCGCGCTGGCCGGTGCGTCGGCCTCGGTGCCCGAGCCCGGCAGCAGCCGCCCGCCCACCAGCGCATACCCCTGCTCGGTCAGCACCGGCACGCGCAGCGGGGTGCCCAGGCGCTTGCTCAGCCATTGCACCAAGTGGTCGTGCTCGGCTGCACCAACCTCCACCGGGTGGCGGCGCTCGGGCGTGTACACCACGTGGGCCACGGCGGCATCCCGCACGAACGAGGGCACGACCGTTCGCCCGGCGAATTGCGTTGCGGTCTCGCCGCCCAGGCCGCGCCAGGCCAGGCCGGCGGCCAGGCCCGCTGCCAGCAGCAAGGCCGCGGCCAGCGCCAGCCACACCGGCCGGGGCTGGGCCGGGCCGCGGCGCGCCTCGGCCCAGGCCTGCACCAGCGCGGGCGGCACCGGCTCGTCGAGCACCTGCACCTGCAGGGCCCGCAGTTGGGCGCGCTGGGCCTGCCAGCCCAGCACCCGCACGGCCGCCTCGGGGTGCCGGGCCAGCCAGGCCAGCACCTGGTCGGCCTCCTCAGGCGGCAACTGGCCGTCGGCATAAGCATGCAGCCGCAGTTCATCCATGCGGCACCCCGCGTTCCGGCGCGTCCCCAAACCCCATCGCCACTGTCTTTGACTGCTTCATCGCACCACCCGCAGCGGCGGGTCCTTCATCACGGCCTCGCCGGCCACCAGCCGGCGCAGGCGTTCGCGCGCCCGCGACAGGCGCGACATCACCGTGCCCACCGGCACGTCGAGGATGCGCGCGGCCTCGTCGTACGAGAACTCCTCGACGCACACCAGCAGCAGCACCTCGCGCGCCGGCGCGCTGAGCTGCGCCAGCGCACGCTCCAGGTCGAGCCGCTGCTGCAACTGCATCAGCGGCTCGTGCGATGGTTCCTGCTCGTCGTCCAGTTGCTCGTGCAACGCCTCGCGGTCGTCGCGGCGCTGGTTCAGGTAGAGGTTGTGCATCAGGCTGAGCAGCCAACCGCGCAACGCACTGCCCGGGCCGAGCCGGTCGGCCTGCGGCTGCCACAGCGCCCACTTGCGGGCGGCCCGCTCCAGCGTGTCCTGCAGCAAGTCGTCGGCCCGCACGGCGTCGCCGGTGAGCAGCCGCGCATAGCGCCGCAGGCGCGGCAGGTGCGGCAACACGAGTTCCAGCGAACTCATGCGTGCCGCCCCTTGCGGAGGTCCGTTCCGTCAGGGTTTGGCGAGGTGCCAGACATTGTTGACGCCGTCACCAGTGCGGTCGCCGGCCTTCTGGTCCTTGATCCAGTGGTACAGCGGCTTGCCCTTGTAGGCCCATTGCTTACCGCCGTCGTCCCGCGTGATGATGGTCCAGTCGCCAGCTGCGGCATCCGACGCCGCGGCCATCAGCGGCGGCCAGTTGGCGGCGCAGGGCCCGTTGCAGGCGCTCTTGCCGGCGGCGTCGCGGTCAAAGGTGTACAGGCTCATCTCGGTGGGGCCGACGAGCACGCCATCCACGGTTTTGGCCGGTGCAGCCAGGGCACTGACGCTCAGGCACACAGCACCCAGCGCGAGCGCGGTGCCCCGCAGCGCGCGCAACCCAATGAGCCGAAAAGACGGGGAAGCAACAAGGTTCATGGTGATCTCCTGTGATT
>JBDTQF010000029.1:0-23614 GCA_039932275.1 Burkholderiales bacterium
GACCGTGACCGCAGCAAAGGCGGTGAACGCAGCGAGCGCAGTGAGCGCGGCGGTGCCGCAGAGGGCCGCGCTGCCGAGCCGCGTGAAGCCGCTCGGCCCGAAGCCGTCGAGGCGGGTGCTGAGCGCCCGCGCCGCAACCGCGGCCGCGGCGATCGCCGTCCCGCGGAAGGTGCTGGCGCCGAGACCGCCGCGCTGGCGCCCCGCGCCCCGCGCGAGGAGCGCGGTGGACGCCGTGACCAAGCGGCCCAGCCCGCCGCCGCGCTGGAGCCAGCGGCCGACCCGGTCGTCGGCTTTGCCGACACCGTGCCGCATGGCACCGAAACGCCGGAAGGCAGCCCCGAGGGTGCCGGCCGCCGCCGGCGTCGTCGCGGCGGGCGCCGTGAACGCGAAGAGGGCAGTATCGAGCAGGCAGCGACCGAGGCTGGCGCCGAGGGCCTGACCGACTCGGCTGTCACGAGCGAGCCGGGCCAGCCCGAGACGGCGGCAGATGTGCCACCTCGTGGCGAGGGTAGCGAGGAAGCCTCCGAAGGCCGGCGCCGCCGTCGCGGTGGCCGTGGCGGCGAGCGCCGCCCGCGGGAAGAAGGTGGGATGGCCGCTGAAGACGGCGCTGGCGGCGCAGCCGACGGTGTGGCCGCAGTGGTGGCCGCAGTGGTGGCCGACGTGGTCGAAGTGACCGACGTGGCGCCCACAGACGTCGCGATGCCCTACCTGCCCGCGCATGTGGCTGACGCTGCCACAGGGGTGGACGCCGAGCCCGCGGAGCCGGCAGCGACCCAGGTGCCGGTCGAGCCCGCACCGGCGGTGGCGGTGGCACCGGCGGCGCCGGTTTCAGAGCCCAAGCCTGTGCCCCTGCCGATGCCCGTCCCGGCGGCGGTGGTCGGGCCTTATGCGTTGCCGACCGATGCGCTGAGCGAACTGGCGCAGACCGCCGGCCTGCAGTGGGTCAACAGCGATGCCGACAAGGTGCGTGCGGTGCAAGAGGCGATTGCCCTTGAACCGAAGCCGGTGCATGTGCCGCGCGAGGTCCGCCGCATCGAGCTGCCTGACGACGGCCCGCTGGTGTTGGTGGAGACACGCCGCGATCTGGCCAATGTGAAGCTGCCGTTTGAGCAGCCGTCCGTGCCGCAGCCCTGAGAGGTTGCCCCTGAACCACGGCGCTCTCGGCGCCGTGGTTCACGGCAGCCGCTGCAGGGCCAGGTGGTAAGCCGGCGCGCGCATCAAATCGTCCCAGGGCAGTGCCGGTGATGCCGGCAGCAGCGCCTGCCGGCGCATCTCGCTGTGCTCATCGGGCGTCCAGTGGCCGTGTGCGGCAGCTGTGTCCAGGCCATCGAGCAGTTGGTCGATCGGCCGGCCCTGGTGCACCACCGACTGGTTGCACAGCAGCACCAGGTCGCAGCCCGCTGTTAGCGCGGCCAGTGCGGCTTCGGTGTCACTCAGTTCGCGCTGGCGGCCATCGGCCTCGGTGATGCGGCGGGCGCCGGCCATGCTGAGGTCGTCGCTGAAGATGGCCCCGGCATACCCCAGCCGTTCGCGCAGCACGTCCTGCAGCCAGCGGCGCGAGAAGCCGGCGGGCCGCGCATCGACTTTCGGGTAGATCACATGCGCCGGCATCACGGCCTGCAAGGCGCTGCCCAGCCAAGCGTAGGGCATTGCATCGTCGGCCAGGATAGCCTTGAGCGAACGGCGGTCCACCGGAATAGCGACATGCGAATCGGCGGCCGCGTAGCCATGCCCGGGAAAGTGCTTGGCGCAATGCGCCATGCCGGCCTGCAGCAGGCCGAGCATGAGCGCGCGTGCCAGCACCGCCACCACCCGCGGGTCGCGGTGGAAGGCGCGGTTGCCGATGACGCCGCTGGGGCCGTGGTCGAGGTCAAGCACCGGCGTGAAGCTGAGGTCGACACCGCAGGCGCGCAGCTCGGCCGCCAGCACGTAGCCGCAGGCGGTGGCGGCGTCGATGGCCTGCATCGCGCCACTGCCGGGGCCGGCGCGGCCATCGTTCATCCACTGCTCGCCCAGCGCACGCATTGGCGCCAGGGCGGTGAAGCCATCGGTGCGAAAGCGCTGCACGCGGCCGCCTTCATGGTCGACGCAGACCAGCAGGTCGGGCCGCAGCGCCTTGATCTCGGCGGTGAGGGCGGCGAGCCGGGCGCGATCCTGCCAGTTGCGGGTGAACAGGATCAGGCCGCCGACACGCGGATGGCGCAGGCGGCGGCGGTCGTTGGCATCGAGCGTGGTGCCAGCGACGTCGAGCACGACCGGGGCGTGGAAGGAAGAATCGGGCTGGCTCATGGGGCGGGCTTCACTTCAACCACCACGTAGCTGTTGGCGTAATCACTTTCGTCGCTGACGCTGACGTGCGCTTGCAGCCGGCGTTCGTCGAACCACTGCGCCAGGGCGCCATGCAGCCGCATAAAGGGCTGGCCGCTGGGGCGGTTCAGGATCTCGCAGGCGCGCCAGGTCATCGGCATGCGAATGCCCAGGCCCACGGCTTTCGAGAAGGCTTCTTTGGCCGAGAAACGCGTGGCCAGGTAGCGCACGCCGCGGGCCTCGGTGCGGGCGCGCCGGGCGATGAATACTTTCAATTCATCCGGCCCCAGCACCTTGGCCGCGAAGCGTTCACCGCGGCGCGCCAGCGTGGCCTCGATGCGGCGCACGTCGCAGAGGTCGGTGCCAATGCCATAAATCATCTTGATGCGGGGGCGAAGGCGGCCTGGATGCAACGCTGGTAGCCACGGATGGTCTCGGTGTAACCCAGCTCCAGCGCATCGGCGATCAGTGCGTGGCCGATCGACACTTCCAGGACACCGGGCACTTTGCTGAGGAAGTCGGCCAGGTTGTCGCGGCTCAGGTCGTGGCCGGCGTTCACACCCAGGCCCAGCGCCAGCGCGGCTTCGGCCGCCTGGGCATAGCGCGCCAGCACCTCGGCTTGTTGCGGGGTGCCGTGCGCGCGGGCATAGGCCTCGGTGTAGAGCTCGATGCGGTCGGCGCCGGCCTCGCGGGCCGGGCGCATCGCAGCGGGCTCCGGGTCCATGAACAGGCTCACGCGCACACCGAGCGCATGGCACTCGGCAATCAGCGGCGCGAGCTGGGCACTGTCGGCCGGCAGCTGCCAGCCGTGGTCGGAGGTGAACTGACCCACGCTGTCTGGCACGAAGGTGGCCTGGTGCGGACGAACCTCGCGCACGAAATCCATCAGGTTGTGCAGCGGGTTGCCCTCGATATTGAACTCGACATGCGGATGGGCCTGCAGCAGCGCGGCCAGCGCGCGCACGTCTTCGGGCCGGATGTGGCGTTCATCGGGGCGCGGGTGCACGGTGATGCCCTGGGCGCCGGCGGCAATGACCTGCTCGGCTGCGCGCAGCACGCTGGGAATGCCCAAATGCCGTGTGTTGCGCAGCAGGGCCACCTTGTTGAGGTTGACCGACAGTGCGGTGCGGCCGCTGTGCACGGCGGGTTCGGGAGCGATCAGCGGGTTCATGGTGCGGTGGGTGCAGGCGGTACGGAAGGCAATGTGGCTGCGCTCAGGCGTTGCAGGTCGAGCATGACCTGGCGGGTGCGCAGCCGGTCGGTGCCAAACAGATGATGCAGTAAACCCCGCAGCTGCTGGCGCAGCGGGCCGAGTGCGGGCCGGGTGGCTTGGCGCAGCGCCGTCAGGTCATGGGCATCCAGCGCGGCCTGCAGCGCGGCGAGCGTGGCGCCGGCCAGCGCGTCGGCCTCGTCGGGGCTGCGCAGCACGCCGGTGTCGGGGCTCAGCAGGTAGCGGGTGGCGCTGGTGACGGGCTGCTGGGTCAGCGTGGCCAGGTCCAGCTGCGGCAGCACGCCCAGTTCGCGCAGCAACCACAGCTCGAAGGCCCGCAGGGCGACCTGGGTACCGGCGTCGTCGTCGCGGCCCAGCTCGACCAGCGTCAGCGCATAGGCGTCGAACAGGCGCGGGTGCGGGTCGTGGCGGGCCAGCCCTTTGAGCAGCAGCTCGTTGAGGTAGAAGCCCGACAGCAGCGCGGCGCCGCCGAGCATGGCGCCGCCACCGGCCCACTCGGCCGTGCGCAGGGTGTGGATCTCGGCGCTGTCGTCGCCACGCTTGCCGCTGCCGGCCACCACGTTCAGGCGCTGGAAGGGCAGCAGCACCGAACGCAGTTGTGAGTAGGGCCGCTTGGCGCCCTTCGCCACCACCGCGATGCGGCCCTGCTCGCGCGTGAACAGGTCGAGGATCAGGCTGGATTCGCTCCAGTCGTGGTGGTGCAGCACATAGGCCGGCTGCGCACTGCGGGGCGCGGCACGGGAGGCCATCGGCCTACCTGCCAAGCGTGGCGCGCCCGGCGGCGTGCCGTCTATTCGTAGCCATAGCTCTTGAGGCGCTGGTCGTCGTCGGCCCAGCCGGAGCGCACCTTGACCCACAGTTCGAGGAACACCTTGCAGGCCAGCAGGCGCTCCAGTTCCTGGCGGGCTTCGCTGCCGATGCGCTTGATGCGCTCGCCGCCATCGCCGATCACGATGCCCTTGTGCGCATCGCGCTCGACGATGATGGTGGCGGCCACTTTCACCAGCCGGCTCTTGCGGGCATTGGTTTCTTCCTCGAAGCGGTCGATCACGACGGTGGAGGTGTAGGGCAGCTCGTCGCCGGTGAGGCGGAACAGCTTCTCGCGGATCATCTCGCTGATGGTGAAGCGTTCACCGCGGTCGGTCAGCGAGTCTTCGTCGTAGTACCAGGGCTGCGTCGGCAGGTAGGGCTTGATGATGCCCAGTAGCCGCTCGGCGTCGTCGCGCCGGGTGGCGGCCAGCGGCACGAACTCGGCAAAGGCGTGGCGCTCCTGCATCTGCTTGAGCCAGGGCACCAGCTCGTTGCGCTGCTGCACCAGGTCGAGCTTGTTGGCCACCAGCAGAGTGGGCTTGCCGGGCGGCACCAGCGCCAGCACTTTGGCGTCGTCCATGCTGAAGCGGCCGGCCTCCACCACGAACAGCACTAGGTCCACATCGGCCAGCACCGCCTGCACGGTCTTGTTGAGGTTGCGGTTCAACGCCGCGGTGCCACGCGTGGTGTGTCGGGTCTGGAAGCCCGGCGTGTCGACAAAGACGTACTGGGTGCCGCTGTCAGCGTGGCCGTCGCTGTGGATGCCGGTGATGCGGTGGCGGGTGGTCTGCGCCTTGCGCGAGACGATGCTGACCTTCTGGCCGACCAGGCTGTTGAGCAGCGTGGACTTGCCGACGTTCGGCCGGCCGACGATGGCGATCAGGCCGCAGCGGGGGTCTTGCGTCTGGGCTGGATTCAACACGGGCTCAGTCATTGCGGGCCTGCAGGGCTTCGAGCGCGAGGCGGGCGGCCTCCTGCTCGGCGGCGCGCCGCGACCGGCCGGTGCCCTGCGCTTCCACACCGTAGGGGGCCACGCTGCACACTACGACGAAGGTCTGGTCGTGGGCGCGGCCGTGGGTGGCCTCGATGCGGTACTCGGGCACGGCCTGGCGGCGCGCCTGCAGCCATTCCTGCAGCTCGGTCTTGGCGTCCTTGGCCCAGGCCTGGGTAACGGTCTCGACGACCAGCGGCTCGAACAGGCGCCGTACCAGTGCGCAGGCGGTGTCGTAGCCGGCGTCGAGGTACACCGCACCCAGCACGGCTTCCAGCGCGTCGGCCAGGATCGACGGGCGCTGCGCGCCACCGCCGCGTGCCTCGCCCTCGGACAGGCAGATGTACTCGGGCAACTGCAGCGACACGGCCAGCCGGTGCAGCATGTCCTGCCGCACCAGGTGGGCACGCACGCGGGTGAGGTCACCCTCGGGCGAGTCAGAGAACTGGCCGAACAGCAGGTCGGAGACGGCCAGGTTCAGCACCGCGTCGCCGAGGAATTCGAGCCGTTCGTTGTGGTCGGCGCCGTAGCTGCGGTGGGTGAGCGCACGCAGCAGCAGCGCCTGCTGCTTGAAGCGATGGCCCAGCCGTTGCTGGAGCGTATCGACTTGAATGTTCATCAGCGAGGGTGCAGTCGGTTCGGCGCGGCAGCGCTGAAAATCACTTCGATTGGCCGCGGTACTTGATGAGCAGGAACACCGGCCCGAACAGCTCCACTTCCTTGTCGTAGGCAAAGCGGATGACGAGCTTGTCGTTGTCCTTGGTGATGTCGAGGTCCTTGCCCGAGATCGAACTGATCGAGTATTCGATCTGCTTGGTGCGTTCGAAGCCGGCACGGATTTCGGGTACCGAGCTGGCGCCGGATCGTGCAAGCTTGTCCACCGCACGCTCGATGGTGTAGTACTCGTTGAGGGTCGGGAACACCCGCAACGCGATCAGCGCAATGAAGGAGATCACGATGGCCCAGAACAGCAGGCCGATCAGCGTCACGCCGCGCGAACGCGCGAAGGACGGGCGAACGGAGACAGGATTCATCGAAACACTCCTGCACGAGCGAACCGGCGTCAATGGAAGGACCCGATGCGCTTGAGGTCGCTGAAATTCATCCAGACCACGAAGGCGCGCCCGACGATGTTCTCGTCCGGCACGAAACCCCAGAAGCGCGAGTCTTCCGAATTGTCGCGGTTGTCGCCCATCATGAAGTAGTGGCCGGGCGGTACTTTGCAAGTCACGCCCTCGGCGCTGTAGCGGCAGTTCTCAGCGTGCGGAAAGACCCGGGCGCGATTGCCGTAGCTCGACGGCAGGCGCGGATCGACTAGGATGCGGTGCGCGATCGTGCCCAGCTTCTCGCTGAACTGCTTGGCATAGCTGCGGCGGTCTTCCTCGTAGTAGTCGTCCAGCGGCTTGAGTTCGGCGGGCTGGCCGTTGACGTACAGCCGCTGGTTCAAATAAGCGATCTCGTCGCCCGGCACGCCGACCACGCGCTTGATGAAATCGACACTCGGGTCCACCGGGTAGCGGAACACCATCACGTCGCCGCGCTGCGGGTCGTTGTTGGCGATGATCTTCTTGTTGATCACCGGCAGTCGCACACCGTAGTGGTACTTGTTGACCAGGATGAGGTCGCCCACCTCGAGCGTCGGGATCATGGAACCCGACGGGATCTTGAACGGCTCGAACAGGAACGAGCGCAGCAGGAACACCGCCAGGATCACCGGGAACAGGCCGGCCGTCCAGTCGAGCCACCACGGCTGTGCCAGCAACTTGTGACGGGCCTCCTCGACGTGGCTGTCGACCTTGTCGATGCCCAGCCGGCTGAGCTCGGCGCGGCGTGCCTGGTCCTGCGCCAGCAGGCTGGCCACGGCGGCACGGCGGCGCGGCAGGAACACATAACGTTCGGCCAGCCAGTAAAACAGCGTCACCACCGTGAGCATGAACAGCAGCAACGAGAAGTTGCCGTTCCAGCGCCCCAGGTACCACCCGCCGGCGTACAGCGCCAGGCAGGCGTAGAGCAGGCCGGTCAGGGTGCTCATCGAGCGGTCGGTGGTGGAGGTGTTCGAGAGGGAGGTGTCAGTCATCGACTTGCAGGATGGCAAGGAAGGCTTCTTGCGGAACTTCGACGGTGCCGATCTGCTTCATGCGCTTCTTGCCGGCCTTTTGTTTTTCGAGCAACTTGCGCTTGCGGCTGATGTCGCCACCGTAGCATTTTGCCAGCACGTTCTTGCGCAGCGCCTTGATGTTCTCGCGCGCGATGATGTTGGCGCCGATGGCGGCCTGGATGGCCACGTCGTACATCTGGCGCGGGATCTGCTCGCGCATCTTGGCGGCGACGGCGCGGCCGCGGTACTGGCTCTGCGCCCGGTGCACGATGATCGACAGCGCATCGACCCGGTCGCCGTTGATCAGGATGTCGACCTTCACCACGTCGGAGGCGCGGTACTCCTTGAACTCGTAGTCCATCGAGGCATAGCCCCGCGACACGCTTTTCAGCTTGTCGAAGAAGTCCAGCACGATCTCGGCCAGCGGCATGTCGTAGGTCAGCATGACCTGGCGGCCGTGATAGGCCATCTCGATCTGCATGCCGCGCTTCTGATTGGCCAGCGTCATCACCGGGCCGACGTAGTCTTGCGGCATGTACAGATGGACGGTGACGATGGGTTCGCGGATCTCTCGGATGCGACCCAGCTCAGGCATTTTCGAGGGGTTCTCGACCTGCAGCACCGTGTCGTCGTTCAGCTCGACCTGGTACACCACGCTCGGTGCGGTGGTGATGAGGTCCTGGTCGAATTCGCGCTCCAGCCGCTCCTGCACGATCTCCATGTGCAGCAGCCCCAGGAAGCCGCAGCGGAAGCCGAAGCCCAATGCCTGGCTGACCTCGGGTTCGTAGCGCAGCGAGCTGTCATTGAGCTTGAGCTTTTCCAGCGCGTCGCGCAGCTGGTCGTATTCGCTGGCCTCGGTGGGGTAGAGACCGGCGAACACCTGCGGCTGGATTTCCTTGAAGCCTGGCAGCGCTTCGGTGGCCGGCCCGGCGTTGTTGGGCAGCTTCTTTTCCACCGTGATGGTGTCGCCCACCTTGGCCGCCTGCAGCTCCTTGATGCCGGCGATGATGAAACCCACCTCACCGGCATTGAGCACACTGCGGTCCACCGACTTCGGCGTGAACACGCCCAGGTGATCGGCTGGGTACACCGCGTCGGACGCCATCATGCGGATGCGCTCGCCCTTGCGCAGAGCGCCATCGACCACGCGCACCAACATCACGACGCCGACGTAGTTGTCGAACCAGCTGTCGACGATCATCGCCCGCAGCGGGCCCGTGGGGTTGCCGCGCGGCGCCGGCATGCGGGTGATGACGGCTTCGAGGATGTCGTCGATGCCTTCGCCGGTCTTGGCTGAGCAGGGGATGGCATGTTCGGCGTCAATGCCGATCACGTCTTCGATCTCTTCTCTGGCGCGCTCGGGATCGGCCTGCGGCAGATCCATCTTGTTGAGCACCGGCACCACCTCGACACCGAGTTCGATGGCGGTGTAGCAGTTGGCAACCGTCTGGGCCTCGACGCCCTGGCTCGCATCCACCACCAGCAGGGCGCCTTCGCAGGCCGACAGCGAGCGGCTCACTTCGTAGCTGAAGTCAACGTGGCCGGGCGTGTCGATCAGGTTGAGGTTGTAGACCGTGCCGTCGCGAGCGGTGTACTGCAGCGACGCAGTCTGGGCTTTGATGGTGATGCCGCGCTCGCGCTCGATGTCCATGGAATCGAGCACCTGCGCTTCCATCTCGCGATCACTCAAGCCCCCGCAGCGTTGGATCAGGCGGTCCGCCAGCGTGCTCTTGCCATGGTCGATGTGGGCAATGATCGAGAAATTTCTGATGTGGTCCATGGTCTAGGGGAGGGCCATGACGGCCGTCGACGCAGGTGCGTCGGCCTGCCGATGCAGGCACATGCAAGGCACCGATACGTCGCGTCGCGAAGTGCGACGGCAAACAAAAAAAAGGCACGTCCAAGAGATGACGCGCCTTCCAACAAAAACGTATGGCAACTGCATTGTTGGGCCCCCATTGTAGCCAAAGACACCTCGCCGCAAGCCGCGCCAATGCTTGTTATCAGCGCGTTGCACTGGCCCAACAATAAATTGTTTCAACAGTTTATTCACAGGACTTTAGGCGAATGGGCTGCCATGAAAAAGCTATCCCTTTTTATCTACTGGCGCTGAAAAAACACGCCAGTCGAGGTCGGACGGTGGGGATTGCGTCGTCAGATGCACTCAATCTGAAGGTGTCAGTGTATGTCAGTGCTCGCTTGCAGACCATTCTTGCAGGTGAACGCTCACATAGAGATCGTCTCGGCGCGAGGCGCCGCCGTCCCCGATTCCTCGATGTGGAAAGACCTGACAACCCAGTGGGCCTCAGGGCATTGCCGTGGGGGTCAGCTGCGGGGCCGGATGACGGCGTACTGCGCCCATTCGCCGCGGCGAAACAGCACGCTGATGGGTTTGTCCTTGGCCTGTTTGGCCAGCACGCTTTCCAGCTGCTTGGCGCTGGTGATGTCGGTGTTGGCCACACTCAGGATCACATCACCGGGGCGCAGGCCGGCGCGCGCGGCCAAGCCGTCGGCTGCTTCCACCCGCACGCCGCCCTTGATCTTGAGCTCGCTCTTTTGCGTGTCGGTGAGGTCAGCCACCGTCAGGCCGACTGCGGTGGCGATGGCGCTGGGCGCAGGGCGTGGTGCGGCGGCAGGCTCACTCTTGTTGGTGCTCTCGACTTCAAGCTCGGCCACGGTGATGCGCAGGTCCTTGGTGGCACCGCGCCGCCAGACCTGCAGGCTGCTGCTGGAGCCGGGCTTGGTGCTGCCAACAACACGCGGCAGCTCGTTCCACTTGTCGATGGGGCGCCCGTCGAAGCCGGTGATGATGTCGCCGGCCTCGACGCCGGCCTTCTCGGCCGGGCCGCCGCTTTCTACGCCGCGCACCAGTGCGCCGGCCGGCTTGGGCAGGCCGAGCGAATCGGCCACGTCCTTGGTCACTTCGCCGATCTGTACGCCGATGCGGCCACGGATCACACGGCCGTTGCTGCGCAGCTGGTCGGCAACGCGCTGGGCCTCGTCGATCGGGATGGCGAACGAGATGCCCATGTAGCCGCCGGAGCGGCTGTAGATCTGCGAGTTGATGCCAACCACCTCGCCGCGCATGTTGATTAGCGGGCCGCCGGAGTTGCCGGGGTTGATGGCCACGTCGGTCTGGATGAAGGGCACCAGGTCGCCGGTGTCGCGCGCCTTGGCGCTGACGATGCCCGCCGTGACCGAGTTGTCCAGATCGAAGGGCGAGCCGATGGCGATGACCCATTCGCCGACCTTGAGCTGTGCGACATCGCCCAAGCGCACCGCCGGCAGGCCGGTGGCGTCGATCTTGACCACGGCGACGTCGGTGCGCTTGTCGGCGCCGATGATGCGTGCCTTGAACTCGCGTCGGTCGGTCAGCCGCACGGTCACCTCGTCGGCACCGTCCACTACGTGGGCATTGGTCAGCACATAGCCGTCGGACGACACAATGAAGCCGGAGCCGACACCGCGCTGGATCTGCTCTTCTTGCGGCTGCGCCGGCGCATTGCGACGTGGCGCCTGGCGAGGCGCCGGCATGCCGAAGAAGCGCCGGAAGAACTCCTGCATGTCTTCGTCCGTCTCGGCGCCTTGGCCGCTGGGCGGACGGGCCTTTTCGGTGGTGCGGATGTTGACGACCGCAGGACCGACCTGATCGACCAGATCGGTGAAGTCCGGCAGCCCGCGGGCCGTGGCCGGGCTGTTCGGCGCTGCGGGCGTCAGGCTTGCGGCGAGCTGGCCGGTGTTGGACGATTGGGCGGAAGCCAGCGGATGCGACACCAGCGCGACGGCCAGCGTGGCGCCGATCAGCGCGGCGCAGCCAGCCGCCAGCCAGGTGCGTGCCCGCGGCAGGCGGACAGCGGAAGCATCAGGCATGGGGATCCTCCTCAAGGGACGTAATCGGGCCGACCGATGGTCGGGCCCGCGTTGGCAATTTCAAGGCTTGCGGCGCTCCAGCGCGTCTGCCAGTTGTTTGAGTGTCAGGGCAGGGACATCGCCGACGGCGGTGATCCACCACTCGCCGGAACGGCGTGCCATAGCATGCGTCGCGCCGGCAGTCATCAGCGCCTCGCTGCGGTGGCGCGCTGGGTCGTACGGTTCGATGAACAACGACACGTGCGTCAGCCCATCGCTGAACACCGCCTGCAACAGCGGTTTACCCGCTGCGGCCGGCGCCGATGCGGACGCCGACGCCGACGGGGCGGTGCCAAGGGCTTCGCGCACACCGGTGAGGGGGGCTCGGCGCACACAGCTCACCGCCTCGAAACCCGGCACCGGCTTGGCCAGTCCCCAGCCTTCACGCTCCAGGTCCGTGCGGGTCAGGATTGGCCGCAAAACCTTGTACCCGTCGAGCCGGTTCATCTCCTGCTGCAGTTGTAGCGCCGACACCTTGCTGCCCATCTGCAGCTCCGAGAAAGCTGCGGATTCGAGCACCTCGCCGCGTTCGTCGAGCAGATCGGCGCGCAGCAGCAACCCGGTCTCGCGCTCCAGCCACCAGCGCTGGGCGTAGCGGTAGGCGTCTTTCGGTTTGAGCGTGACGACCTGGGCTTCGAGGCCGGCGATGCGATCGTTGGCCTGTGGCTGCACGCTATACGCCGAAGCACCGGCCGGCAGGGCGCGGCCGAGCGGCGTGGGAAAGTCGGGCACTGGATCAATCTGCTGGATCGATGCTTCCTGTGCCGTTGGCCACACCACGTGCACGGTTTCGTTGTGCCGGTACAGGCGGCGCATCTGGCCGTCGAGGGTTTCGATGCGCTCGTATTGGTCGCGCCCGTCCCACAGGTGCACGATGCGCGAGCTCGACAGCACCCCTGCGGCGCTGACGACAAACGTGCCACTGAAGCTGCGACGATGGCTGGCTTCCTGCACACGCTTGAACACAGCGGGCAGGTCCGTGGCCCCGACCGGTTCCGGGCCTGCGGCCAGGCTGGCGATGGGCAACAACGCGGCGCAGGCGCTGATCAACGCCCACGTCCGCCAGCGTGGGCCGCGTCCGCTGAACGCCCGCTCAGCGATCGTTCGACGAGTCATACACCGCGCTGCGCAGATAACCGGCTGTGGGGCCTTGCAGGGCCGCCGATTGGTGTCGCTTGTGAGCCGAGACATAGCGCTCGAACTGGGCGGCCTGGGCCTGAGCCTGGGCATTGGCGGGCGCGCTGCTGCGGGCCAGCTCCTGCGTCGAGGCGACTTCCACGGCGGTGTCGGGACGCGTCACCCAGACCGCGCTGGCCACCAGGGCCACACCGGCGGCCATGCCCAGGGGCGCGCCCCAGCGGCGCAGTGCACGCTGAACGGCCTGGCTGCGGCTGATCTGGGCCGGCGGGAGTGCGGGTGCCAGCAGCGCAGGCTCGTTGGCGAGTTCGACCCGCACACGCGCCAGTAACCCGCTGTGCGCAGGGTGTCCCAGTTCGTCCGAGCGCAGCACATCGCCGATCAGGTGATAAGTATGCCAATCGCGCCGGGCCTGTTCATCCATGCGCCAACGGCTGCAGCTCAGATCCAGTTCGGTGGTTTCGCATTCACCGTCGGCGGTCACGGACAGTGCCAGCCGGCCGGTATCCTCATCGAGGGGGAGGCGCTCATTCATCGGAACACTCCAAAACCGTACAGGAACAGATCACCAGCGTTGTCCCTTCTTGGTATCCAGCAAGGGCCGCAGCCGCACCGCGATGGCCTCACGGGCGCGAAAGATCCGCGACCGAACCGTACCGATGGGACAGCCCATCGCACTGGCGATTTCTTCATAAGAAAGACCTTCTACCTCACGCAACAAGATGGCCTGACGAAGATCATCCGGCAGGGCGTCGATCGCGGCATTGACCGTGGCAGCGATCTCGCGGCTTGCCAGTACGGCTTCGGGTGTTTCGGTGTGGGTTAGTTCCTGTCCGACACGCGAAGTTTCCTCGCCGTCCTCATCTCGGCTCACCAAAGCCGATTCGGTCATGACGGGGTCTCGCATCAGATCGGACACCGCCTTCTTGGCGGTGTTGACGGCGATCCGGTACAGCCAGGTGTAAAAGGCGCTGTCGCCGCGGAACTGGGGCAATGCGCGGTAGGCCCGGATGAAGGTTTCTTGGGCGATGTCTTCCACCAGATCAACATCGCGCACGATGCGGCCGATCAGGCGCTGGATGCGTCGCTGGTATTTGACGACCAGCATCTCGAAAGCCTGTTTGTCGCCGCGCTTGACGCGTTCGATCAACAGTAGGTCGGCGTCAGCGCTCATCGGGGGCAGTGGCGGGGCACGAGACGCCCGGGTGGTGGGTGGCTGCCGGCATGGCCGGGGCCGCCGGGCGCGGCGAATATACCGCGCAGCGAAGCAGATGCCATTCGCTGGGGTAGCGGGTGTGCGAGGCGGTCAACCACGTACCGGCCGAGGTGCCTCGCCGACGCATAGATACGGGGTCGGGTCGGAAATGCAAGAGCAGCCACCCGCCCAGATCAACCGCGACGCGCACCTGTCCGGCATCAGCGTCAAGCACCTGCGCCGGCAGGTGCCACCACCAGCACTGCCCATCCCAGCGCAGTTGCCAGCCTTGGCGGGTGATGTGCCAGGCACGGTGCAGGCCCGCAGCGCTCAGCAGCAGGCACAGCGCGGGCGACAAGGCCCGGGCGACGCGCATGGCTGCGTTGTCCCACGGCCAGTGAAGGCCGCACCACAGCAGCGAGACGCCGAAGGCCGCCAGGCTGGCCGCCAGCCACCCGACAAGCCACCACCGGTCGTGCCCGCCATCGATGCAGTGAATGCCAACGGGGGGCGCCGAGTGCATGGCGCCGCCGGGTACGCGTGGTCAAGTGCGGCGGAACACCAGCGTGCCGTTGGTGCCGCCGAAGCCGAAGTTGTTCTTCACCGCCGCGTCGATGCGCATCTCCCGCGCCGTGTTGGCGCAGTAGTCCAGGTCGCATTCCGGATCCTGGTTAAAGATGTTGATGGTGGGCGGTGACACCTGGTTGTGCAGCGCCAGCACGGTGAACACCGACTCGATGCCGCCGGCGCCGCCGAGCAGGTGGCCGGTCATCGACTTGGTCGAGTTGACCACCAGCTTCTTGGCATGGTCGCCGAAGGCCAGCTTGATCGCATTGGTCTCGTTGACATCGCCCAGCGGGGTGGAGGTGCCGTGGGCATTGACGTACTGCACTGCGTCGCCATTGAGGCCGGCGTTGCGCAGGGCCAGCTGCATCGAACGCTTGGGGCCGTCGACGCTGGGCGCGGTCATGTGGTACGCGTCGCCGGTCATGCCGAAGCCGGTGATCTCGGCATAGATCTTCGCGCCGCGCTTCTTGGCGTGTTCGTACTCCTCGACCACCATCACACCGGCACCCTCGCCCAGCACGAAGCCGTCGCGGTCCTTGTCCCAGGGGCGTGAAGCCGTCTGCGGGTCGTCGTTGCGGGTCGACAGAGCCCGGGCCGAGGCAAAGCCGCCAATGCCCAGCGGAGATACCGTCGATTCCGCACCGCCGGCGACCATCACATCGGCCTCGCCGTATTCGATGAGCCGCGCCGCCAAGCCGATGCTGTGCAGGCCGGTGGTGCAGGCCGTCACGATGGCCAGGTTGGGGCCCTTGAAGCCGCAGATGATCGAGACATGGCCTGAGATCATGTTGATGATCGAGGCCGGCACGAAGAACGGCGAGATGCGCCGTGCCCCTCGCGCCGCGTACTCGGCGTGCGTGCCTTCGATCATCGGCAGCCCGCCGATGCCCGAACCCACCATCACGCCGATGCGCTCGGCCTGCTCTTCACTCAACGCCGCACCTTCCGGCAGACCGGCGTCGCGGATGGCCTGCAGCGATGCGGCAATGCCGTAGTGGATGAAGGCATCCATGTGCCGGGCTTCTTTGGCGGGGATGTAATCCTCGATCTTGAAGCCCTTGACTTCACCGGCGAACTGCACGCTCAAGGGCGACGGATCGAACCGCGTCACCTTGGCGATGCCGGACTGCCCGGCCAGAAGGTTGGTCCAGGACTCGGCCACGGTGTTGCCGATGGGGGTGACCAGGCCAAGGCCTGTCACAACGACGCGACGACGGGTCATGCGCTGAGGGAATGCAGGGGAAAGAGGAAGCGGATGCCGTGGGGCTCAGGCCTTGACGTGCGCCTTGGCGTAGTCGATGGCGAGCTGCACGGTGGTGATCTTCTCGGCTTCTTCGTCGGGAATTTCGATGCTGAACTCGTCTTCCAAGGCCATCACCAATTCGACGGTGTCGAGCGAGTCGGCGCCAAGGTCGGCGACGAAGGCCTTCTCGTTGGTGACTTCCGGTTCTGCCACGCCGAGTTGCTCAGCAATGATTTTCTTGACGCGTGCTTCGATGTCGCTCATGACTTCTCCTCCAGGAGGAATGGTGCAAAAAACAGCCTGCGATTCTACGGTGTCCCGTTACGACCTCTTGCAGAGGCCGGTGGGGCCGGCGGGTTCGCGCAGGGCGAAGACGAAACCGCAGGCGCAGCCGATCCACGCGGGATCAGCTCATGAACATGCCTCCGTTGACATGCAACTCGGTGCCGGTGATGTAGCCGGCCTGTTCGGAGGCCAGGAAGGCCACGGCCTCCGCAATGTCCTGCGGCGAACCCAGCTTGCCCAGTGGAATCTGCCCCAATAGCGCTTGCTTCTGCGCTTCGGGTAACTCGTCGGTCATGTCGGTGGCGATGAAGCCGGGAGCCACGCAGTTGACGGTGATGCTGCGGCTGCCCAGTTCGCGCGCCAGCGAGCGCGTCATGCCAGCCACGCCGGCCTTCGACGCGCAGTAATTGGCCTGGCCGGGGTTGCCAGCGGCACCCACCACCGAGGTGATGTTGATGATGCGGCCGAAGCGCTGCTTCATCATCGGCCGGATCGCGGCGCGGCAGGCGCGGAAGACGGCTTTCAGATTGGTGTCGATCACCTCGTCCCAGTCCTCGTCCTTGAGCCGCATGGCCAGCATGTCGCGCGTGATGCCGGCGTTGTTGACCAGCACATGCAAGCCGCCGAATTCCTTGACAATGGCGTCGATCGCAGCATCCAGTGCGGCGCTGTCGGTGACGTTGAGCACCAGGCCCCGGCCGCCGTGTGCGCTCAGTGCCTCGGTGATGGTTGCGGCACCGGGCGCGGAGGTCGCGGTGCCGATGACGGTGTAGCCGCGACCGGCCAGCGTGGCGGCAATGGCACGGCCGATGCCGCGGCTGGCACCGGTGACCAGCGCGACCTGCGGCGTTGTCGTGCTCATGCCAGCAGCCCTTTCACTTCGGCCAGGCTGGCGGGGTCGAACAGGCTGGCGCTGACCAGTTCGCTGTCAATGCGCTTGACCATGCCAGCCAGCACCTTGCCCGGGCCGCACTCGATCACCTGCTGCACACCGCGCGCCTTCAGCGCCTGGATCACCTCGACCCAGCGCACCGGCCCGAAGGCTTGGCGGTACAGCGCATCGCGGATGGCGGCAGCGTCGTTCTCGGTTTTCACATCGACGTTGTTGATCACTGGCACCTTGGGTGCCGCGATGGCGATGGACACCAGACGCTCGCGCAGACGCTCGGCAGCGGGCTTCATCAGGCTGCAGTGGAAGGGCGCCGATACCGGCAGCGGCAGGGCGCGCTTCGCGCCCAGCGCCTTCAGGCGTTCGCAGGCCTTGTCGACACCGGCCTGGGTGCCGGCGATCACGGTCTGCTTGGGATCGTTGAAGTTGACCGCCTCCACTACCTCGCCGCTGGCCGCGGCCACCTCGGCGCAGCCGGCCTGCACGGCGGCTGAGTCGAGCCCGAGGATCGCGGCCATGGCGCCCACGCCCACCGGCACGGCGTCCTGCATGGCCTGGGCGCGCAGGCGCACCAGCGGCAGGGCATCGACCAGCGTCAGGGCCTCGGCCGCGACCAGGGCGCTGTACTCGCCGAGCGAATGGCCCGCCAGCGCTGCGGGCACGCGCCCGGTCTCGGCCAACCAGGCGCGGTAGCAGGCAATGCCGGCGGTGAGCATCACCGGCTGGGTGTTGGTGGTCAGATCGAGCAGGTCTTTCGGGCCTTCGGCGATCAGGCGGGCAACGTCTTCGCCGAGCGCGCTGCTGGCTTCTTCAAGCGTGGCGCGCACAGCGGGATGGTCGCCCCAGGCCGTGAGCATGCCCACCGCTTGGGAGCCCTGACCGGGAAAGACGAAGGCGAACGCAGTCATGGTGTGATTCAAGGGCGGAGCAACAAAAGCGGACGACGGGCAGCGAGGGCTGGCGGATGGGCTGGGTGCGCCAGCGTCAGAAGTCCACCAGCACGGCGCCCCAGGTGAACCCACCTCCGACGCCTTCGAGCATGAGCGTCTGGCCGGGTTTGATCTGGCCTTGGCGCACGGCCTGATCGAGCGCCAGAGGAATCGAGGCCGCGGAGGTGTTGCCGTGCTGATCCACCGTGACGACCAGCTTGTCGAACGGCAACTTCAGCTTGCGCGCCGTGGCGTGCATGATGCGGATGTTGGCCTGGTGCGGGATCAGCCAGTCGATGTCCTGGGCTTGGCGGTCGGCCTTGGCCAGCGTGGCCCGGGCGGCGCTTTCGAGCACATTGACGGCCAGCTTGAACACGGCCTGGCCATCCATCTTGAGCAGCGGATCACCCAGCACCTGCCCGCCCGACACGGTGCCCGGCACGCATAGCAACTCGACATGGCGGCCGTCGGCATGCAGGTCGGTGGCCAGGATGCCGGGGGTGTCGCTGGCCGAGAGCACCACCGCTCCCGCGCCATCACCAAACAGCACGCAGGTGGTGCGGTCGTTGAAATCGAGGATGCGCGAGAACACTTCCGCGCCGATCACCAGGGCGTTGCGCACGCTGCCGACACGGATCATGGCGTCGGCGACGGTGAGCCCGTAGATGAAGCCCGAGCACACGGCCTGCACGTCGAAGGCGGGGCAGCCATTAATGATGCCCAGCTTGCGCTGCACGATGCATGCGGTCGACGGAAACACCATGTCCGGGGTCGAGGTTGCGACGATGATCAGGTCGATGTCGGCGCCGTTCATGCCCGCCGCAGCCAATGCGTTGCGGGCGGCTTCGGTGCCGAGGTCGCTGGCATGGGTGTTCGCATCGACGAAATGACGGGCCCGGATGCCGGTGCGCTCGACGATCCAGTCGTCGGAAGTCTCGACGCCCTTGCTGCCCAGTTCGGCAACCAGGTCGGCGTTGGTCAGCCGGCGAGCAGGCAGAGCGCTGCCGGTGCCGGTGATGCGTGAGTAGCGGGGCGTAGAGGGCGTGACGTTCGTGGTCATGCAGCTTGGCGTGCGGTATTGGCGCCGACGGTTGAAGGGAGAAGCGGCGCATGGCCTGGGAGTGCTGCATCCGGCTGCGAGCCGGGCATGGCCTGCAGGGTCTCGACGATGCGATCGTGTACGCGGTCTCGCAGGCCGTTGCGGGCTGCATCATAAGCGCGGTCGAGGGCGTGGCCGAAGGCGTAGACATCGGCGGAGCCGTGGCTTTTGAAGACCAGCCCGCGCAGGCCCAGCAGGGCGGCACCGTTGTAGCGGCGGTGATCCAGCCGGTCCTTGAAGCGCTTGAGCACCGGCAGCGCGATGATCGCGGCCAGCTTGCCGTAAAGGCTGCCGGTGAACTCCTGCCTGAGTCCGTTGAGCACCAGCGTGCCAACACCTTCAGCGGTCTTCAGTGCCACATTGCCGACAAAACCGTCGCAGACCACCAGGTCGACCGTGCCCTTGAAAATGTCGTTGCCTTCGACGTTGCCCTGGAAGTTCAAATGACCGGCCTGCGCTGCGGCACGCAGCAATTCGCCGGCCCGTTTGATGGTCTCGTTGCCCTTGATGAGCTCTTCGCCGATATTGAGCAAGCCCACGGTGGGGCTGTCGGTGCCGTCAAGGGCGGTCACGAGGGCGCTGCCCATCACCGCAAATTGCAACAGGTGCTCGGCAGTGCAATCGATGTTGGCGCCGAGATCCAGTACCTTCGTATAGCCGCCCTTTTCATTCGGCAGCAGGCTGGCGATGGCGGGGCGATCGATGCCATCCAGCGTCTTGAGCACGTAGCGGGCCACTGCCATCAGCGCGCCGGTATTGCCGGCCGACACGCAGGCATCGGCAGCGCTGTGGCCGTCCACCGGCTTGACCTGTTGAATGGCCACGCGCATCGAAGAATCGCGCTTCTTGCGCAGCGCCACCTCCACTGTGTCGTTCATCGCGACGACCTCGGTGGCTGTCACCACGGTACAGCGAGGCCAACGCGCGGCGTCCCTCAAGGTCTCAGCCTGGCCGACGAGGATCAGTTCCGCGGTCGGGTGGCGGGCCAGAAAGCTCTGACAGGCCGGCAGAATGACGGAGGGACCATGGTCGCCACCCATGCAATCGACCGCAATGCGCAGCGGTCTGGCCGGCGGAGTAGGTGTGTTGTCCAAGGCGGCTAGAGTCGGTCGGCACCGAAATACATCATGCCTGATCGCAGGGAAAGGACCATCAGGGTGAGTTCGGTGACCCGAGTCAGCTCACGCCTGCTTGCGCAGGCGCATAGGCCGCGCCGTCCGTGCAGACCCATCGGCATGGACGCCTGAGCGTCCGGGCCGATGTCAGGCGTCGGCCTTGGTCTTCAGAACCTTGCGCCCGCGGTAGAACCCGGTTGGGCTGATGTGGTGACGCAGATGCACTTCACCGGTGGTGGGCTCGATCGCGATGCCCGGATTGCTCAGGGCGTTGTGCGAGCGGTGCATGCCACGCTTGGAAGGCGACTTCTTGTTTTGTTGAACGGCCATTTTGGACTCCTGAGCTCGGTCCGGTGAAAAGCCTGCGAGTATAACAACATGGAGCGGCTGCCGGTAGAGGGCGGCTCAGTCGTCGCCTTCTTCCTTCGGCAGGCGCCCGGTTTTCAGCGCGGCCAGCGCCGCGAACGGCTGGCGTTTCGGGGCTACGGGATCGGCGTCGAGGTGGGCCACCGACGCCTGGGCGTGCCGTGGTGCCGCGGGACACTGGTCATGCATGGGCACCATGGGCATGGTCAGCAACAGCTCGTCTTCGATCAAGGCCAGGAGGTCGAACACACGGCTTTCGACCAGCACGTCATCGTCGCTCTGTTCATCCAACTCGGCGGCGAGTTCCTCGCTGCCGACAAAGCGAAACCAGCGGTCCACATCGAGCGGCTCATCTGCTCGCTGCAGGCAACGCTGGCAGGTCAACGGCGCCACCACGCTGGCCTGCAAATGAATCCAGGGTTCGGGGCCACCGACCTGGCGCTTGCGCGCTTCGCCCGTGGCGGACCATGTCACTGCTGGCGGGGGCTGGTCGGTTGCTTGCGTGTGCAGGCTGAGGCTCAGCCGACTCAGTTGCGCGACAGGCAGCTCGCCGTGGATCGACGCACCGGCCGTGGCGAATGCCCGCACGTCAAGCCGGCCGGGCAGGAACTTTTGTGCTGTCATGCGGCGGCAGTGTACGGGGGCGGTTGTGGTGGCCAAGGGGCGTGCCGGTGGACAATCCGGGTATGGCCCAGCCCCCTTCAAATGCCAACGCCGCACCCCGGCTCATCCTCGGATCGACTTCGCGCTACCGGCGCGAATTGCTGTCCCGCCTGAGGCTGCCGTTCGACGTGTCGTCCCCCGCCGTGGATGAGACGCCCTTGCCCAGCGAGGTGCCGGCCGCGCTGAGCGTTCGTCTGGCCTTGGCCAAGGCCCGGGCAGTGGCGGCCGCCTGCGTTGGCGATGATGTGGTGGTGATCGGATCTGACCAGGTGGCGGAGCTGGAGGGTCAACCCATCGGCAAACCAGGCGATCATGCCAGTGCGGTGGCTCAGCTGCAGTCGATGCGCGGTCGGGTGGTGGTGTTCCATACCGCCGTGGCTGTGGTTCGGCCGCTGATGGGGTATGCACGCACCGTGCGTGTCCCGGTCACCGTGCGGTTCAGGGCGCTGAGCGACCAGGACATCGAAACCTATCTGCGGCTTGAGCAGCCCTACGACTGTGCAGGCAGCGCCAAGTGCGAGACCCTGGGCATTGCCCTGTTGGAGGCCATTGACTCCAACGACCCGACGGCCCTGATCGGCCTACCTTTGATTTCCACTTGCACGCTGCTGCGCGAAGCGGGGCTCGACCCGCTGACTGTGTTGGGGCAAGGCTGACCATGGGCGACCCCGTTGCCGCGATCGGCCGGCTTTATCTGGTTCCGAACACGCTGGACATGGGCACCTGGCGCGATGCCGATGCCCCGCCTGATCTGCAAACGGTCCTGCCGCTGGGGGTGCTGCATGTGGCCGCAGGCCTGCGGTATTGGGTGGCTGAGAACGCCAAGAGCGCGCGCAGCCTGCTCAAGCGGGTGAACCAGACGGTGCCGCTGAGCGGCGCATTGCAGGAGATCGACATCCGTGAGTTGCCGCGTCCGCCCAAGGGCCGCGCCAATTCGGCCGACCCCGGCGATCTGCGGCCCTTTCTGGCGCCGGCACTTGCGGGCGCTGATATTGGCCTGGTTTCGGAGGCCGGGTTGCCGGCGGTGGCCGACCCGGGTGCGGCGTTGGTACGGGCCGCGCATGCCTTGCGGGTGCCCGTGGTGGCGCTGTCCGGTCCTTCGTCGCTGATGTTGGCGCTGGCCGCCAGCGGACTCAATGGCCAGAGCTTTGCCTTCGTCGGCTACCTGCCCACCGACGCGGCCGCCCGTGCCCAGCGGGTGCGCGAGCTGGAGGCCTCGTCGCGACGCTTGCAGCAGACGCAGTTAGTGATCGAAACACCCTACCGCAACCAGGCCTTGCTGCAGGCCCTGGTGGCGACGCTGGCGCCGCAGACCTGGCTCAGCGTCAGCAGCGGGTTGACCTTGTCGCAGGGGGTCACCCGTACGGAGCAGGTGACCGCGTGGCGCCAAGCGACCTTCGCGCTTGCGTCGGACGTGCCGGCGGTGTTTTCGTTCCTGGCCTGACAGGGTACTGGGCAACAGCGCCCATTCGTGGCAGCGGACTAGTTGCCGCCGCCCAGCAGTGCCGCAACCTTGCGCTTGGGCTTGATGTGGCGACCCAGGCCGGAGCGGGCCTGGGTCGCCGCCGGGGCCTGGCTGTCCCAGGCTGGCGGTGCAGCCTCGGGGTCCGACTCATACGGCTTGTTGAAAAATGGGTCGACGGGGGCGCCCCGGGTGGACGTGGGCGTGGGCCGCGGGCTTCGGGGCGGCGCAGCAGGTTCGCTGGCAACCACGGGCTCGTCCTCGGCTTCGCGCCTCGGACGGCGCGGCCGCCGATCATCTATCTCCAGGGGTTCCAGCTCGATCTTCTTCTTGATGAGCTTTTCGATGTCGGAGATCAGCCGGGTGTCGTCCCGCGTGGCTAGCGATACGGCCAAGCCCGAGGCACCGGCGCGGCCGGTGCGGCCGATGCGGTGCACGTAGTCTTCAGCGTTGAAGGGGATGTCGTAGTTGAAGACTGCCGGCAGGTCGACGATGTCCAGCCCGCGGGCGGCCACGTCGGTGGCCACCAGCACATCGACATCGTTGCGCTTGAAGGCGTCCAGCGCCTTCAGCCGCTCATCCTGCGACTTGTCGCCGTGCAGAGCGGCCGTGCGGTAGCCGTCGCGCTCGAAATTGCGTGCCAGGCGTGCCGCTCCCAGCTTCGAGTTGACGAACACCAGGGCCTGGGTGATCGAGCGTTCACGCATCAGGTGCTGGATGGCCCGGCGTTTGTCGTCGTCGGCTACGCTGAAGAAGCGCTGCTCGACGTTCGTGGCCGTGGCGTTGGGCCGGGCCACCTCGACCAGGATCGGGTCCTGCAGGTAGCTCTGCGCCAGCTTCTTGATCTCGGGCGAGAACGTGGCCGAGAACAGCAGCGTCTGGCGCTGCTTGGGCAGGTAGCTCAGGATGCGCTGCAGATCCGGCAGGAAGCCGATGTCGAGCATGCGGTCGGCTTCGTCCAGTACCACGTACTCGACCTGTCCCAGTTGGCAGTTCTTGATCTGGATGTGATCAAGCAGGCGCCCCGGGGTGGCGATCAGCACTTCGACGCCGCGCTTGAGCTCGGCCGTCTGCGGTGCCATGTCGATGCCGCCGAACACGCAGGCCACGCGCAGTTGCGTGTGCTTGGCGTAGGTTTTGACGTTCACGGCCACCTGGTCCGCCAGTTCGCGGGTCGGTGCCAGCACCAGCGCACGCACCGGGTGACGCGCCGGTGACGCGCTGGCGTTCTCATGCCGCATCATCTTCTGCAACAGCGGCAATGAAAACGCGGCGGTCTTGCCGGTGCCGGTCTGGGCGGCGCCCATCACGTCGCGCC